>JAUIKE010000235.1 GCA_030430845.1 Bacteroidia bacterium | reverse complement strand
ATGCAGCAGAAGTTATCGAAAATCTGGTTGAGCAATACAAAAATAATCTGGAACTGAATTTAGGACTGCAGGAAAACATCGCACAATCCTTAGCCCGAAGCGCCTCCATTAAAAAAGGAGAAAGCCTCGGTGAGGAATCCATGCAGGAATTGATCGATAAACTCTTTGCCTGTGGAGTGCCCTTCAAAAGTCCTTCAGGAAATAACTGTTTCCTAACGTTTGAATTGGAAGAGCTGATCAAACGATTTAGCCGATAAATTGTTTGATTAAAACGTTATCTAAATAAAAGGTCAAAAAGGCCTGGTGGTCTTTTTGACCTTTTAGGAGACCTATTTTGTCGAAAGATTTAGGAATTTTGGGCAAGCAATTGTTTTTTTCCGCCAAATAATTAAGAATCATGCGGCTTACAGATGTTGTTAAACACCTGCTGATCATCAATGTTTTGGTGTTTTTGGCAGATCAGATTTTTGGGGCAGATATTCTCGCATTGCATTATCCTGCTTCTGACAAGTTTCTGCCCTTGCAGATTGCCACGCACTTTTTTATGCACGCGGGCATATTCCACCTGTTCTTTAATATGTTCGCCCTGGTATTGTTCGGCACGCAGTTGGAAGCCTTGTGGGGTCCTAAAAAATTTCTGTTCTTTTATTTCGCCTGTGCTTTCGGAGCCGCCATCCTACATATGCTGTATACTTATTACGATATCAGCAGCTTGCAAAATGCCATGATGGCATTCCAGGAAGCTCCGAATTATGATACCTTCTGGGAGTTTTTCAAAAAAGTGCCGCTTGAAAGAAGCGAAGAGTACAAAGAATTTATAGGAAAAGTCGGAGAAGGAGTGGCTAATGCTACACCCGAGGCCATCCAGGCTGCCGGCAGAGAGATGAGAGAATTCATTAATATTAAAATGGATATACCGGTGGTTGGAGCCTCCGGAGCGATATATGGATTGCTTTTGGCTTTTGGTATTTATTACCCGAATGTCGAACTAATGTTAATCTTCTTGCCGATACCTATTAAAGCAAAATATTTCATTCCAATTTTGATGCTGGTGGAGCTGTTTCTGGGCGTAAATCAATTTTCCTGGGATAATATCGCCCACTTTGCGCATTTAGGTGGAGCATTAACGGGATTCTTGTTAATTTTGTATTGGCGGAAATTTGGGTCGAGGTTCGATAATTGGCGATCAAACTAATTAAAAATGCATTAAGATGTTACGGTCTATTTGGGAAGAGGAAAAGGAAAAATTCATCAATGGTAATATGGTGCGCCGTATTATCGTGATCAATATAGGGGTCTTTATTCTGGTAAATGTTATTAATCTGGCATTTTACATTGCCTTCCAGTTTAGTCCGCATGACCCCCTAACGAGGTATACCAGTTCTCCTTTCTACGAGAATTACCTGAGCTTTTTTAAATTCTTTAGTATGTCAGCCGACTGGATGTTCGTGCTGACTCATCCCTGGATACTTATCACAAGTATGTTTCTACACCAGGGATTTTGGCACATTCTCTGGAATATGCTGATTATGTATTGGTTCGGTCGTATCGTAGGTGACTTTATCGGTAATCAGCGAATCCTTCCCATCTACCTTATTTCAGGTCTTGCCGGAGGGCTTATTTTCTTCGTTACCGCTAACCTCTTGAATTATACCGGACCGAACGGATACGCTTACGGAGCCTCAGGTGCAGTAATGGGCATGGTGGTCGCAGCCGGAACCATTGCACCGGAATATGTTATGAGATTATTATTACTTGGAGATGTCAAGCTAAAGTATATTGTGGTGGCCCTGGTGTTGCTGGACTTGTTCAGCCTGGCCTCTGATGTCAATACTGGCGGGCATTTCGCACACTTGGGAGGGGCCTTACTAGGCTTTCTGTTTGTTCGGCAATTACAGGAAGGCAACGACTGGGCCCTGCCGGTCAATAATATCCTGGACCGGATCAACAATCTCTTTTCCGGACTGGGCAGATCCAACAGAAGAAAACCCAAAGTAGTCTATAAAAATACCAGCAGAATCAGAAAAAATCAGCAAAGCGGTTCTAGCCGGCGAGGAAATCAAAGATCCGACAATAAGCAAAATTACGAAGAGAAACTAAATTCTATCCTGGATAAAATTAAGGTCTCGGGATATGAAAGTCTGACAGAAGAAGAGAAAGAATTTCTCTTCAATGCCAGTAAACGCTAAAATGTGAAGCGATCTATACAGCTTTTGAGATGGGCTAATCTTATCTTGGTATTAGTTACCTTACTGGCTTACATATCTCCTTATGTAAGCCCTATTAATTTTTGGCCCTTGTCCTTTCTTGGACTATTTTTCCCTTTTCTAATCCTTTTTAACCTGTTTTTTATCCTTTTTTGGGCACTAAGCAGGAAGCGGCACTTTATTTTCTCTCTGCTGACGATTGTAGTTGGCTGGGGATACCTCTTGTCTTTTATAGGTTTTGGAAAAAACAGCCTTCATCTGGCCGAAGAAGGGAGTTTTAAGTTTACCTCTTTCAATGCACACAGCATTGTTCCAAAGAAAAACCAGCTTAATGAAGAGCGGAACAAGGCTTATGGAGATTTCGCAGACATGATTTCCCAACAAAAATCACAAGTGTTTTGCTTCCAGGAGGTCCCTAATCTGCCGCGTGCTATCAGTAAAAGTAGGGAGATGAAGCCCAAGGCCATCGATCCCGCTTATCAAATCCTCCAGGATAAAAGGGGCAGCCTCGGGATATTAACTAATCTGCCCGTTTTAAGAAGTCATTCAGAATACTATGAATACCGAACCAATGGATATCAATGGGCTGACCTTCAACTAAATGACCACCAGATCATTCGCGTCTTCAACCTACACCTCCAGTCTAATGGTATTACCCGCATGACCAGAGATGTCTCCAATGGTAACTTAGGAAAAAAGAAAACCTGGAAAAGGATCAAAAACATAATGGGGCAGTACAAACGAGCCGCACAAAAAAGAGCCCGACAGGCAAAGGAAGTGGCCGAAGCCATCCAACAGAGCCCCCATCCCGTCATTATCTGCGGAGATCTGAATGATGTGCCTACCTCTTACGCCTATCGTGTAATCTCCGAAAGCATGCAAGATTCTTTTAAGGAGAAAGGGGGGGGCTTTGCTACTACCTATACCGGCCCCATACCAGGACTCCGGATTGATTATATTTTCGTTTCTTATCCCTATGAAATCCAATCATTTCAGACAGGCAAAAGAAACTTTTCTGATCATAAACCCGTTTCTACAATTATTCGTCCACGGCTGTAAATAATTTTTGTTATTCCGCCACTTTCTTATTTTTGCGAAAAAAAAGAGGATAGGACTGCTGCCTTCCGGTAGCAGTCCTATCCTGAAAGACCCTTTACATTATGCAATCAGAACTGAAACTTTACAACAGTCCTCATAAGCAAAAAGAAGTTTTTAAGCCTTTACACGATAATTTCGTAGGTATGTACGTGTGTGGGCCGACCGTATATAAAGACGTACACCTGGGCAATTGCCGAACCTTTGTGAGCTTTGATATCATTTACAGGTATCTGCTTTATCTGGGATACCGGGTTCGTTATGTACGGAATATCACCGATGTTGGGCACCTGCTGGATGATGGAGAAGACCGCGTAAGCCAGGAAGCTAAGGTGCGGAATCTGGAGCCCATGGAAATCGCACAGGAGATCACCATCAATTTTCACGACATGATGAAGACCTTCAACGCGCTTCCACCCAGCATTGAACCCCGGGCCACCGGGCACATTCCCGAACAGATCGAAATGGTACAGGCCATCATCGATAATGGGTTTGCCTACGAAAAAAACGGCTCCGTTTATTTCGATACCGTAAAGTTTAAAGAGGAAAAAGGAATCTACGGAGAGTTGTCCGGCCGCAAAATCGATGACCTGATCGCCGAATCAAGGGATTTGAAAAATCAGGATGAAAAGAAAAATCCGGTCGATTTTGCCATCTGGATGAAGGCCTCCGATGAGCATATTATGAAGTGGAACAGCCCCTGGAGTGTTGGTTTCCCTGGCTGGCATCTCGAGTGTTCCGCAATGAGTACAAAGTATTTGGGAGAAGAGTTTGACATCCACGGTGGCGGCAACGACCTCAAATTCCCGCATCACGAAAACGAAATTGCCCAGAATGTCGGTTCTTGCAACTGCCAGGGCCCTAAATACTGGCTGCATACCAATATGCTGTTGTTGAATGGTAAAAAAATGTCGAAAAGCGAGGGGAACACCATTTCTCCCGACGAATTGTTTACCGGTCTGACAGCTGACGGAGAAAAAGTGGAACACATCTCTAAAGGCTATAGTCCTATGGTGGTCCGCTTCTTTATGCTACAGTCCCATTACCGCAGCAACATGGACCTCACCGATGAAGCTCTGCAAGCTGCTGAAAAAGGCTACAACCGCTTAATGGAGGCTTTAAATGTGCTCGACGAGCTGGAACATCCCGGCGGTGGCCAGGCCGGTAGTCTGGATCAGGAGCTTAATGACCTGATCAGTAAAGTACATGAAGAGATGAACGACGATTTCAATACGCCCAAAGCACTAGCGCGCTTATTCGAGATCGTCCCAAAAATTAATAGCCTTAAGGGTGGACAACTGTCATTCAATGATCTGACGCCCGATACACTGCAACTCCTGAAACAAACTTTCCACGACTTCATCTTCGATGTCTTCGGCCTCAAACGCGAAGCCGTAGGTGGTGAAGAAGAAGAGGGCGTCGTAAACGGCATCATGCAAATGCTCATTGAGCTGCGGCAGGAAGCCCGTCAACGCCGCGACTGGGCTACGTCCGATAAGATCCGGGATGATTTAAAGGATCTGGGCATAGAGCTAAAGGATGGGAAGGAAGGAACTGCCTGGACGAAAAGTTAAAGAATAAGGGGCGCCGGCGGCGCCCCTTATTTATTTTTGTTGGTGGCGGCTCCTCCTTTGCTTATTTTTTATCCGAACTAAAATCAGGCAACAAAGTCAAACTCGCTCCTTCCACCTCCTTCTTATACGCCTTCCATTGCCCACTAAAGAAATCATCAATTTTATCCACTACCGGTTTCATTTCTTTTTCAAAACGTGCTACCAGTAATTTATTCGTCTCCGTAACGGGATAGATGATGTCCTGTAGGCTCCGGCTGGCATCGGACAATTTAGCGCTTAACAGTTCAGGATCCCGGTAAAGGCCCTGCACGTCATCCGGGCCGTTGATCAAAAGAACGATTTCGTCGATCTCTTTCAGCACTTCTTCACTTTTCTTGACCAAGGCTTTATATTTTTCTTCCTTGCTCAGCTGCTTTTTCATCAAACCGGCCATTTCCTTCGCTTCCCCTAACTGATACATTTTCTCGGCAAACTGAGCTACATTGCCTGAGTGCTCATCGATCAACTGAGCTTTGGCAACCATCTGCTCCCGGCTAAGCGTTAAGTGAGGATCCGGTTTTACCTTTACCATACCTTCAGAGGTATGATCTCCGTAAGTTAGTACTACCTTGTAATCACCCGGCAGGACTGAACGGCCGGAGGGTTCTCTGGCATCTTTTTTAGGCCGATTCAAAGAAGGACGGCCCACTCCTTTTTGCTCCAGATTCCAACTGATTCGGTTAAGGCCTTTCTGAACATCTTCCTTAAAAGTCCGGATCAACTGTCCTCCATCATCATAAACCTGTACGGTGGCCTTTCCACCCGACTTCGTTTCTTTAGCATAAAATGAGATTAAAGCTCCCTGCTCCCGGTTTTCTCCATAAAATAAGCCATTACCCGTAGAGCGATAGCCATTGGGTTCACCAAAAAATGCGAGATAAGCATCCGGGATCGGGAAAACATGAAGGTCTTTTCCGGCTACTTTTGCGTAACCTTCCTGCGCCAATTGCCTCAAAGGACGAATATCATCCAGTATCCAGGCGGCCCGGCCGAAGGTGCCGATCACCAAATCGTGCTCGCGAGGATGTACGACCAGATCTCTGGCCGGCACAGATGGGAAGCTGCTCCACTTGGTCCAGGCTTTTCCTTTATCAATACTGACATACAAGCCGTCTTCTGCTCCCAGGAACAGTAAATTAGGAGCTTGGGGATCTTGTGCCAGTGCCAGGGTATGTCCCCACACAGCCTTTTGATCCACCAGTGAAGTCCAGCTTTTCCCATAATTAGACGTATGATAAAGGTAGGGCTTCCAGTCCCCCTGCCGATAGTTGTTTACGACCACATAAGCTTCTCCGGCTGTATGAAGCGAAGCATTCACCTGCGCTACCCAGGCCCCTTCCGGCAATCCGTTGATCTTATCGCTCACCTTCGCCCAGGATTTTCCACCGTCGCGCGTTACCTGAACGTTGCCATCGTCGGTGCCTGCCCAAATCACCCCTTCCTGAACCGGACTAGGATCAATGGAGATGATGGTCGTATGATTTTCGGCCCCGCTATTATCCAGCGACAAACCTCCTGTTTTAATCTGTTGTTGCTTTTCGGGATCGTCGGTTGTTAGGTCAGGAGAAATCGCGGTCCAGGAAATACCATGATCGGAAGACTTCAGCACATACTGGCTGCCCAGGTAAATGGTTTTTTGATCCTGAGGATCGATGGCCAGGGCGGCATTCCAGTGATAACGCAGCGGCTCTTCTGTTTCGACATATGGTTTGATGCCGTGCCTCAGGCCGGTTTCTAAGTCAAAGCGATTCAGGTTACCACCTTGTGAGAGCGAGTAGCCATATCGGGCATCCAAGGGGTCGGGCATGGCATCGAAGCCATCGCCGGTACCGATGCGGTCAAAGTACATGTTGCGAATCCCTTTCCGGCGCCATACCTGGCTGGGACCTCGCCAACTTCCATTGTCCTGCATGCCTCCGTAGACGTTGTAGGGAACTTCGTTGTCGACACGAATGTGGTAAAATTGCCCAAGCGGCAAGTTTTCGGCATAATCCCAGGTTTTACCCCCGTCGCGGGTAAGGCAGAAGCCCCCATCGTTACCGTTCATGACAAGCTTGGGATCTTCCGGATGTATCCAAAGCGCGTGATTATCCACGTGTATGAGGCTTGTCGGAATAAAGTTTTCGAAGGTTTTACCGCCATCCTGACTCACATCACCGGTGGTGTGGATGTTGTAAACCCTATTTTCATTTTTCGGATCCACAAAAATATCGGCGTAGTAAAATGGCCGTCCGCCGATGCCTTTATCGGCCACCAGTTTCCAGCTGAAGCCTCCGTCGGTAGATTTATATAACCCATTTTTTTTCGATTCCACTAATGCGTAGATAATGTCGGAATTACTCGGAGCAATGGCCAGTCCGATCCGGCCCAGTTCTCCTTTCGGCAGGCCGTCTTCAGATGTTCTTTTTTCCCAGCTTTCTCCGGCATCGAAAGAAACGTACAGGCCTGAGCCGGGGCCGCCGGAGTTAAAGAACCAGGGCCAGCGGCGATGCTCCCACATGGCGGCGACCAGCTTATTGGGGTTATTGGGGTCGATGACCAGGTCAGCTACCCCAGTTTTTTCATCCA
The DNA here is from genome assembly GCA_030430845.1 of Bacteroidia bacterium. GTDB lineage: Bacteria > Bacteroidota > Bacteroidia > Chitinophagales > Saprospiraceae > JANQPA01. The sequence continues at coordinate 4,271 of JAUIKE010000235.1, read as the reverse complement.
CATACAGGACTTTTTCCCAGCTTTTGCCTCCGTCAGTGGTTTTGTATACGCCTCGCTCCTCATGCTCGGCCCAGGGAGAGCCGATCGCACCAACGAAAATCGTTTTGGGGTCTTGTGGATGGATGATGATGCGGTGGATATTACGGGTTTCTTCCAGGCCCATCATAGTCCAGTTCCGGCCGCCATCCAGACTGCGATAGATACCGTATCCACTAGAGAGGCTGTTTCGAGGATTTCCTTCCCCGGTACCAGCCCATATCTCGCTAGGGTTACTTTGATTAATAGCTACGGCACCGATGGAGCTGACTTGCTCCTTGTCAAAAATGGGATCGAAGGAAAGACCGCCGTTCTCGGATTTCCAAACACCCCCGGAGGCGGTGCCGATGTAGATAATATTCGGGTTGGACACGACCGCATCGATGGCGGTTACCCGGCCGCTCATACCGGCGGGGCCGATATTCCTTGGTTTCATCGTCTCAAACAAAGACATATCGATGGGTTGGGCTTGGGTTTGAATGGTAAAAAACAATAGTATAAGCCCTAAAGTGGTAAGGATTGGTTTATGCATGCTTTCTTTTTTTTGTTGAAAATAAAAAAAGAAAGTAGGAAATGCTTAAGGGGAGGGGTAAATTTAGATCAAGCTTGAGCGCCAGGCGGCGCTCAAGCTTGATTCACTTTTTAAGCTGCGACCACAATTGTATGTGTTAAAGTGTAGCCATCCGTGGTGTTCCCTGTAATAGACCCCATATTGTCTTCAAGGCTATCGGAAAAAACATTGTCTCTGGTATTGGAAGTGTCAAAATCTCCGTGATAATGATCTGTGTCGTACACTGTTTTTGAAACATCCTCTGGGAAGGCAATCTGCGAAACGAGCAGAGATTGTCCGCTACTGCTTAATACTTCTAGATGTATATGAGGCGCCCGGCTTGGATACCAGCCTGGGTAAATGGTAATGAATGAAACCTGGCCGTTAGCATCCGTTGCTTGTCGGCCACGTAGAAAATGAGCGCTGGTATAATTGGTGGATTGCATGCCGGTACCCCCGTACTCTGAATAATTCCCATCGCTATCGCAGTGCCATACATCGACTAATACACCAGCCATCGGTTCGCAATTGTTGTTGAGATCTTGTACAGTCAGCGTAAGCAGAAGAGGAATACCTTCCCTGTCTGAGATAATATTAGCCCTGACCAGATCGGCAGGTGATTTGATTGGAAACGGCCCTTTAGTTTCGGATGGCGACAAATCACAACTGCCGCTCTCTCCTCCTGCTATTTCTATGTCCATTTCCTCTTTGTTGCAGGAGGTAATAGCTGTGGGCAGGGCCACAATAGAGCCCAGGCCGATTACTCCTTTTCTCAAAAACTCTTTTCTTTTCATAATAACCGTCTTTTTTTCTACAATTTATGCGGATGGGGTATCCTGCGCAGAAACTTGTGGTGAAGGGGGGAATTTCAGTGGTAAATAAACGGGCCTGCAGCCTTTTTACATTCCGTCTTTTTTAAATACCTTAAAAAAATCGGCTTCGTACTTGCCTCCGAGAGGGATCTCCTGCTCTTCGATAAATACTTTTTTATTTCGAACAGCTTCCACCCGGGCCAGCGAAATGATAAACGAGCGATGTATTCGGACAAACTGATCGGCAGGAAGTTTTTCCATCATTTCCTTCAAGGTGAGGCGAACAACCAAAAGGTCTTGGTTTTCAATGTGGATCTTCAGGTAATTGTCTAATCCTTCGATATATTGAATGTCTTTTGGCCATATTTTCACGTAGCCGTAATTTGCTTTAAGAACAATAGCTTGTTCTTTTTCAACAGCCGGCAATCGGGCCTCGTGGAGTATTTGGGCTTTTTCTATAGCTTGCTGAAATCGCTCAAAGGAAAAGGGCTTCAATAAATAATCAACGGCATTCAGGTTGTAGCTGTCCACCGCATACTGAGCATAAGAGGTGGTAAAAATTATAATTATTCCCTTAGGGGCGATTTGGGCAAATTCAATGCCGGACATGGCGGGCATGTTCACATCAAGAAAAATCAGATCAACCGGATTTTCCTCCAAATACCTGCGTGCTTCTCCAGTTTTGTTAAAGCAAGCCTTTAAGTCCAACAATTCGGACCGTCCGGAGAAGGCCTCGATCACTTCCAAGGCCGGTATTTCGTCATCCAGTGCAATGGCAGTCAGCATATTTGAAAAATGGTTGATTGTTGCTACTATATCAAAGGAAAATATCTAGTTGAACACTGTAATCCTGATTTGTATCGGTAATTTGAAGCGTATGCTTTTCGGGGTACAACAACATCAAGCGTTTCCGGGTGTTTTCTATTCCTATTCCTGTACTAACTTCCTGAGTAGTCACCTTCACCTTTTTGTTATAAACAAAGAGTTCTACTTGGTCTTCTTGGGTTGTAATGCGAATCCTAATTTCTGATTCTTCGTCTGGGCTGACCCCGTGTTGAAAAGCATTTTCTATAAAACTAAATAGGATTAAGGGCGCAATTTTTTGCTGGTTTAAATTTCCTTTTACCTCAAAATGAATGGCCACACTATTACGCAGGCGTGATATTTGCAGATTTATATAATTGCGAATATAATCGACCTCTTTCTCCAGCACCACCCAGTGCTGATTCGCATCCTGTATAACATATCGGAGGAAGTCAGACAGCTCTACCACCGTATCCGCCGTTCGTTCATCTTGCCGAATGGCCAGCGAATAGATGCTGTTTAAAGTATTAAAGAGAAAATGAGGTTGTATCTGGGCCTTCAGATGAGCCAATTCAGTTTGCAGACGTTGTTGTTCTGCTTCTCTCAGTCGGATCTGCGTACGATAGCTAATAGAAACCAGTATACTGACGAAAAACAGCAAGACTACATGACTGTTTTCCATTACCACCGCCGGTTTTGGAGGAACGTCTGATAGCGGTATGTTTTGGGGAGGGCTTTGCCCAAACCAACTGATACTTTCGGGAAGCCAAAGGATCATAGCTAGTCCCAGTCCTGCCAACCCGGCATATAACAAGCGCTTTCGTTTTAAATAAAAACCTGGTACCAGCCATAGGTGGTTTAAATAAGTGAAGCCAATAAGAAAGATCCAGGACAATAAGTTTTTCAGTTCGTGCTGGCTCGTCCACAGTTGATCGAAACGAACCGCTTTTTTAAAAGAAAATAAATAAGGCAGCAAGAGGAAAAGGCACCACCCAACTACATGAAGGAGTATTTTAAAAGTTGGATTTTTCAAGGTTTAATAGTTTAATATTTAGGGCAGTGGAAGAAGTGTTAGTTTCCTAGTTGAATGATAAATTTCAATTTTTTAATAAAATAACATGGAATAGTATGACAAAGATAACAGATACTGCTGAAGCAAAAACAATATAAATTTTTGCCAATTTATTCACTGGGTACTGATCGGTTTTAGGAGCTATGCGGTTATGCAAATACACAAATGCAATAAAAAAAGATAAAAGCAATATACTCGCAACTAAGTTGACAAGGACACGATTAAAAATAAAGGATAAGCTCGATTTTGAAATAGCATTTGCATAGTCTTCTTCACTTCCTAAGAAAAATATTGTCGTATAGAAAAGAATAATTATGGTAATTACAGCTACCAATAAACTAATTAAAGGTTCTATTATTCTCTTCTTTTTCATCAGTGATGCTTATGCATGATGCTACCCTTTTGCAAGATTGCACAATCTAATGTTAATTCACATAATCTTTCTCAACAGCTTCGATGACTTTTACATATTTGGTAGCTACATATCTTAGGGTATCAGTTTTTGCTCGTGGCCCGTACGGGCCCTACGCAATACCACGCCAGTTTCCTAACTGGCGATCCCCAAAAACCTACCTCATTTAAATTTCGGCATAAAAAAACCTTCCGTTGCTCCAAGGTCCAAAATATCAATCTCCAATAGCCCTCGCTGCTCCAAATAATACAAAGCGTTGCTATACCAATAATCCTCTGGATGAATCACCCATCCTTGAGCAACTAGATTAGCATGGATATAAGCAAATTTCTGTCAATTGATATTTTAGTGCTATGAAAAAGTAATGATGACCGGCATTTAGATAGCATGGTTCATAGAAGGTCCAGTTCCGCAAATTGGGACAAGTTGGACAGGAAGAAGTACCTTATTATTTTTTTGGAGTGAGCTCAAACATTAATGGTTTTTGCTACGTACGTTGTATTCGCCAGTTAGGAAACTGGCGGTATTTTGCGTTTGGCCCGTACGGGCCACGAACGGCAACGAAGTAGAAGCAAATCAAAGAAA
>JAUIKE010000234.1 GCA_030430845.1 Bacteroidia bacterium | reverse complement strand
TTGATTAGAAAACAATGGAAATTGGCTTTGATAGTCTGGTTCTCCTCTCAACTGATGCTAAAATAACAACGGCCTGACGAAATTTTATTCCGTCAGGCCGTTCATGCATCCCTTTTCAGGGATGCCCCAACTAAACCTTGATTTTCAATTAGTTGTTCGTTGTTAGTTGCTCGTTTAATCGCGGACAACGAGCAACTAACAACGAACAACAAAAACTAAATAATTTAAAAGCAGGGCTTTATAAGTTGCCTCAAAAATTTTGGATGACTCATGTTGTTTATTGCTTAAAAGCGTATTGAACAATGTTCGCCCCCATCTGCAAGGCCTTCTGCCTTAGTTCTTCTGGGTCGTTATGTACTTCCTGGTCTTCCCAGCCATCTCCGAGGTCGCACTCATAAGTGTAAAAACAAACCATGCGGTCTTCCCAGAAAAGTGCAAAGCCCTGCGGGTTCTTATCGTCGTGCTGATGTACCTTTGGTAAGCCATCCTGGAATTCGAATTTTTGGTGATAGATCTCATGTTGGTAAGGCAATTCCACAAACTCCTGCTCGGGGAATACCTTTTTCATCGCTGTACGCACGTAGGGGTCCATCCCATAATTATCATCGATGTGCAAAAATCCGCCGGCTAACAGATAGTTTCGCAAGTTTTCTGCCTCTGCATCTGAAAACACCACATTTCCATGGCCGGTCATGTGCAAAAAGCTATAATTGAAAATATCGGCACTGCCTACTTCAACGGTTCCAAACTCTGTATCGAAGTTCGTTCCAAGATTTTGATTACAAAACCAGGCCAGGTTCGGCAAAGAAGTTGGGTTAGAATACCAGTCGCCTCCTCCATTGTATTTGAGGAGGCCCATTTTTAATTTTGCTCCTTCATTTTCAGCAGCAGGCGTAAAGGCGCTTAGTCCTGCTAAAGTTAGTAGTAAAAGTAATAGTCGGATCTTCATTATTGTGAGTTGTTAAGTTATTTGTTATTGAGTTATTTGTTATTGAGTTATTGGGTTATTGGAATTTAATTATTGATCAGGTTGTTTATTAATGACCGCTTACCGGCACGCAGATAGCGCAAATTTTGCAAATATTAATCTGCTGAATTTGCGGGATTTGCCCATACGGGCCCGTACTGGGCGTGCCCCTGAAGATCTTCAAAAAACATCATTCATAATTCAGCACAATATACTATGAACCATGAACTATGAACCATTCACCAAATTAACAATATGGCAGGCTGCGATCCCTGCCGTTTCTGTTCTTAGGCGGCTTTTGCCCAGCGTGACTCCAAGAAAGCCTTTGGCTTTGGCCAGGCTCACTTCTTCCGGAGAGAAATCTCCTTCGGGGCCGATTAAGATAAGAACGTTTTGAGCTTTTTGGTAGTTTTCATTTAAGTGTCCCTTAACGTCTTCATCCAGATAAGCGATGAATTGTTGGCCGTCGAAGGCTTGGCTGACCAACGCTTTAAAAGGGGTCAATGGATTCAATCGAGGCAGGTAGGCCTTGAGCGATTGCTTCATGGCCGCCACCAGGATCTTTTCGAGCCGGTCCTCCCGCAGCTTTTTACGTTCAGAGCGATCGCACAGCAGCGGTGTGATCTCATCCACCCCAAATTCGGTTGCTTTTTCCAAAAACCACTCAAAGCGATTGATGTTTTTCGTGGGTGCGATGGCGATATGCAGGTGGAAATCTCTTTTGTCCTCCGGCTGCAGGCTTTCCAGGATGCGGCCTGCACACTTTTTTTTGGAGGTTTCCAGGATCTCCAGTCGGTGCCAGTGTCCTTTTCCGTCCACCAACATGATCTCCTCTCCAGGTTTTTTACGCATCACCTGCACTACATGCCGGGCTTCTTCTTCCGGCAAGTCTACGATTTCTCCATCAATTTCGGGTACATAAAACAGATTCATAACAAAATATTATCCCCTACCGAGGGCTTTTCGTCCAATTTAGTCGTCAATATTCGGCAATTCGCTTACCTTTACGCTTCGTTTGAAACATTCGGAAAGATAATACTGTTTTTTATTTTTAATCGTTATAACTTACTACTTCAATCCAAGATAGCAGCCAGGTCGCAACCCTAAAGAACTGCTATTTTACTAAAAATACAAGTATCCAAAATGGAGTTTTTGATCAAAGCAGCCCAACTGATGCTCAGCCTTTCGATATTGGTGGTATTACACGAGATGGGGCACTTTTTCCCGGCCCGTTGGTTCGGAACACGCGTAGAAAAATTTTACCTGTTTTTTAATCCAGGATTTTCACTCTTCAAATATAAAAGAGGCGATACCGAATACGGTATAGGATGGTTGCCACTCGGTGGTTACGTAAAAATTGCCGGTATGATCGACGAAAGTTTCGATTCCGAGCAAATGAAGGCAGAGCCCCAGGAATGGGAATTCCGTTCCAAACCGGCCTGGCAACGCCTTATTATTATGCTGGGTGGCGTGACGGTCAACTTTATACTCGGCTTTTTCATCTATGCCATGATCCTCTGGACCTATGGAGAAGAGTACCTGCCGAACGATAACATCGAATACGGCATTTATGTAGACTCCCTCGGTCATGAGCTCGGCCTTCGCAACGGTGATCATTTGTTGGCAGTAGGCAACAAGCAGTTCACCAACTTCAACCCAGGTGTGCTGATCCAGGAACTGACGCTCGAAGGCGCCCGAAACATCAAGGTGCGCCGCGACGGCAATGAAGTCGACCTTAATGTACCCGATGAAGTGGCTCGATCACTATCCGGCTATAAAAATCAGAACAGCCTCATATTTGATGCTCGAGTTCCCTTTGTGGCTTCCGGACTGGTAAAAGACTCTCCGGCTGAAAAAGCAGGCGTCCAGCTAGAGGATAAAATCATTGCCTTTAACGGCGAACCAACTCCATATTTTAATGACTTTCAGGCCCTTGCCCAACAGAATAAAGGGAAAGATGTTACCATAACAGCGATCCGAAACGAGACGGATACTATGGACTTTGCTTTAACTTCAACAGAAAGTGGTGCAGTTGGCATCTATCGCTTTGATAAAACTTATTTTTTCGACACCGAGCGCATCGACTATACCTTCCTGCAATCTCTGCCTGCAGGAGTAGCCAAAGGCTGGGACATTCTAGCCCTGAACGTCAAGGCCCTCGGCAAGATCCTGACCGGAAAATTATCCGCTTCGGAAAACCTCGGTGGCTTCGGCTCGATCGGAAAGATGTTCGATCCGGTCTGGAATTGGGAAAAATTCTGGTTTATGACCGCGGCTCTGTCGCTCATCCTGGCCTTCATGAACCTGCTTCCGATCCCGGCATTGGACGGCGGGCACGTGATGTTCCTGCTCTACGAAGTCGTCAGCGGCCGCAAGCCTTCTGACAAGTTTATGGAGATCGCCACCATGGTCGGATTTGTGATCGTGCTCTCGCTCGTCGTGTACGCGAATGGTTTGGATTTGTGGCGTTGGATTACGGGTTAAAATAATTTGATTATTTCGATATTAGATTATATATTTGCCGAGCCTTATAAAATAGAGGTAACCTCATCCGCCTGAGGCCGATGAGGTTATCTTTAACCAAGGCTACTCGTCGACGTGGTAATAAAAAATAAAATAATTTAATCTCCTTAAATTATTTTTATAAACACTACTCGCCGCCGACGTGGTAATAAAAAATAAAATAATTTAATTCCATTAAATTATTTTTACAAACGCTACTCGCCGACGTGGCGGAATTGGTAGACGCGCTGGATTCAAAATCCAGTTCTGGCAACAGAGTGGGGGTTCGATTCCCCCCGTCGGTACTGACTTTAAAAAAGCCGATCCTTGTGGATCGGCTTTTTTTGTTTGTGGCCCGTCTGTACATGGCCCGTACGGGCCACGAGCTTATGAAATTTTATGCCAAAACTTACATCCTTAAAAAAAGAAAAGAAAACCAAATCTTTAACCACTCCTCCCCTACACTGATTGAGCGATCATCAAAAACAAAGGATAAGATCTTTCCTCTCCTTCTTCTCCCTTTTCAATTTCATAGATTACCTTATAGTAAACAGCTTGAAATCCAGCCTTTTTGACTTTTTCCTCCAGCTCGGTCCTGTCAAACCCGAGGTGCCCATGAAATTCCTTGTCATGGAAGGATCCATCTTCAGGTTCAAGATCAATAATGGCCAGAAAACCATTTGGAGAAATGAGATTCTTAAAACGGGAAAGTATCTCATCCGTATCATTAATGTGATGGAGGGTAAGCAAGGTGAAAATCAGATCAAACTTGGACGCCGGCTGGTATTCGTCGATCAAAAGATCCATTTTTATGGGATGCAGATGGCTGGCTTGAGATAGCTGGCGTTTCTCCCTGGCTACTTTAATCATTTCGATGGACTCATCCATCAAGGTGATTTTTTTTAGATCATCCTTCAAGGCAAAGCTGAGTAAGCCGGTGCCGCTTCCATATTCGAGTGCATGCTGAAAGGTTTTCAGGTCTAAAACAGTTCTCATGGTTTGGGCAATAGAAGTTGCGCGCTCTACCCTTGAAGGCTTATCGTCCCATGTTGCTGCCAATTCATCAAATTCATTCATTATAATCTGGATTTAGAGATAACAAATATGGGAAGAACCATCGAACTTCGATGTAATGTGAATCACAATTTCATCTAAAGGGAATTTTTAAGCACATTTCTCCTTTAAAAAAGTGCAAAAAGCCTCTCCCCCTTTCTTAAGCTACCTTAATTTTTTTCTCTCCAAATCACTGCTTCTTTGTACCGAATCCAATTAACAGGCCATCGAAGCTCAGCTATCCCTTCCTTTCATTTCGGGCTTGGCAACCTTCGGTGGTCAGAAAACTCTTAAACAACAAGTTTATGAACACCCGAAACAACAATCTGGTGGCATACATGGCCCTGAGCCTGGTCACCCTGATCATTGGTTTTTCCTTTATGTTTGTAAAAATAGCGCTGCAGCATGCCGGCGCCTTTGATTTACTGGCCCATCGTTTTACGGCCGCGGCCGCAGGAATTTTGCCACTCGTTTTATGGGGAAAACTTCGCCTGCCACAGCTATCCCTTAAAAAACTTTGGCCGCTACTGCTGCTTTCCCTGATCTCCCCCATTCTCACTTTTGGTTTTCAGACGTTGGGACTGGAATATGCCTCGGCTTCGGAGGCGGGTATCCTGTTTGCGATGACGCCGGTATTGACTTTACTCTTCGCTAGCATATTGCTGAAAGAAAAAACGACCTTCCTGCAAAAGATCGGCGTACTGGTTTCTGTTTTTGGTGTGGTGTATATTTTTTATCGAAATGGGATAGACACAAGCGGCCAGAGTATGCTTGGAAATGTGCTGTTATTGCTGTCGGTACTATCGATCGTGGTGTATTATATTGTTGGAAAAAAATTGACGGCCTCCTACTCCCCTGCCGAAATCACCTTTACTGTTATTTTAATGGCTTGCATGGTATTCAACGGAATAGCTGTTTTTTCCCATATACAAGATCAAAGCCTGGGTGCGTTCTTAAGGCCACTCTCCCAGCCCACTTTCTTATGGGCCGTTTTATACCTGGGCGTCTTGTCTACCCTGCTCACTTTTTTTCTGACCAATTATGCACTGGCCCGGATCCCTGCTTCCAATGTGAGTATTTTTAATAATCTGCCTCCGGTCATTGCCGTTTTCAGTGGAGTTGTTATTCTGGGCGAGCAACTGCACCTTCCTTACATCCTCGGGGGCATAATGGTGCTCTTAGGTGTCGTGGCCACCTTGTTTTTTAAGAAAAAACATGAAAAAGTGAAAAACAGGCGGATTCAGCGGCCATGGATTTTATCGAAGCGAAAAAAGAGTGCTTAAAACCAACGTATATTAAGCCTGACAAAGTCACTTTTTGTTGGGCTTTTTCTCCCTGCCTTATCAGTTTTATGTCTATGTTTGCCCAAAATATACGTCCATGAAGTTTCATCCCCGGTATAGCGGGCTGATCGCCCTGATTCTTGTCATGGTTATTCTGATTGTAGGTCGGTACGGAGAATTACTGCAGTGGTCAACCTATAAAGTGATAGAACCTTATGGAGATGGATTCAAAAATTATACCTGCATCCAGTACCACGCTCAGCACGATACCACCTTTACCTTCTACGAGGGTATGAATTACCCCTACCGGGAACACAGCAACTCTGCCTCTACACAACCTTTAACATCCAATAGCCTGAAAGTATTATCGCAAATTTTCGGCGATTTGACTCCATACACCATTCCGGTGGTCAACCACTCCATGTTGTTGTCCATCTTATTAACGGGCGTTTTCCTCTTTCTCATTTTTAAAGAACTGGAACTCCCTGATTGGTACGCTATAGTCGCCGGCGTCGGCATCACCTTTCTTTCTCCTCAAACCCACCGGATGGTATCCCATTATGGACTCACACATCCGGAAGTCATTCCGGCAGTAATATATTTCCTGCTGAAGTTTTCTAAGTCCTATTCCATCAAGTGGAGTGTGGCCATCGCTATCGTAATTTTTCTGTATTCCCTCATTCATTTTTACTATTTCCCCATAGTGGTTTTCCCAGTGTCCTTTTTCTTTCTTTTTGCCTTTTTAAAAGAAATCAGCTGGAAACAGCTGTGGACATTTGCTTTGCATTACGGCATACAGGTAGGGCTACCCTTGCTGTTTTTCTTTTCCTGGCTGATCCTTCTCGACCCCGTCGAGGACCGGACTTCCCACCCCTGGGGATATATGGCCTACAAGGCCGAGATACAGGGGCTCTTTACTTCTCTTACGCAACCTCATTTTCAATGGATCGACCAGCAGCTGATTACATTCAAGAGGTTAGATTTTGAGGCACAAAATTATTTTGGACTATTCGCCTCCATTTTTTTCTTCCTCCTTTTGGCGCATTATGTAAGTAAAAAACTGGGGCGGTCCTCTTTTGTCCAGGAGATGCCTCATCAAAAGGCTTTGAATCATCTTTTCGCATCCTCTTTTGTAGTGCTCCTGCTGGCCCTCGGCTTCCCGTTTATCATTCCGAGATTGGAGCCCTTGCTTGATTATTCCGGGCCGCTCAAGCAGTTTCGAAGCTCCGGCAGGTTTGCCTGGCCGATGTATTATGTCATTAATATTATGGCTTTCGCCTACCTCTTTAAATGGGCGCAGCCATCTCCTTCCTGGCTTCGACGCAGCCTGCCGATCCTGTGCCTGGTGGTCTTGCTTTTTGAAGCCTACCACTTCAGCTATGCCCGGGATTACGGGCTGGATGAGATCTCTACCATGAAACCCGGAGAAAAATACACCGATACGTCTATTGATTTTTCTAAATATCAGGCCATTCTGCCTATTCCTTTTTACAATATGGGTTCAGGTAATTTTTGGTGGCCGTACGCATATAGCTTTAGTCTGCAGCAATCCCAGGTGTTATCGGTACAAACCGGGCTGCCGGTCGTGGCTTCACTGGTCAACCGGAGCTCTCCCATTCAGGCCGTCAATCAGATGCAATTGGTGCTCGAACCATACCGGCCGCCGGTGGTCCTCGAGGATTACCCCAACGAAAAGCCCTTATTGTTACTCTGGGATCATTATCAAAAGGAAAGACCGGAATACAAGGACGAATATCCGCACTTCGAAAATGCGGGGATCACCCTTTACGATGAAGGATACATCCGCCTGGCCGAGTTATCCCTGGAAAGCTTTGAACAACGTATTCAAGCCCGTAAAGACCGCATTCAACATGAAATAAACACAGATTCTTTATTCCAAAACGGTGATTTTCTGTCTTCTCAAAATGCAAAGGATTTCCTGTATGCTTCTTTTGATGAGGAAACATCCGAACAGCCGTATCTGGGCAGCGGAGGCCTCAGCTTTGCCATGCCCAAAAAACAGCAACTCTTTGAGGGAGTCCTCCCCGAGGGACGCAGCGCACACACCTACGAAGTCCTGTTCTGGATGTACATCAAAAAGGACCTGATCCCCAGGTCAATGGTGAGCCTGGAAGAAAAGGATCCGCAAGGCAACACGGTCCAAAACATATCAACCATGGCCTGGCAACTGGTCAAAGCGATCGATGATCAAGGCTGGGCCCTGCACCGACTGACCTTTGAATTGGAAGACCCGGCTAACAGGCTGAGTCTGAGCCTGGACAACCAGCACCTCCGCAATCAGACGTTTTATGTGGACGAACTGCTGATCAAACCTATTGAACTCGACTTATATCGGGAGAATGAACGGTATATTTGGAAAAACAATCGTTATTTCCCAAAAGATTGATTTACTCCAAATCATATTCCCAATACAACTCCTCCTCCTCAGGTTCTTTAATCCAGTTATTTTCTGAATACTCGATTTTCCCATGATCCATGCGCAGTATCCGGCCCTGCGTTTTTTCAATCAATCTTTCATACAGATTCTCCGCCGGCATACGCCAGGGATGATAGTCTTTGGTAATATTGGGATCGCTGTCGTCCACCGGGATGAGGGCTACCAGTTCCGGATGGGTCATGGCCTCTAAGGACTCCTTCAAGGTCGCATTATGACTGCCGTGGTGTCCAACCTTGTACAGGACCGTATTGGATAAAATCCGATCCAGGTGCTCCTCTCCATCTTCCCATTCGACTTCTTTCCAGGAAAGCCAGTTGCCGGTTTGGGCATCCCCGACAAAGAGCAGGAACTTTTCGTTGAAAACGAGTTCAAAAGCCAGCACCAAACTGGTATTATTGGTATAGCTATTTAAATGCAGGGCCAGATTTTCACCCACTTGTAACCAATCATCATCAATATTTTGCCAGTCCTCCTTCTCGTATCGCTTGATCAGGTCCTTGTAGGCTTTTTCTGATTTTAATTCCGCCTGCGTTTTTTTGAAAGAACGACTAAACGGATAATTACGCTCTTCTCTAACCTCATCCGATCCTTGCAGGGTGTTTAAAAAATTCTCAGCCATGAACCCCAGGTCGGTCAGGTGCTGATCATAGGATTCGCCGGCATTGGGCTTGGTATCTTTTATTTTTTTGTAATCTCTTGGAGGTCCCAGTACATAGACCTTAACCCCTCCGCTGTAAATGCCCGGCAGATCGAAAATTGCTCCAGGAGAAAGATATTCGACTTCGCCTAAAGACCTCAGTACGTCCATGGCCTGGTCGGTGGTAGAGGGTCTTTTGGTAGCCGCAAAATTAAACGACTGTGCTCCATTGCCGGCCTGTGCAAGCTCTTCAGACGTCATATCTTCATGGAAATCCACAAAGCTGTCAAAATCCTCTTTTAGTTTTTGAGCTCGAGGATCTTCCTTTTGATCCAGGTAATTTCGGATCTTCAGCAAGGTGAGCTTTAGTTTATTATGCTTTTCCTGAATACTTTGGGCAAGCGGATCCAGTGGGTCATCCAGCCAGGAAAAACACACCTTTTCAATATTCATGGATTCAAAAACCTCTTTGGCATGTAAAAAGCCGGATAAATGGTCGTTGTGCTGATGGGTAGCCACTAAGAGGTCGATCTTATCCTCTCCAAGGATCTCTTTGATCTTCAGTGCGATGGTATTTAGCTGTTCTTTGGACTGGTTGCTGTTGCGAAAAGAACCACAGTCGATCAACACATTGCCCTTTCGATTACCTTGTTGGAAGGTCAGCAAAAAGCAGTCGCCTAATTCTCCGACCCTGAACATTTTTACTTTAGCATTTATTTTCGTTGGCATATTTCGGGGGTTTTATTGGTTAAAATCGTGCAGGTGGCGGAATTCCAAATCACCGAATAGATTTTCCTCTTCATACACAAAGGAGGCTTGTATTCCCTTGCCGGGGATTTCTCCTAACTCAAAGGACAGCTGGCTGGAAAAACGGCGATTGCTGCGTATGTTTTTGTAAATCAGGTACTCGATCCCTTCTTCTTCCAGGTTTAAAATGATGGTACTACCTCCCCGAAACGTAAAGCCCTTATATTTGGCCGTTCGAACGTGGTAAGTCTGGGTAAGAGTCACAATAAGCTGCTCAATATGGCGCCCTTCCCGGCTAAAGCGGGAAACCGGCCGCAGGGAGTGCACTTCGATTTGGGGTAAAGGATCTTCGAATTCTATTGGTTCTCCTTTATGGGTAAAAGAAATCTCTTTGGTGGTCAGCCCCAGCCGGGCCATAAACTGATCCCATGCCTCGCTGGGATTTTCCTTTACTTCGTAACGCTTGCGCAAAGAAGAAGGCATTTTATCCACCAAAGCCTTTTCCAAAACAGCTCTGACCTTTTTGGATTCATAAAAAATATCTCCGCGGTCCTTCAAGGCCAGTAAAGCCCTTACAAATGGGCGGATTTCTTCTTTTAAGCCCCTTAGGATGGCTTTTTCCCCATCTGACATGTCAGAAATGGGATCCCACTGAAGGCTTTCCACGGATAAGGTGTTCACCTGATCGGGGTAGATCCCCCAGGCACGGAAGGATTGGATCAAAGAAACCCGATAACCGAAATCATCCGCCGGCGCCATTTCAAGATCCGCCGTGACCAAGGCTCTTAAGTAATCTCCAAATGAAATATCAAAAGGAGGGACATAATCCAGCGCTTGTATACAGATCTGAAGTAAGTTGTTAGCGATCCTCGCTGCTTCCTGCGCCAGCCTTTTCACCATGTCGACCGAAATGGAGGCCTCTGCACCGGAAAGCATCCTGGCCATGCGAAAAAGATCTTTTGTATTATAGGAATACAGATCGATGAATGCGTCGAAGATTGCTGCCACAAATAAAGCACCCCGGGAATGTGGCTGGTAAGTGCTTCTGAACACCTTGGGGTCCGGCTTTCTTCTTACCCAATTCCCTTCATCATCAAAATAACCGATCGCCTCCCTGAGCGCTCCATGCCCCGAACTCAGGGCCTGCCCCATCTGACTGGCTAATGAGCCAAATATGGTCTGCTGATCCAGTCGGCCCTGCGTACGCTCCAGTTCGTGCTCGATTAAATCAATGGTCGAGAATCGTTGCAATAAGGCGATCACATCAGCAAAGCCTTCATGGAAAGCGGCTACATCCGCATTGGTGTTTTCCTGAAAACGCGGATGGATACTATCCAGAATAGCATGTGTCATCTCATGCGCAATAATATCCGGTGATAAGCAGGTAAATACCGTTCCGCCCGGAAAGTTGGCCCCCTCCGTGTTTTCACCGGCCTTAAAATACCCAAACACAATTGCCTTCTTATCCGGAGCATAATAGGCATTGGCTTGCCGAATACCATGCGGATAGATCCTGAGAGGCCATAGTTTTTTTTGGTCTAAAAATTCTTTTTTATCAGGAGGCCGCCAGATCACTTTTCGCCCAAGGGCTTTTTCAAAATTCTCGATGGTCATCATCCCTATCGTAAATACGAACTGCTGATGAAATTGTGGGTTACCTTCACTAGGGCTCAAGCCCTGGTTGACCATGACCTCTGGCAGGTTCAGGTCAATCGGTTCATAAAAACAACCGCTGGCAGGATCTACATCTATTATCTCCAAATACTCCCCGGCAGGACCGGGAGTTACATTCTCCCAATTGATCCGATAAATCGTCTCATTAATTTTATAAGTATCTAATAAGGTGGAAAAACCAGGGTCCAGTGTGTAGCCCCTGAGATAACGATAGGCAGGAGTTTTCATAATCATTTTTTGGGGTGAAATTATTAATATACTAAGGTAACAATTTAATTCTTTTTCAAAGTCGAGTCAAATTTCAATAGGCCATCCTATTTCTTTTACATTTTATGTGAACTACCACCCCCAAAGGAGGTGGCTTCAAGAGCCGGTTTGGGCCATAGGCCCAGGCCCGCTCCTGAACTTTCGACGCTTCTCTGTGATTGGCAAACCTCCACTCAGGCTCGACTTACTTTCA
>JAUIKE010000233.1 GCA_030430845.1 Bacteroidia bacterium | reverse complement strand
AGATGGTTTCTTTTTGTTGGTTGATTATAGACAATTCCAACAGCTCATTTTCCTCCATCCAAAAACTGATCGGCACTTTTGTAATCGTTGCCTTATCCACTTCTCCGTGGCTGGCCCTTATCTTGGGGTATTGCGCCGGAGGAATGTCCAATAGCACATTCTTTCCGGGCTTAAAGTTCATTTCTGCTAAATCATAAATGGGCTGTAGGTCGACATAATAAATCCCGCGGCCATGAGTGCCCACGACCAACTCCTTCTCCCTTTCCTGAATTTCCAAATCCCCGATGCTCACCGCCGGCATATTCTGCCCTAGCCAGTTCCAGCTTTTCCCGCGATCCGTAGAGATATAAACGCCTCGGTATACTCCCGCATACAAAATGTTTTCATAAAAAGGATCTTCGAGAATGACGTTCACGGGTTCATTGGGGAGGTTGGAGGCGATTGACTGCCAGTTTTTACCATAGTTTTCCGATACAAAAAGATATTTATTCAGATCATCATTATTGATCCCGGTCATGGCGAGATATACCCTTGATTTTTTGAATCTTGACGGATAAATACTTCGAATATAAAAAGGAGGAAGACCATCGGAATACTCCTCCCAGTTTTGCCCGTCATCTTTACTGCACCAAAAAACGCCTTCGTCCATACCTACATACAAAAGTCCTGGCTGAAGATGGGATTCTACTACAGCCCCCGCTGCAAAAGGATGCTTTCCCGGATCTGTAGTTTGTGTTAAATCAGGACTGATCATCTCCCAGCTGTCTCCCTTGTCTGTGGATTTCAATAAATAATTACCGGCATGGTATAAAGTTTTAGCATTATGAGGTGAAATGAAATAAGGGGCGACAAACTGATACTGTAATTTTCCTTTATAAGCATCTAACAATTTGGGAGCGATGTTTTTTATAGTGTCCGCTTTCATATCCATTCTCATCACAAAGCCTTCTTGCGAACTGAGATATACCGTATTGGGGTCTTCCGGATCTACCTGGGTAACACAGCCATCTCCGCCGCTCCAGGCATCGATCCACAAATATTTCCAGGGGTCCTTTCGCTCGGATGTCCATTCTCTGGCAGGGCCGTATACAGTAGCATCATCCTGGGTTCCACCATAAATATGGTAAGGTTCCTGATTATCCAGGGTGATGTCATAAAATTCTCCGGCCGGTATGTTGTTCAGATGGAGCCAGGTCTGGCCCTTATCATAGCTTTGATACACACCTCCGTCATTTCCAAGGATCAGATGATTGGGATTCGTAGGGTTGATCCACATTTCGCAATGATCCAGGTGGAGGGTTTGTGCAGGGCTGGGGTGTAAATGCTCGACCCTTCCCCCTAGCAGCTCAAAGGTTTTTCCACCATCCTGACTGTGAGCTATTCGTACACCTAAGCCAAATATTTCTTCATCATTTTGAGGGTTGACATACATATCTGCAAAATACCAGCCGATGACAGAAAAGATGTTGAGTTCGGCTTCATGAGTTCTGGACCAGCTCTGGCCACCGTCAAGTGTTTTGTATACTTCTGCAATGTTAGGTCTTTCTTTATTTCGGTTATCGATCAAGGCATACACCTTTTGTGGATCCTGGTGAGAAACGGCCAGCCCTATCCGACCAATCTTGGGTTGTTGGGGCAAACCATTGGTCATTCTTTCCCAGTTATCTCCACCATCTTCACTTTTATAAATCCCGCTATTAGGCCCATAAACGCTCTCCATAAGGGTCGAGTCCAGATTGTTTTCCCACATGGAAGCGTACATAATATTCGGATTGCTGGGCGAAATGACGACGTCATTGGCCCGGGTGTTTTCATCTACAAACAGTACCCGCATCCAGCTTTTACCACCATCTTTGCTTCGATACAAGCCTTTCGAAGAATCTTTGGTCCAAAATTTTCCCAAAACCGCCACAAAAACAATGTCTGGATCTTCGGGATGTACTGCAATTTCTCCGATATGCCAGGAGTCCTCCAAACCCAGGTGCTGCCAGGATTTGCCGGCATCATCTGATCGATAAACGCCATTGCCAGGCATGGTGTAATTCCTGTTTTTTCGCAAACTTTCACCCGTACCGAGGTAGATGATATTAGGATTGGAGGGAGCTAATGCAATATCACCAATGCCCAGGACAGCCTGGTTTTCAAAAATGGGTTCCCAGTTCAATCCGTTATTCACTGTTTTCCAAAGGTTGCCGGATCCAAAGGCGGCATACATCGTTCCCGGCCGGCTTGGATCGGCCTGGACGGCTTCCACCCGAGCAGAATTCAATACCGGCCCGGCCGATATCCAGTCGAGATGGAAAAGGCCGTTCTTTTTCGATTGTTGGTACTCCTTAAACGATTGGGTCAGGGGCGAGGGGAGGGTTTGAGAAAATAAAGAAGCAGAAATGATCATGATCAGTGCAAGGCAAATAGGCGTCCGCATATTCAATTTTTACACTAATATCGATAATAATTTTTTGACACTGGTTTACACTGACTACCACTGTCTGGGTTATGGTGAAAATGTACTTTCTACTTCATACAAAATAACTTTTAAAACATCGCTGAATATCAATATTTCGATCACTATGCCCTCTGAGTCGAAAAAAACACGCCCCCTTCCAACTTACTGCCTTTTATCATCATTATTATTAGTAGAGAAACTTATATTGAATAGTAGCAAAAAACAGATGCCGACAATTCCCGAGTGAAAACAGTTTTAGAGTAATTGTCTATAATTACAACGAGAAAAGACGTCAGCATCCCGCCACTGTAGGTGGCAAAGCATCACAGCATCGTCCTTGCGCCGAAGGTGCAAGGATCAGCATCAATAATTCTGCATTATGAAAAAGTTTTGGAGAAGATTCTTTAGAACCATATTTGTCCTCATCATCCTCGGTCTCATCCTGGCCTTTGCCTCTACTTTCGTTTTTCAACGACAGATCGGCAATCGGCTCATCGGAGAGGTGAACGAACGCATCGCCTCCGAACTCTCCGCCGATGACATTGGACTGAATATCTGGGCGAATTTCCCCCGGGCACAAGCTTATATGAACGGATTGACCCTGACAGACACCGATGGGAATACCCTCATGCAGGCTCAAAAAGCAACGCTCGACCTGAAACTGACCAGCCTTTTCAGCTCTAACTATATCATTTATACCCTCAATATTGACAACGGAGAGATCTTTGTGAAAATAAATCAGGAAGGGACCGCCAACTATAATATCCTTCACACTCCCGCTGATTCCACCAACAATGCTCCTCCTTCCCAGTTGACCAACGTCTCAATTGATAAGGCCATCCTCAGCAATATGCAGCTGCATTACGATAATCAACAGCAACGGCATAAAGGAGAGTTCTTTGTGGAAAATATGGAAATAGAAGGTGAATTCTCTGCCCGCCGTTTTGAAATGAAAAATACAGGGCAAATAAAAGCAAACTACTACGATAGCGACCAACTCCGTTTTCTCGAAAATAAAACCATTGACTACAGCACTTTCATCGATGTCGACCTCAATGCGCATTCCTATGAATTGGACCAGGCCAAAGTTTTGATCAATGAGCATCCGTTCCGACTACAGGGAGATATCGAAAAATGGGAAAAAGGCTATTACCTGGATCTGTTCATTTCCAGCGAGGATAGCCAACTCGAAGGGCCCGTGCAACTACTCCCAAGCACTTATGAAAAATTATTGGGCGACTTCAAAAGCCGGGGGCAAACCAGTTTTTCTGCGATCGTCAAAGGACTTTGGGGCGAAAACCAAAACCCCGAGCTCAAGGCAGAACTCCAACTCGTGAACGGCACGCTCCAACATCCCAAACTGGAAAACACCATGGACAGTACCCATTTCAATGTGCTCTTCAACAATGGCGATCTGAAAAGCTTCGAAACAACCGCCTTTGAAGTGCGGGATTTCCGGGGGCGTCTGGGGCAGGACGAAATCACGGCTCATCTGACCATCAATAACTTCGACAATCCGAACATCGACCTGTCTTTCGACGGTCAGTTGCCGCTGCAGATATTCGAGCCGCTTCTGGAGGAAGGAAACCTCCAAAACCTGGAAGGGGAACTCGCTATCCGCAACTTCAAACTCAACGGTCGATATGAAAATATGATCAGTCCGGGTTACATCGGTTTGGTGAAAACCGAGGGACAACTGGAATGCCAGAATGTGCAAGCAACCGTGAAAGGTGATACGACCAGGGTAATAGCAGGAGTTTTTAACATCAACGACAATAAGTTTGACATCAGCCAATTACAGCTACGCGGTTTCGGTAGCGATCTGAATATTCAGGGCACCGCCTTCAATGTGCTGCCCATGCTGATGGCAGATTCCATTAACAGTGAAGACGTGGAACTGGAATTTAATGCCCAGGTGAAGTCATCTAATCTGGATGTCAATAAAATGCTGGTAACCCTGGATCTCCTGCAGGATTCCACCGGAAGAAACCTAAGTCAGCGACAATTGATTGAAAAGCGCGAGCGCATCAGTCAATTTCTTAAGGGAAGCTTTTCCGCTGAGATCGATTCCTTCACTTACCATAATTTTTCGGGTAAAAACTTCAGCGGCAATATCAACTTTGCGAACAATGAACTCCAGATCAAGGGACTGACAGAGGCTTTGGATGGAGAGATAGCCATAGATGGGCAATTGCTGATGGAGTATCGCCCTCGCCTGGAAGCTCAGCTCACCTTTGCGGAAGTCAACAGCACTCAACTTTTTGAACAAAGCCGTCAATTTAATCAGGACTTTCTGACCAGCCGAAACCTCAGCGGTACAATGAAGGGGCATCTGTTAGTAGAAGCTTCCTGGGATCAGAACGGCCGCTTTTTAAATGATAAAATGAAGGCTACCGGCAGTCTGCAGTTTTCCAACGGGGCCATCAAAAACCTTGAACCACAAAAAGCCTACGCCCGCTTCATCAAGAAGCCGCAACTGGATAGCATTGCCTTCAGTGAAATGAAAGCTTATCTCGAAATCCGCCGCCGCAAGGTCTACATCCCCATGGCCCTGATCACTTCCGACAGCTTCCGACTGAGCATGAGCGGTGAACATCGATTCAATGACAATTTTCGCTATCATGTCAAGCTGAATGCCAATACCGCCCTGGCGAGATCTATTGAGGGCTTACAAAAAAACATAGAGCCTACCGCAGCCAATCAGTCCGGATACTACAACTTTTACCACACCCTCTACGGCCACCGAAATGATGTGGACATCCGTCAGGCCCCGGAGCAGGTCCGCTCTGAGTTTGAGCGTAGCCAGATCCGCCGGTCGGAGATCCATAAGAAGCTGTTACAGGTATTTGATCAGATATCGCTGATTGAAGAGCCGAATGCATGGAATGATGAAGAGGTCATTAAATAATTTAACCAAATATCAAGCTATTCCGTATATTAAGGGGTCATATCTAAATACAAGTATATGTACCCTAAAAGACCCATATTCTTATTTGCTTTCGCCAACCCCCGCCGCGATCTGTCCTCTTTGAGCCAAGAGGAAGAAAACTTGCGCAACCTCCTCGCGCCGCTCGAAGACCAGGGCAAGATCGAATGCCGATTTATGGGCTATTCTACCCTCGATCAGATCTTTAAGGAATTCAATCGATACCACAATCGCATTGCCCTTTTTCATTACGGGGGCCATTCCGGCGATGATTTTCTGGAACTGGATGACAAAGAAGCCCGGGCAGGTAGCCTGGCCGGATTGATGGGACAACAGAAAAACCTCCAACTGGTATTCCTGAATGGCTGCGCTAATGTAAAACAGCTGGACGAACTACAAGAGGCCGGCGTCAAAACGGTACTCGCTACCTCCGCTGCTATAGGCGATGAAAAAGCGTTGAACTTCGCCGGACAATTTTATGACGCTCTGAGGAGTGGGAAAACCCTGGAAGAGTCTTTCCAAACAGCCAAAAGCTTTATTGAAAACGATCATCCCCAATTAAACATTCAAAAAAGAGCCGGCCGGAAAAAAGCTGAAGACGACCACCCCAATCAATTTCCCTGGGGTCTGTATACCCTTGAAGAACAAACGGCCGACTGGGTCATCCCCGATCCCATCCCGGCGCCGGAAAATCCGGATTATCATACGGAAGTTAATCTGATGTCGCAGGACGTCAACAAGGTTTTAGTCGAAAAGGCCTTTGAAGGGATGAGCCATTACGAGTTGCTGTTTAAAGACTACTGGGACCGCTACCAGCGCCGCCCGTCGGGCTCTGTCCTGAATCAGCTCCAGAACATGATGCTGGATTACCTCCCTTCCATCCTCAGTACCCAGATCCGCGACCTTTTTACGGTAGAAGGAAAAACCCAGGGCCGTCGCCGCCTCAAGGAAATTAATGAAGCATACCTGACACTGGCCCGGCTGATAGCTGCCATCTCGATCTGCAATCTTTGGGATGAGGTTTATCTGGCTAAAAAAAGTGGCGGTGGAGAGGTCAAAATTAGAGACACTTACAAAGAAGAGCTTCGCCAATTTATGAATCTCGATCCGGTCGCTGCCGAAAGTTATGATTACCTCTGGCTAACGGCCACCGTCAAGCGCATTTTTGACGAAAATAACATCACCGCTTATATGGAGGAGCTGGAAGAGTTGAAGGAAAGTCTGATCAAAGCGGATGAAACTTATGAGGCCTACCGCTTTTTGGAACAAGAGGTTCGGACCCGCTTGCTGGCGAAAAACATTTTAAATGAGGAGGTGGAAGACTTGTGCCTGTCTGCTGAGGAAAAACTGGGCATGTTGTTGTCTGCCTGTGGTTTTATGTGCAAATATCAGTTGGTGACGATCAAGGATGTGGAACTACAAAGCCCTTACCGGGCCCCCAGTGCGTCTTTTATCCACCAAAAATCTATCCTGCGCGGGCATGATTATGTGATCATGGATGACGAACCCCTGCAGCGCCCCGAGTACATCAGCAACCAGTCGGTACTGGTTGTGAAAGACATATATGAATCGGCCACTTACTTGAACCTGTCTCCTTTTTTGATCGACGAAAATGCTTATCGGCTGAAAAGTGAGCTGCCGAAACTGTATTTTTTCGGAGGAAAAACCGGAGAGCAGATCATTTTTGAGCAGGCCGAAACCTTTGAAAATAAACTGCAGATCGAACCGAAGTACGATAAGCGACAATACCGAAAACTGGAAACCATTTTTCAGCAGTTTGATTGGATGAACGAAGATCTAGATCTTAAATCTACTTAATATAAAACTGCAACCTACTCCCGCGCGTCGCTTGGGAGTAGGTTGTATTATTTGTTATGACAAAAGAAAGCCCGTTTAAATTTTTGGATGCTTACGAAAAAAAGGACAAGGAACTTTTTTTCGGCCGCGAACAGGAAACCCAGACGCTGTATGACCTGACCTTCAACACGCGCCTCATTCTCCTGTACGGTGGTAGCGGTACCGGCAAAACCAGTCTGATACAGTGCGGTCTGGCTAATGAGTTCCGGGATACCCGCTGGTACTCCTTTTCCATCCGAAGAGGGGATAACCTGCTGGATAGTACTCAAAATGAACTTCAGGCCGCCCTTGAACAACATCAGGTACAAGCCGCAGAGATCCCGGAAGATTTATCAGAACAAGCAGAGCTTCTGTACCGACACTCCTTCAAACCCATCTATCTGATCTTTGATCAGTTTGAGGAGTTGTTTGTACTGGGATCGGAAGAAGAGCAACAGGCCTTCTTCCAGTTTGTCCGAAGTTTTCTGAATAAAAAATTCCCCGGTAAGATCATCATCTCCATGCGAGAGGAATTTATTGCAGATCTGTGGGATTTTGAAAAAATCGTGCCCTCGCTTTTCGAGTACCGGTTTAGGGTGGAAAAAATGAGAACGGAGATGGTCAGGCAGGTGATTGAAAAAACCTTGCAAAAGCTGGAAGAAATGGGCAAGATAAAAGTATCGGGGCTTGAGCAGCTCACCGAAGGTGTCATGAACCGCTTGAAGGTCGACGACAAGCAGGTCGAGCTGACCTATCTGCAGGTATTTTTGGATCGGCTTTATCGGGTGGCGGCTCAGGATAACGGTAGTGGGCCTGTGCATATCCGGCCGGCATTGCTGGATAAGATCGGGGCCATCAAAGATGTGATTGGCGAATTCCTGGACGATCAGATTGCATTGCTGGAAGAGGAGATCGGACAGAAAGGAGTGGCTTTGAAAATTCTAGGAGAATTGGTGTCTGATAAAAAAACAAAAAAAAGAGTAGCAGTGGAAACTTTGGAGGATATACGGAAAAGATTGGATTTGCAGCCGGAGCAATTACAAAGGTGCCTGGATGCTTTCGAACAAATGCGAATAATTAAAAGATTTAATTGAAGTAATCTCATTCTTGGCGTTTTATAGCCGCTGATAAACGCTGATTTGAGCTGATCTTCACTGTTTTGAAAATACTGAACCCTACAGCGCAAATCAGCATCAATCAGTGTTCATCAGCGGCCAAAAAAAACGAATCAATTTTTTATGAAGATAGAATTCACTCACGATATCATTGCCCAAAAAGTCTGGGAGCGCCTGCCCGAGGAGGAACGTCAACTCAAAATGGTAGCGGGTTCTCTGAAGCAGCGCCTGGAAGACTTCCGCAAGGGCAACGGCTCCTTACTCGGTGTACGAGAACTGGTTGCCTGGGAAAAGTTTTTCCCGCTTCTCGCCAAAGACGGTCCCATCCAACAATTCATCGAAGACAGCCAGAAAGAAGTAGAAGCTCAGCAGGAAAAAGAAAAGCTCATCAATCAGAAGCTGCGCAGCCGATTGACCTTCATTTATATCATCGCTGCGGCTATGTTGTTGCTTGCCATCTTCTTCTTTGCACAGGCGAGAACCATCAGTTTTCAAAAGAACAGAATTGAAGCCGACGCTCAGAAAGCAGCACAGCTCCGCACTGCATTTGGCGCAGAAGACCCTTCCTATTTCATTGAAGAAGGCATCGTCAAATTCAGAAACGCCGATTTTCAGGAGTCGATCTATGATTTTGCGATTGCTCGGTTTTTGAGTCCCGACGGAGATACCGCCTTGATCTCCAAGTGGATCGATCGGGCCCAGCAAGGCCTGGAAGCTCAGTCGCTCTTCCTGGCCGGCAAATGGTCAGATGTTGATCGCATCATCAAGGAGATATCGGATGCGCAAGACGAGCCCATCGCCCTGATCAACCAATTGGCAGAAGCCCGCATGGCCTGGGGAGAAATTTTAAATGCGGAGGACAGGGCCGAACAAACGCTGGTAGACTTATCGGGTAGAAGCTTGCACGCCATCCCGGAGGAGATCCAGCAAATGGTGAACCTGGAACGTTTATATTTATCCAATAACCACTTCAAAGTGCTACCGGCTACTCTGGGCCAACTCAAAAAACTCAGAGAACTCGATCTTTCCGGTAATGAACTGGAGAGCCTGCATTCTAATATCGGCGAGTTGGCTGCTCTTGAGGTGTTGTATCTGAACAAAAACAAGATTCATACCCTCCCTCCTTCTATAGGCCAATTAAACAAACTCGAAGTACTCGAAATAACCAATAATGAAATGGACTCTCTGCCCGGTGAAATCAGTCAATTGCAAGCACTGGATCGCCTGCTGGCCAACAGCAACCATCTCGATTCTTTGCCGGATGGATTCGGAGCCTTCCCACAACTCACCAACATGGACCTCGACAGCAACCGCCTGAAGACACTGCCGGACGGATTTGGGAATATGCCACAACTGGAAGCATTAAAGATCAGTAACAACCAACTCACTGTTTTACCCAACTCTTGCAGCCAATTACAAAATTTGACAATCCTCCACGCTGAAAACAATCAGCTCAATGCCTTTCCCTCCTTTTTTGGGGACCTTCAAAACATCGAAAGCATCTTTTTACAGAATAATCGGATTGATGGTGTACCGGAGGCCTTTTTGGAGAATGTGCCCGGTGGTTTGTTCTTCCTGGGGCTTAAGGGAAATCAAATATCTGAAGAAAGAATGGGGGAGATCAGGCAGAAGCTGAGTGGGGTGAGTGTAGAGTAAAGCGATGTGGTCTATAATATCATAAGACATCGGAACATGAACTTTTAAACACCTATGAATTGTTATTAAAAAACATTATACTTGAATGTGTCATAGTACAAATAAAACTGATAAGCAATGGCCACAATAGACAAACCACTAACTAATTTACAGTTAGAACTCCTAAAATTATTTAGCATGAATCTTCCGGAGGAGGAATTGCTTTATATAAGAAGAATGCTAGCCAACTATTTCGCTGAGAAAGCCTCAAATGAAATGGACAGGCTGTGGGAGGAAAATAATTGGTCAAACGAGACAATGGATAAATGGCTTAAAGATGATAGTCAGGATATCCATGAGGAATAGATTAGCCAATGCGTGTAGTTTTAGATACTACTAGCCTTTTAGTCAGTATTGGAAGACAATCCAAGTATAGACCCATTTTTGATGCTTTTTTAAAAGGAAAAATCCAGCTATTAATCTCCAATGATGTTATTAATGAATATGTTGAAAAAATTGAAGAAAAGACCAATGCAATAGTAGCCGAAAATATCTCCAATTTACTAATGAGTTCTCCAGACGTCGAAAAGGTTGAAATATATTTTAAGTGGTCAATCATATCTAAAGATGCGGATGACAATAAATTTGTTGATTGCGCTTTAAATGGCCAAGCAAACTTTCTGGTTACAGACGACAAGCATTATAATATCCTCAAAAAGATTGGATTCCCTCCGATTAAAATAATTAGAACTCCTGCCTTTTTAGAAAAGGTAAAAAAATTAATATCACAAAAATAGAAATGCAGCTTATTTGTAAAATCTATTTTCATTTTGATTCTGATATGCCTTTAAACAAGCTCACCTGATTCCTCACCCTCACTAAATTGTGCTCCGCAAACTCGGTTTTATAATACACATCCCCCATCAAATAATCCGTTAGAAAGCGCATGGCCTGCTCCAGAGTGATCCATAAAGGAGCCAGGGAGAGCAAGTCCTTTTCCACTTGGCTGAGCATGTCTTGAGTGTGAAACAAGAAACCTTCCTCCAAAGTCTGTAGCAGCTCGTAGTCGATTATCATCCGATCCAGTTCATCGGAATCTTCGGCGATGGGGTTGATGGAAGTGCGCACCAGGTCGCCATAGTCTGACAGCAGGGTGCCGGGCATGATCGTGTCCCAATCAATCAATCCGAGGCAGTGGCCGGTATTTTTGTCAAATAGGATGTTGTCCATTTTGGTATCGTTGTGGACGACTCGCAAAGGAAGGCCGGCCGAGGCTATTTGATCAAAAATGTGGGCATGCGCTTGGATGAAAGCAATCTCTTTCTCTAATTTTTTACGCCTTTGCACCGGATCAGATTTTATCACTTCGTTAAATTGTTGAAAACGATGGAGACTGTTGTGAAAATTGGGGATGGTTGTTTGGATAAGGTCTGGATCCAGTTTTTCGAGGGCTTTTAAAAACCGGCCGACCATTTTGGCTCCATCATAGGCGTAATTGAGCCTAGGTGCTGTAGGATAGGAAAGACTATTGGCTACAAATGGAATGAG
Organism: Bacteroidia bacterium; assembly: GCA_030430845.1. GTDB lineage: Bacteria > Bacteroidota > Bacteroidia > Chitinophagales > Saprospiraceae > JANQPA01. Next base: position 462 of record JAUIKE010000233.1, on the reverse strand, counting down.
TCGCCAATAAGCTCCCTCGACATCAATCCAGGCCGGTGCACCATTCGCAGTGGGGATCAAACGGATCAGTGCTAATGCCGGATCTGTTTTTGACAGGTGATCATATACTTTTTGGATATTTTGATGAATCAGATCTGCATTGGGGAAAACTTCCGGGTTAATTCTTTGAAGTAGGAAGGTTTGGGCCTTAAAATCTAAGAGGAAGGAAAGATTGATATTGCCTTTCCCAAATACTTGAATGTTGGAATCATTGGGCAGCTCTGGGAAGAATTGCTGGGCAATGAAGATTAAGTCATTATGTTGCTTTGTTTTCATTTAATTATGAGCGATTGAGGGGGGTTGTGTAAAAAGTCCTTCGGCCTTTTTCCCCAACCAATAATATTCTTTTAGGAGGTTGTTTTAAGAAAAAAACTTCGTTTTTTTCTTAAAACAACCTCCTAAACAAAATTTTCGGGGGTGGGT
>JAUIKE010000018.1 GCA_030430845.1 Bacteroidia bacterium | reverse complement strand
CCGGCCTGGTATTCTTTTCCATCCACTGAGAAGGCCGCCGTCGCTTCATGCGCTTCTAAGCCCCCACGCTGAAGGATCTCCACCAAATTGCGAGCTTCACTAGCATCCCATTGTTCTTTGGGGACGATGTAGGCAAAAGCCTCTTCTTCGTTTTCAATGGCATCTCTACCCATTTGATAGAAGTTATAGAGAAACTCTTCCTTTCTGTCAGCCGCAATATCCAAAACCCCCATTGAAGCCTCCAACATATAATCTACTGCATCGCGGAAGTGCGACTCTCCTCCTTCCCAGGGATAAGGATAAAATATTTCTGATCCGTCCGATCGTATACCGCCCACAAAACTGGGCTTTTTCGCAGGGTCGTAGTAGCGCGGGGTAGGCGTAGCATGGGCCGTTTCGGTTAAAATTCCGATCATGTTGTGATAATAAGGTGCCGTCCGCATACCGCCGTTCCAGAACATGCTGTAGCTGGTGCCGGAAATAACACCCGGCATTTTCTTCATAGCAAAATGGTTGGCCATGGCCGTTCCTACCAGGTTAACGCCCGTTGTTACGCCGGGATGGATCCGGTTATTGACCGGCGAGCGGAAAGGGGGTAGGAAAATCCTTGCCCAGGCAGGGGAAGTTTGATGGTGGTTATGAACTATTTGAGGATACCATTCGGAGTATAAAACCTTGGTAACGGCCTTCGTTTCGGGCATGTTGTTCATAAACCAGTCTCGGTTGTTATCATGTCCAACATATTTTTGATAAAGAATGGGCGGGCCGGATGTTTCGTAAGGTGTGCCCAGGTTTTTGCGATACCAGGCTACAACGATGTCCACACCGTCCGGATTAATACAGGGAACGACCAGGGTAATGACATTTTCCCGGATTTTTTGCATTTCTTCACTCTCTTCTGTTGCGATGCGCCAGGCCAGTTCACTGGTCATTTGGGCATGTGCCCGTTCGGTCGCATGCATACCGCCGTCAAACCAGACGATGGCTTTTCCTTCTTTTACCAAAGCCTTTGCTTCCGAATCTGAAATTCGTGCCCGTCCCAATTGCTCACTGATCTGGCGGTATCGTTCCAGCTTTTGAAGGTTCTCAGCCGTTGAAATGAACATGAGTTTGATCGGACGGCCCATAACAGACTGGCCGATTTCGACCATCTGTACTCGATCGGAGGCAGCCGCCAATTGATCATAATAATCCAGCATTTGATCATAGTCGGCTAATTTGTAATCGGCTCCCACCTTAAAGCCGAATACATCCTCGGGGGTAGGTACCTGAGCTGACAATTCGCTTGATGAGACCAGCAGGGTGAAAAATAATAACAGTAAGAATAGTCCTTTCTTCATTAGATTAGTTGTTTGTTGAAAATTGACAAGGAATGTATTAAAAAAAACGCAGATTTTCGGGTGGAATACCTTTCAAGTAGGCACGAGCTTCCATAGCCAAAAATAAACTTCCGGTAACCAGAATAGCCTTTCCTCCTGTACGGGCAAGCTTGAGCGCTTCTTCGAGTGTTTTTTCCATATTTTCCGACACCGTCTTTTTAATATGTGGGGCCGTTTCCTCAAGCGCCTCCGTTACAACCTGAACATCGAGGCTTCGGTGGCGAGCTTCAGTTAAAAAGAACGCTGAAGCAAGCGGCAGCCAGGGAGCCAGCATAGGACCGGGATCTCGGCCTTTTGACAAGCCGAAAACCAGTACCAGCGGTTGTTCGACAGCCTTCCGAACTGTATCTGCCAGCTGTCGCATGGCATCAGGGGTATGACCAACATCAACGATTACCGGCGGATGATCCATTATTTGCTCGAAGCGGCCCGCCCAGCGAAGTTTTTCCAGGGCTCGCTTAACAGCCCGAACCAATTGGCTTTGCTCAATACCCCATTCTTTGAAAGCCAACCATTTTTTCACCAAAAGAACGGCCAGCAACAGATTGTCCAATTGATGCGGCCCGATTAAGGGGGATTCAATAGATTTAAAGTCCATTCCTTCAATGGAAAAATCGACTTGCATCGTATTCCCTGTATAATGAAGCTGGTGAATGGCACTATTTTGTTTTACCGAAATGAATTTAAGGCCTTTTATTTTCGCATAGGCGACTAACTTTCTTTCAAGTTCGGGCGATAATTTACCCACTACAAAGGTCGAGCCGGATCGGGCAACGTCCATTTTATCCATGGCAATCTCTTCCAGGGTGTGGCCCAGGAGTTGGGTGTGTTCCAGATCAACAGAGGTCAGTCCTGCAAAGCGCCCTGCACAGATCCGGGTAGGATCAAATCTTCCGCCGATACCGGCTTCGAGGATAACTACATCCGCTTTTTTTTCATAAAAATAATGCAAACCGATACTCGTAAACGCTTCAAACGCACCGATCAGGTCTTCTGGGTATAAGCTTTCGTATTGTCTTTTTTGTTCAAAAAAAGAGCGGATCAGGCGAATGAGGTCCGGGCGTGTGATTGGCTGTTTGCCTAGCTGTATTCTTTCAGAAAAATCCAGGAGATGAGGAGAAGTGTATTGTCCGGTCACAAAGCCAAGCTCTTCTAAAATAGCACTGACCATGACAGTGGTACTTCCTTTACCATTGGTCCCTACGATGTGAATAGCGTCAAGGTTTTCCCACCAAGAGGAAGACTGGATATCTTTGCAAAGGTAATCCATCCGATGCAGGCCGATACCGTTGCCGTATTTGGGAATATCTAGTAAGCTGTTAATCCAATCCATGCTGTAGAATCCATTTTCTGGCCTTTCCGATCATAAAAATTGAACCGGTAATGATGATGATATGATTAGGGAAGTGTTTTTGAGCATCTGCCAAAGCTAAAGTTAAAATACCCGGCTCAAGAATCCTAATCTTCGGATCGAGGTAGGATATCAGTTTCGTTCTGGGAACCGCCTTGTAGAAATCATCCACCAAGTAAACTCTTCCGGCCAAAGAAGGGACGATTTTTAAAAGTTCGGGATAATCTTTTTCCTCCGAATTTCCATATACCAGTATTCTGTGCTCCTTTTTAGAAATCTTATCCAACGCACTACTCAAGGCCCGCAAGCCCGATTCGTTATGCGCCGCATCGATGAGCCATTGAGGCCTTGCACCGAGTAATTCAAACCGGCCGGCCCAGTGGGCTTTTTCCAGTCCGATGATACCATCCCAGGAAGATAGTTGCCCATTCTCCAATAAGAAATGGTAGGTACTCAACACCAGGTTGATGTTCTCTCGCTGAAAGTTGCCTTTCAGGGCAGGCAAAAGTTCTACCGAGCCATGCTCAGTTAGCAGCCGGATCTTATCAGCTTCTTGGGCAGGATGGATCCAGTTTTTTGATTCCAATACTTTCACCCCCTTTTCTTCTGCTCTTTTCTGGATAATGCCTTTTAATTTTTCATCTATTTGACTGTTGATAAGCAGGGTGCCGGATCGGGCAATACCTGCTTTATCTGTTGCTATAGCTTCAAGGGTAGATCCCAGTTGGGTATGATGATCCAGTCCGATGTTGGTCAGTACAGCGCAAAAATCAGGGAGCAAACTAACGGCATCATTTTCTCCTCCCACACCGGCCTCAAAGACAGCGATGTCCACATTTTCCTGCTTAAAGTATCGAAGTGCGATTACGATCAGGGATTCAAAAAAGGAAGGAGTATAGGCCGACCCATTTTGGTCGACCCAGTCGTGGAGCCATTCTTTCACATACTGAGCCTGGGCATCGAGTTCGTTTTCCGAAATTTCCTGATAGTTGATCCGAAACCGTTCAACGGGAGATAGCAAGTGGGGAGAGGTAAACAAGCCCACTTTTTTGCCGGCTTCTGTCAGGCAGGCAGCCAGCATGGCGCTGACGGAACCTTTGCCATTGGTTCCGGCCACCTTTATTATAGGAAAAGGGATATCTGGCTGAAGGTCATTGAGTAATAGGCCAAAGCGCCTTTGCATGGCCACTTTAGAGCCTACGCGAGCCTGTGTCCAACCCAGCAAATCGTTAAGTTGATTCATCACAATCATTATAGCAAAATTAATCTATTTTTGTTTTCATTTTTCTCAATGAAGTAGCTATGGGGCAAAAGTATAAGGTATATGATATCCGATGCGGAAAATGCGGGCAGTATGTTCTTACCTATCACAAATATGGAGCGGGCAAGGGCATCTTGAGGTTGTATTTGCATCGTATTGCAGCTCCTGAAAGTTTATTTGATGAGATAAAAAAACATCAGAACTCCATTCATGATGTTCCGCATTTGACTTGTCCTTCCTGTGAGGAGGTATTAGGCGTGGCGGCGATTAGCAAAGGCAATAAATGGGCGTATCGAATGCGTCAGGGGTATTTTCACAGGAAATTGAAAAAGTGAGGGAACGTTTTTTCATTGAATTGAATTAGTAAACTAGCTTTTGATTTTTTAGTCCAGGAGAAAGAAGTATTTCAGCTTTTTTCAAAAAAACTATTCATGTGGCAGGAAGTTAAACGTACATTAAAACTTGGGTGGCCGATCATTCTGGGCAACCTCACCCAAATGGCTTTGGGAGTCATCGACAGCGCTATGGTAGGAGCCATTCACAGCACCCAGTTAGCAGCTTCCTCTTTTGTGAACAACCTGATCGGGATTCCTCTGATCGTTGGCATGGGCATGTGTATGGCCATTTCACCATTAGTGGCGGCCGCCCAGGGAGAAGGAGACAATGATAAGCCGTTGCGTATTCTATACAACGGCTTTTGGGTGGTAGGTATCGTCGCTATCTTAATGGCCACTGGACTAACCGTGGGCATTGACATCGTCGATCATATGGGGCAGGACGAGATTGTAGCGACGCTGGCCAGGCCTTACCTGATCTGGATGGCCTGGGGGATGTTGCCGATGGTATTTTTTCTGGCCATCAAGCAATTTGCAGATGGATTGGGATATACGAGGGTGGCGATGTACATTTCTTTGTCGGCCTTGCCCATTAATGTACTTCTTAACTATGCCTTTATTTATGGTCATTGGGGAGCGCCCCGTATGGAACTGGCCGGAGCAGGAGTAGGGACACTGATTTCGAGGAGTATTATCATGCTGGCGATGGGATTTTTTGTTATGAAAGCCCGCATTTTTGCACCCTTCCGTCAAAATATTACAGATCAGCTTCGTCTGAGAATGGACCGGATCCGGGACATCATCCGGATTGGCATTCCATCTTCTATGCAGTATGGTATGGAATCAGCCGCTTTTGCGGTATCGGGTATTATGGCAGGGTGGTTGGGATACATACAACAGGCTGCCCATCAGATTGCTATCCATTTGGCGGCTCTTTCTTTTATGATCCCTCTGGGTATCAGTGCCGCAGGTAGCATACGGGTAGCTTTTGCCTATGGTAAAAAAAATTGGGCACATGCCCGGAAGATAGGTACCTCTACTATTGCCATGGCCGGCACCTACGGTGTTTTGTGCGGAACTTTCTTCATCCTTTTCAGGCATCAACTTCCTTATCTGTTTAACGATGAGGTTCCAGTTATTGCCTATGCTACTCAATTATTATTCCTGGCTGCAGTATTCCAGATATCGGATTCTGTACAGGCTATAGGAGTAGGCTTGTTGAGGGGTTTACAGGATGTGAAGATCCCTACTTACCTGGTGGCTATTGCCTATTGGGTAATCGGTATTCCGCTGGGAACCTTTCTGGCTTTCAAACTGAATTGGGATGTTTCGGGCATATGGATAGGTTTGGTGACAGGGCTGAGCTTTAGTGCGGTGTTCCTTTCTTTGAGGTTTTTGAAAATCACGAACAGATCTCATCCGGAGGAGGGGAATCGGTTGGAGGAGAATTCAAAGTTATTGGAAGTGGAAGTTTAGTTGATACTGAAGATGCTGTGGACATTGTGTTTTTTGACACTGAGAACACTGGGAGCACTGTTGTCATCGACACTGAAAACGCTGGGAACACTGAGGCTTTGGACACTGAAAACGCTGAAACCGCTGGAGGATAATCTTCAAGTAGAAGCCCCAAAAGCGGACTTTTCCGGACAAAAGCGGACACAAAATTGCAACATTTTCAATTTGCTTTTTAATTGAAACATTCTTTCAATTAAAATTTTACACATGTCCAATTTCAGTCAATATTTACATTCAGCATTAACTGGAGAGATCCTTTCATCTGCGGCTTATGTATATGATAAACTCGGATTTGGTTTTTTAGAAGCAGTTTACGAAAAAGCCCTTGCCATCAGGTTAAGACAATGTGGTTTCCTGGTTCAAATCCAAGTGCCGATCGAGGTGATATTTGAAGAACAAATAGTAGGTGATTATCGAGCCGACCTTCTTGTCAATGATACTATCATCCTGGAAATTAAAGCTGTAGAAACCATCCACCCAAGACATGAAGTCCAATTAGTAAATTATTTAAGAGCTACCAATAAAGAAGTTGGACTTCTTATTAACTTTGGGGGCCGTATGGAAGTTAAAAGAAAAATTTTCACTAACGATCGAAAGAAATAAGACAGTGTTTTCGGTGGTCTCAGTGTCAAATTATAAACACAGCGCCCTCAGTGGTCTCAGTGTCAAGTCAAAACAGTGGCATCAGCGGTCTCAGTGTCAAATTAAAAATACAGTGCCCTCAGCGGTCTCAGTGTCAAGTCAAAACAGTGGCATCAGCGGTCTCAGTGTCAAATTAAAAATACAGTGCCCTCAGCGGTCTCAGTCTCAAAAAAACAAACATGGAATTTCAACTCAAACAACTCATCATCCACGAACTTTCCAAAGAACCGGAATCCCCGGAAGCGACTTTATTCCTCAGCCAGGAGCCCCTGCCTCTAGATGAAAAAAGCCATCAATTAATAGAAAAGCTCAACGACATTTTCGACCAGAAGTCAGATACTTTGCAAGGCTTCTTCAGTGCTCCGGAAGATGCTCTTTTCCCCGGCTATTTCCAGGATTTGGCAGAAAAGGAGTTTGACACAGCAGCCTTCATCCATTTTTCGCGAGAAAGCATGCAAGCCTTACAGTTGAGTCTACAAGGAGTGACCGGGGCAAAGGGTGGCTATCTGGTATATGCCTTGTACGAGATCTTTGATGTTCAACTCCTGGGGATCTTTCTGATCAGAGATACAGAAGGCATCGTTTTTGAAAAAGATGAAGATCTGTTCTCCATCAATACCATTACTTACCTGAATACCGATAAGCTCGCTATGGCAGGCCGTATTGACATTAATAAGTTTTCAAGCGGCAATGCCCGTTGCCTGGAATTGATCAAACACACCAAATCCCAAAAAACCATCTCTGAATACTTCATCAACTGGATTGGGTTGGACCAGCCGGAGAGCAGCAAGGAACTCACCACGACCTTTCTGAACCTTGTAGAAGAATTACCGCTCCCCAAAATGCCGGAAAGCAATCAGCACATGACAGAAACCGAATTCAAGGAAGAGGTGATGAACTTTGCCATGAGCCGGCCTCATAAAACCATCAAACTGGAAGAATTTGACCAGCAATTTTATGGCAAGGAAGATACGGCCAAAAACTTCGTCCAGGAAAATGAGATCCCGCTCGAACAAGAATTTCGCTTCGACCAAAATACCATGAAGCGTTTTTTCAACTTCAGAGCCTCCTCAGAAGGTATCACCATTAATTTTAATCGCAAGCATATCACCAGCGGCATGGTCATCCTGGAAGATGATCGCATCATCATTAAATCGGATGTTCTTTTAGAGAAACTTTGGAAACAAATGGATTGATGCAGTATGTACAGGGACAAAAGTATTTAAAGGTAATTCGCCGCCGTTTGGCGGCGAATTACCTTTAAATATAGTTTTTGTGGCGCCTAGGGCGCCACAAAAACTATATTTGAGTTTGTCCAGGTACTTAATCTCATAAAGACAGAAAAAATTCAAGGAATTATTCCTTTTTACGAACCCAAAACGACAACTATTGTTTTTAATAGTAAAGCTATCAAAACTGACACTAATCAGCGAGATTGTTCACTTATTAAAAACGGGAATATGAGCAGATCGATTTGGGTTTTCAGCATTATTTGCACTTTTTCATCCCTGGCCATTGGGCAGAGTCGGGGAGCCAGTGTTTTCCCGTCCTACATCGTGGAAAACCCACAACGATACGGAGAAGGCATATTTTCCCACATCATTCAATCCGACAATTATTTTCGGCAGGGACAATTTGAGGAAGCCCTGAATGAATTAGATTATGCATTATCCCAAGATCCCTATTTTGCCGAAGCTTATATCAAAAGAGCCATTGTTAAGTTCAAAATCGGGCGAATAACGGAAGCGAATGCGGATTATCAAAAGGCCCGAAGAATTAATCCGTATGCCGGAGAATTGTATGGTTTTAACGGCCCTTTAAAAAGGCTAAGCGTACTGGCAACTAATTACGAGCAGTGGCTGTCCGACGGGCTTTACACTTCTAATGAGCCCTATACTTCAGCAGATTCTTCAGGGGCGTTGGGGAATATTATCGATCAAAAACAAAGAGGAGACATACTCGGAGCCCTATTTCAAATTAATACCCTTCTTGAAATCAGCAGACAAGCAGATCCTGTTCTATTCAAGGTCAGAGGCAATATTTTGGTATTGTTAGATCGGCATTTCGATGCGATCAACGATTATTCAACTGCCATCACGCTCGATCCTGACCTCAAAGAAGCCTATTTCAATCGGGGTATTGCAAAAATCTTAACCTACAACCGAGCTGATGCCTGCTATGACATTCAGGCGAGTGTCGATAAAGGATACGAGGAAGGGAAAGAGATGCTTCGATACTTTTGTAACTTTTAAACTATAACCAAATAAAACCATGGCTAAGATATCCGTGAAACTAGACCTAAATGAAAATCTTTTTCAGAAAGACCCTCAGGAAACTGATCTTGGAAGAAATATCGTCCGTCATAGCATTTTGCTGATCGATGAGCTCGGTTTTGAAAAATTTAATTTCAAAAAGCTGGCGGAGCGGATAAAATCCACAGAAGCTTCCATATATCGGTATTTTGAAAATAAGCACAACTTACTGATATACCTTTTGAATTGGTATTGGGAATGGATGAAGGTCCGCATTGATTTCAATACCATCAATATCAATGACCCTATTCAAAAATTAGACCTGACCATAAACATTATTGTGGACACTGCTAACCGTAATACCACCATTGATTTCGTTGATGAAGATATTCTACACCGGATCGTTGTGGCGGAAGGCACCAAAGCCTACCACACCAAATCGGTCGACAAGGACAATCAAGATGGTTTCTTTTTGTCTTATAAATCCCTATGCAAAAAAGTAGCGGATATTGTATTGGAGATCAATCCTCATTTCCCTTACCCTCGAACCCTGGCCAGCAATTTAATTGAAATGGGCAACAACAACCAATACTTTGCCGAACACCTGCCCCGCTTAACAGATATTCAATATTCCAAAGGAAACATTTCTGAACAGGCCATCGAGTTACTCAAATACTTTGCATACGGAGCCATTTACGCCAATCATTCCAAGATCAAACAAAAAAACGGGCAGATGAAATTCAAACCTCATTCATAAGTTAAAATCCAATGCCTATGAAAAAGTTAAGTATTTCTCTTATCATTTGTTTTCTTTTTGCACTTCATTCAAAGGCGCAATTAAGCACCCACGCGGAAGGGGCTTCACTGAATAGCCCCATTTTAACAACAAACATACAGCAATCAGTTTTTTCGTTTACGGTAATGAATAGTCTTACATATCTCGAATTGAATGTAATACAATTTTATCAACAAGAAATGACTGCCACACCTTTTCCTGTATTGCCTCAGCCTGAAATCAGGTTATTGAAAACACCTCGTCCGTTGCTTATCCAGGATGAAGAGTTTCCAATTTGGCAAAAGATCAGTCGCCGCATCAGGCCTGTAGACATTCCGGTTTGGAATCCTATTTCCATCACCAAGACCCTTTAGTTTTTTCCGAAATAGTATAACAAGAAACTCCTAAAAGAGTATTTATGATTGGGGAAAAGGCCAACCATACCGTCCGTATGGAAGGACTTTTCACACCCTCCCTATGGGTCTTAGCCTGGCAAGCAGGCCAAGACAAAAAGGATTTTTTCAATATTTCTGTATTGTTTAACCACTTTAAACATTAATCTATGAAAAATGCAAATAGATTGAAGGGCATTCTATTGTTCCTACTAGCCCTGAGCCTGGCTAATTGTACTGTTGTTCGGCAGGGAGAAGTTGGTGTCAAAAGAACTTTAGGTAAATATTCAGATCGTCCGTTCACGGAAGGATTAAGAACCTATAATCCATTCATTACGACCATGGTTAAGGTGCCTATTCAAACCGAGAACCTGGAAGTCAGCTTAAATCTGCCTTCAAAGGAAGGGCTGAATATTCTGGCTGAAATATCTATCCTATACAACGTAAAGCCTAATGATGCTCCCAAAATGCTTAGAAATGTAGGGGTCAATTTCGAAGCGAACTTAATACTCCCTGTTTTCCGATCAGCCATTGCAGATGTGTCGTCCAGATTTTATGCAAAGGACATGCACACTGGAGAAAGAGCCACTATCGAAAACGCCATCCGAGAGCAAATGGCCAAAATCCTGGATGAAAAAGGAATCATAGTGGAAGCCGTGCTCATCAAGAGTATCGCCCTACCTCGAAACCTAGCCCGAGCTATTGAAGAAAAGCTGGAAGCAGAGCAAAAAGCCTTGCGAATGGAATTTGTTTTGCAGGAAGCCAAAAGAGAAGCTGAAAGAAAAAGAATCGAGGCAGAAGGTGTCCGGGATGCTCAAAATATCATTTCCCAGGGGCTGGATAAAAACATCCTGCAATTTAAATCAATCGAAGCTTTCCTGGAATTGGCAAAATCGCCTAATACTAAGATCATTATTTCTGACGGAGACTTACCATTTATGTTGGATAATCCCGAACCTACAAAAGGGGTGAACACCCGACTTGAACGGAACTAAGTAACCTATGGGGTTGTGTAAAAAGTTATTCCCAGAAATTGTTGAAGGAATGTTTTTTTCACAACCCCATTTGTAAAAAAAAATCGATAAAAACAACGAAAAAAAATCAGGCAGGAGTAAACATCTTGAAAAAAAATATTAACTTTATGCATCAAGAATAAAAATAAATGGTTCAAGTATTTTATTGATCCATTTGTTCATCCCCATCCAATTTTCCCCATACCGAATCATTTACATACTTCATGAAATTATTTCTTTTTTGAAATAAATAGCAATCATTATCCTTTGATAATGCTGCGTTAGGCTTGCAGTATCGGTCTTTAACCAGATCGAATCTGGGAAAGAAAACGTTCCTCCTTACATTTTTCGTTCGCTTTCCTTTGCTGCAAGCTTTTTATTTAAATCAGTTCAAAAAAAGCTCTCCTGCTTTCGGCAAAAGAGCTTTTTTTTATTCTAATAAATGGATAAATATCATCACACGTGTGCTCCTCTTTTTTCGACAACTTTCGCTACCCATTTATAAGTACGAGCCCCTTCCTGATCATCTCTTTCTTCATGTATACCAACTACAGCGAACTCATTTTGGGGTTTTTGCACTGATTCAGTAGCCTCAGCACGATGTAACTGCTCGTAAGTTGAGTATTTTATGGCTTTTCGATCACTCAACCCATTCATTAACCGAAACCTGCTTACCACCTCCTTCCAGCCTGGCTGAACTTCTCCTTCAAACACTTTTGATTTTGCACCACTGCCATATGCAAAAAAGCCAAACAATTGTCCTTCCAAGGCTACATTAGCCTCTAGGTCAGCCTCCAGCGTACTCATTAAAGAAAGAAAAATAGAAGAAGTATAAAGATTTCCAACCTGTGAGGAAGCTCTCTCTCCCTTTTCAATCTTCTCCTGTACAAATTGGCGATACCTTGCAGTTTTTGTGATGGCACGCAAAAACTGTCCTTTAGCTTTTTGGAAATCCTTCAATGTTTCGAATTGCTCTTCCTGAGGCTCGCCGATACCGGTCTCTTTTAACAATTCTTCGAAATCACCCCTTTTTTTTGATTCCTCCAAATAGATTTCAGAAAACATTCTTCTAGCCTGGAAGGCATACGGCAAGTGGAAGATAAGCCGACGCCAATTGTCCGTAATTGCTTCATCTGTTTCCAACTGAGCCTGGTCTGCAAAATGCTGAAGCGCTTCTTTTATCCGGGCCTGATAACAGTCATTAGAGTATGGCCCGTCAAATACAGGCGTATCCTTATGAAGGTATACAGCTTTATCCGACATACTGATTATCCCTTTCCCTTCCAAATGTCCATTCAGTCGGTTGAGAAGTTCTTCGGCAGTAGTACTGGTAATACCGGCCATGTCCAACACCTCATTTATAATATCCGCCTTATTATACTTACGCTTAGGCTTAAAAAAGTCGTGTACACTTTTGCATGATACCCCCCAGTCAGATTCAAAAGCAATCAGGCGAGGCGCCTTTTTTATCAGCATAGCAATGGCTCCCGCTCCTTGAGTATATTCTCCTGTCGACACCAAATCATACTTGGCAATATCAGAACCAACTACGATCCCTACTCGATCTTCGCCTCCTCTGACCCAATCCAGGGTGTTTTGCATAGCATCTACTGCGCCGATACAGGCAAATGTCAGGTCGACCACATCACAATTCCGAAAGCAATCATTACCGAAGTCCTCCTCAAAATACTGGCTCAACATGCCCAACACATAAGAAGCAGTAGGTTTGCTACCATCCAGAGCACTCTCCGTGCCCATATAAATACGGCCAATCTGTTGAGGAGAAATGCCGTTCTGCTCAATCAGGCGACGAATGGCATTGGCTGCCATCGTTGCTGCATCTTCATGTGCATCAGGATAGCTCATGCTAGTAAGTCCCAAGCCCTTATTCAACTTGGCATATTCAATATGGCGGGCTTGCGCCAAGGCTTCAATAGGAAGATAAATACCTGGAATGTAAGCCACCATGTCATCAATCCCCACCTTGACAGAATCTTTGAAGGTTTTCATATTATATTATTGTCTGTGTGTAGGCAATTCGCTTTAATTGTATATTGCTCTCGCAAACGCCAAAATATGAGCAAAAAACCAAAAAAAAACTTTCTTGTTCATCCTCTGCTCCATTAAGTCAACATCTAAATACAAAAGCAAAGGGCCTCAATAGGCTTCCAAATATTTGTAAATCAACAACTTGACTACAAAAAAAGCCCGAATTTAAATTTTTTAAAAAAAAACTTATTGTAAGTAATGGACATACAATTTCCCATCAATAATTTTTTCTTAACCACCCCTAGCAATTGGACCGCCGAATTAATGGCGCATACCGGCTTTGATTCACTGACCCTGGATATGCAGCACGGTCTGATCGACCTGGCCACTGCAGTGAGCATGCTTCAGGCTATCTCTACAACGAATAGTATTCCGCTTGTTCGGGCTAGGTGGAATTCCCCCCCTCATTTGATGCAAATGCTGGATGCAGGTGCAAGGGGTATCATCTGTCCGATGATCTACTCGGCCCAGGATACCCGAGACTTTGTGTCTGCCTGCCGCTATCCACCGGAAGGCATTCGAAGCTTTGGGCCGATCAGGGCCCAATTGTATGGAGGGAGTGATTATTTTGAAACGGCCAATGATTCGATCCTGAAGTTTGCCATGATTGAAACAAAAGAAGCTTATGAAAATCTGGAGGAAGTTGCGTCGGTGGAAGGTTTGACGGGCATATATGTAGGTCCGTTTGACTTGAGTGTTAGCTTGGGATTAAAGAAAAAAGCTGATTTCGGTAGCCCAGAGTTAATGAATATTCTGAAACGAGTTTTAGAAGTAGCGACTGCCACAGGATTAAAAACAGGAGTCTATACCATACATCCTTCGGATGCTCAAGAAATGAAGGCCATGGGCTTTGATCTGGTTTCCTGCGGTGATGAAACTTCGATCTTAAAGAACGGAGCGGCGAATTTATTGAAAGCTTTGTCAGAATGATGAAATGGGCGTTTGCCCATTTCATCATTTAAAATCAACCAATCACAGGTGTATCCAAGCCTGCCAGAGAAGCTTGTATTTCTTCTGCTGTTACTTCATGCTTGACGAGTTTGCCGGCGAAGTAATCTTCATAAGCTTTCATATCGAAATTACCATGACCGCAGAGGTTGAAAAGAATGGTCTTTGATACGCCTTCTTCTTTGGCTTTCTTAGCCTCTCTGAAAACGGTCGCTACTGCATGATTGGCCTCTGGTGCGGGAATGATACCTTCGGCACGAGCAAAGGCAACACCTGCTTCAAAGCACTCTAACTGATCATGAGCAACCGCCTCGATATAATTATCTTTCAATAATTGACTGACGACCACCCCGGCTCCGTGATAGCGCAGACCTCCCGCATGAATGGGCGCCGGTACAAAGTTGTGTCCTAAGGTGTACATTGGCAGTAGCGGCGTCATGCCCACCGTGTCGCCAAAATCGTAGCGAAAAATCCCCCTGGTCAGCTTTGGGCAACTGGACGGCTCGCTGGCAATGCAGCGAATGTTCTTGCCTTCATCAAAGTTAAGCCTTAAGAAGGGGAAAGCCAGTCCTGCAAAATTAGACCCCCCACCAAAGGGCGCTACCACGATGTCTGGAAGGTCACCTGCTTTTTCCATTTGCACGAGTGCCTCCTGTCCGATTATGGTTTGGTGCATCAGCACGTGATTCAGCACACTTCCTAAAGAATACTTGGTTTGCTCGTCTTTTGCAGCTCGCTCCACAGCTTCGGAGATCGCAATGCCCAGGCTACCGGGAGAGTCCGGATTTTCGGCCAAAATCTTTCGGCCCGCATCTGTTTGATCAGTTGGAGAAGCAAATACTTTTGCTCCCCAAGTATTCATCATTAGCTTCCGATATGGTTTTTGATGGTAGCTGATTTTTACCATATAGACCTCACATTCGATGTCGAACAAGTTACAGGCGAAGGAGAGGGCACTCCCCCATTGTCCGGCACCCGTTTCGGTGGTAATCCTTTTGACACCTTCCTGTTTGTTGTAAAAAGCTTGAGCAACGGCCGTATTCGGCTTGTGCGAACCGGAAGGGCTCACACCTTCATACTTGTAGTAGATCTTAGCCGGTGTATCCAGCATTTTCTCCAGGTTGTGTGCCCGATAAAGAGGAGTGGGGCGCCACATAGAATAGACATCCCGAACTTCTTCGGGTATTGCAACCCATTTTTCAGCACTTACTTCCTGTTTGATCAGTTCCATTGGGAATAAAGGAGCCAAAGCCTCAGGTCCAATAGGCTCTTTGGTTCCGGGATGTAAAGGAGGGAGCGGCTTATTCGGCATATCCGCAACGATGTTATACCAGTTTTCCGGTATTTCCTTTTCTGTAAGCGTAATTTTGCGTTCCTGCATAATGTTAGTTTTTGGTACAGATAAGTTTCATACATTACTGCCGGTTGTGGTGCCGACAACCTATTACAATCTGATTTACAGTTTTGGCCAGGTAGGATTGTAAAAAAAAGGAATTAAAATCATTTTTCGAAGTACTTCGTGTAAAAAGTACAATTTTTTGTAAAAAAATAAAAAACCGAATATCAAGCTGTTTTATAAAGTGTCATTTTTTCGATATCAATCCTCACTATTTCGTACATAATCGCCCATGATCCGCAAACCGTCCAGGGTCAGAAAGGGATTAATAATCTCAAATACCTCCTTGAGAGGATGAAGGATGGCAGAGAGGCCGCCGGTGGCAATGGCTTTATAATCTTGGCCGACTTCTTCGCGAATACTACTGATCATATGTTTTACCAAACCTACATATCCGATCAGAACGCCACTCTGGATAGCGTGAACCGTGTTTTTTCCCACTGCTGATACAGGTAGTTCAAGCGGCACTTCGGGCAACTGAGCCGTGCTGGAGTATAATGCGTTGATGGCTGTTTTCAGGCCCGGGGCAATTGAGACCCCCAGAATACGCCCCTCCTTAGTAACCGTAGTAAAAGTAAGAGCGGTTCCAAAATCTACCACAATAGCGTTACACTGATGCAAGTCTTTCGCCGCAAGAGCATTGGCAAGCAAATCGGTGCCGATCTCATCCGGCCGCTCAATTTGTAAAGCAATCTTAGGATAAATAGCAGGGCCAACCAGCAAGGCTTCTTGTCCAAATAACTGAACAGATAAACTAATAAAAGTCTCGTTTAAATCAGGAACCACACTGCTAATCACCACCTGGCTGACTAATTGTGGGGTCAGATCTGCTTCTAGCATCCGATTAGTTAATCGCATCTCATAATACAACAAAGCTTCCTGTTCCCTCCTGGTCGGCAAACGCCAGGTATGAACCCAATGCTCCTTCTCAAAAATACCGATGACTACATTTGAATTGCCAATGTCGATGATGAGCTGCATGTTGTTCGTTATTGGTTAATTGTTATTTAGGTCTAGTCAAAACTCTCCGGAACCTAAAAATAAAAAAAACAGCCTTACAATCGACCCACTAAGCAGAACTTATTAACTTAGGGCAAAACTCTAAAAAGCTAAGTTTCTATACCATGTCAGATTCATATCTTTCCAATGAACAGTTTCAGCAACTCAGAGCGGATAATCAGAAATTAGCAGAAGAAAATCTGCGATTACGTACGGAATTAGAGGCCTATCGCCTGAGTAAAAAAGGAAAAAAAGGAGTATCCAGAGGCCTGGGTTGGTTCGGGGCAGGTGTTTTTCTGGGAAAGCGGTTCAAAAAGAGCTTGATACAACTGTTAACGGAAATCCCGCAGAAGAATGTTACCCGGGAAACGCTGGCTAATGTTACGGCTCATGCCTTATGGCGATTTACACGCGTCACGCTCTTTGGGCTGTTGGTTGCAGTCGTTCCAGCTGCCATCCTGATTTTCCAAACCATACTAATGCGTAGTCAGAACCGGATGATCCAGCGCCAAAGTAGTATCATGGAATTACAAAATGACCTGGTTAGCCAACAGAATCAATTGATCGGCCTACAACTCAAGCAGGATGATGTCAACACTCAGAAAAGCCTGTTTGCCGGCGAGGTGAATACCATCAAACGGTATTTACAATCGATATCGAATCGTGGCCTGGACGAATCAGCAGCCCAGAATGTCGGCAAACGCCTGGGAGAAGTATCCAGAAAAATTACGGCTTACGAGCTTTCTCCCGACGGAAGCGGCAGCCTAAGTCCCGAAAGAGGAGAACTCCTGGAAGCTTTTATCGCCGCGACAAAGCGCGTACCTAACCTGGAAAGGTTCGCGCATCTGGTATACGGAGAAGCTTCCTTCTATCAGGCGGATCTGGAAAAAGCTATATTGGTAGATGCTAATTTGCGCGGTGTCATCCTCAATGAGGCCAACCTGACTGAAGCCAACTTAAGAGGAGCTAACCTGGAAAATTCTCAGCTGAACAATGCCATTCTCGACAAGGCCCCCGTCACCAACGCACGTTTATTTGCCGCTAACTTAAGTAACGTCAGCGCGAAAGGCACCTTGTTCAATGCTTCGGATCTGAAAAATGCTAACTTTTCCGCAGCCGACCTAAGCGGAGCCGACCTTCGAGGCGTTAATATCCTGGAAAATGCAAATTTTACAGAAACCATTCTCCTGAACGTAAAAGTGAGTGACCCCAACTGGCTAGCCAAAATGGATGATCAAAACATAACAGGCTGGAACGACCTCCGATCTAAATACATTGTGGATAATACCGAACAAAGAGACGGCAATGGGGTATATTATTTAATAATTGAACGTTAAGCAAAAACCAAATTATGGATACCCAATTATTCAATTTAAAGCGAAAAGTTAATCAATACAAAGAAGCCCTGGAAAATACAAAGGCCTACCGCATAGCCTGGAAACAAGAACTAAAGGAGAAAATCGTACAAACACTCAATCACCTAAATACTGAAAGCGAGCTGGGTGCCAAAGTTGAGGTCAGAGAGGAAATGGAAAACCTCAATGCCGTGGTACTCACCTTGGGTGACTCCAAAAGCGGCATGTACACAGAAGTAGGTGACGAAATTCAGCGCCACCTGATCAAGCATAACGGCTCGCTCGTCTACCAACAATTATTCAATGGAAAGATCATCGTGCTAATCAATTACCCTTTCATCGAAAATTATGGGCGGCCCAACCCTCCCAAAACCATCGCGATCTACCGGCCTGAAGAATTGACCGATCCCTTTTTTATCAGACACCTGGAAGAATTCGTCACCGAAATTACCAAATGGGAGGATTATGATGATGACGAGCCGACCAAGCGAATTGGCTTTGATATGAATTTCGGCCCCGGACCGGCATCCTTGGATACCCCTCCAAAAGAAAAAGTAGCTAATAAGTCTAAGTAAACAAAACAGCCCGCCGGCGGCGGGCTGTTTTGTTTATTAAATAGTAACCCTTGCCTCTACCCCATTAAAAAGGAACTGATGCAGGGCCTGAAGAGCTTCCTTTTTATGATCCTCATTCAAGAGAATGGAAATATTGTTAAGACTCCCACCGTAAGATACCATACGCAAGGGAATTTGCTCAAGCGCCGCAAAAATAGCTTTGGTATGCCCGGTCTGTCGATTCAATCCATCCCCGACGATGCAAATAATCGCCTGGTCCCTGTCGATGGCTACTTCACCGAAGGTTTTCAGATCGGCAAGAATTTTCTCTAAGTTTGTATCATCATCAATGGTTAGGGATACAGATACCTCGGAGGTTGTGATCATATCAATAGGCGTTTTGTAGGCCTCGAATATTTCAAAAACCTTTCTCAAAAAACCATAAGCATTCAGCATTCGCCCCGACCGAATACGGATGGCAGTAATATCTCCCTTTGCGGCAATGGCTGTAATCTTTCTGCCGGAACTCTCAGCAGAGATAAGCGTTCCGGGGGCAGCAGGCTCAAAGGTATTCTTTAAACGAATGGGCGTATTTTCCTGTTCAGCAGGTATGACACAGGTTGGGTGCAATATCTTAGCTCCGAAATAGGCCAACTCAGCCGCCTCACGGTAAGAGACCTTCCTTACCGGAAAAGTTTGATGAACGACCCTTGGATCATTATTATGCAAACCATCTATATCCGTCCAGATCTGAATCTCACTAGCATGAATAGCAGCACCAATCAGGGTAGCCGTATAATCGCTGCCCCCACGCTTCAGATTGTCAACAGCTCCCTGAGCGTTTCTACAGATGTATCCCTGAGTAATGAAATAGGAATCTTGTGGATGTTCTTCCAGCAAGGGAATCAGGTTTTCCCGAATAAAATTCATTTCCGGTTCCCCATTTTCGTCAATGCGCATGAAATCCAGAGCTGGGAGTAAAACGGCAGGAATCTCCTGCTCTTCCAGTAATAATTGAAAAAGTTGTGTTGAGATCAATTCCCCCTGTGCCAATACATTTTTTTCATCGGCCTCAAAAAAAGGAGCGTTTAATAGCTGTGCCATGACGGCCCAGGAGCGCTGAACGATACCGCTTGCTCTTTGTCTGGCTTCCTTCCCTTCCAGCAATTCCTCAATAAATATCTCATACTCTCTTTTGAGTTGGTCCAGCTTCTGAGCAGCACGATGATACTGGCCGTGCTTAATAGCCGCTGAGAGTTCCACCAACTTATTAGTCGTTCCGGATACGGCGGATAAAACGATGATCTTACCCTGTCCGTCATTGATAATGTCCATCACTTGTCGCATCCGCTCTGGGCTGCCTACGGAAGTTCCACCAAATTTAAATACCTGCATGATAAGTTTACTTTGTTTAGAGAGGGTGAAGAAACACCTGCCGGCCGGCAGGTGTTTCTTCACCCTCTCTTCTTAGTATTTTTTCTGGGGCAAAAGTAAAGGCTTTATTTCAGCAGTGTAATTTTCTAAGCAATTTGAACATTTTTATCACAAAATGTTATATTTTTAACAAAATTCAGCCATACTTACTTCAATGATCAAAATTTCTACGCTTGTTGAGCAGATCATTCATCGATCGCCCTTTCTATCAGAGGCCTTGAGTGAAGGCATGATCAATGTATCGGCGCTTGCCAGAAAGTTGCAGCCGGAATTGAGTGCCCGGCTCGGCAGAGAAGTAAAGGAAGGTGCCGTCATAATGGCCATTAAGCGAATGCCTTTTGGAGGATTGATCCAGGCCGAGAAATCACTACAGGAATTTTTTGAAAAACTCAACGATATCAGCGTACGCTCTAACTTAAATGCCTACAATTTTCGGAATTCACCTACCCTCATGGAGAAGCAGGTACATTTACTGGATCATATCCGGAGATTCCCTAAAGGCTTTTGTACCTTTTCCCAGGGGGTGTCAGAAACCACCATCATTATTGGTGAGCAGTTTGTTGCTTTCACAGAAGATCTCTTCCGGGAAGAACTCCTGTTAAATAAAAGAGAAAAGCTCTCTTCTATTACCCTCCTTTTACCTACGGAAAACCGAAGCTTGTATGGGGTTTATTATTACATCCTAAAAGAACTGGCCTACCAGGGTATCAATCTTATTGAGCTGATCTCCACCTCTAACGAATTTACCATTATAGTCGCCCAGCAGGACCTCAATTTGTCTTTTCGAATCTTGAATGATTTGAGGAGTAGGTAGTGAGCTGGATATAGAAGTTAACAGAGGTTTTATCAAACAAACTATGCTATTATCTTGAAAACACCCTACCTTGAACACCAGAACACAAAAAAACAATCAATTTGGAGTGGTTACAATCATTAGGCTACCTGGGGGTCTTCATCGGAGCGGTAATGGAAGGTGAGATCGTTTTGATCACCTTTATTCAGCTGGCCAGATTAGGGTATCTGAACCTTCCCCTGGTTATCGGAATGTTTTCATTAGGGACTCTGGTAACGGACTGGGCCTGTTTTTTTATCGGTCGGAAAAACGGACGGAAGTACATAACTAACCATCCAAAACTAAGCCCCCAGTTTGAAAAGATGGACCGTCTTATGAATAAAAGGAAACAGCTTTTGCTGCTTACTTATCGCTTTATGTATGGATTTCGCTTTATTCTGCCCATCTTGTTTGGGTTCAGCAGTGTCAGCATTCGTCAGTTTATTTTTTACAGTGTTTTGGGTAACATCGTTTGGGTAGGTTGTTTTGCAAGCCTGGGATACTTTTTTTCAGAATTAGCTTTGGATTATTTAGAACAAATACAAGCCAATTTGCTGTACGTTTTTCTTATGGTAGGAGCTGTAATTTTGGTCATTTGGTTTTTTGTAAAAGGGCGTTCAATTTTTTTCGAAAAGAGACAAAAATAACCTTCCAATTTTCTGTGCATTTTCTTTGAATATAAAATATTGCCTGAATACATTATTTCCGGCCTAGTTCTTAGCCAGGTCCTTATTTTTTGTATCATTTAATTTCAAGGCAAAACCATTCAGAAACACAGGTTCAGGAGTAGCAGTCACCTCATTGTTCGTTTTAGGTACTACACGCTCGTGTTGAGGATTGCACAACTCATCCCACTCTTCAGTCAGTTGGTTAAATACCTTCAACAATTTTTCCTTACTTACTTTTCCTTTTAAATAGTCATCCTGCATCTTCAGATAATCCTGATAAGTAACTTCTACCTTGTCCGTTGTACTAGTAGAAAGTGGATCAGGATCCTGTTGTGCCTGAACCCCTAAGGTGACTAAGGATAACAAAACAACTAATAAGGATTTCAATTTTAAGTTTTTCATGGTCAGTGTTTAATAATTTTCCAATTGAATACACTACAAATTTCGGCGAAAGTCACCGGATCGTCAACCTACAAATGGATGTGCTCGACGAAACGGACTGCATGATCGATTTAAATTGGCTGGATAAACGACGAGGAAGGTATATGAAGGGATGAACACCCTGGGGCCGGTTAGCCCATTCAACACAACTAAAGCACTGATAATCAGTTAAATAAATCTAAAAAATAGCTCAATCCATCCTTCAAAAAAATGCGCTTTTTTGCATCGCTAAGTAGCATTTTTAAAGCAAAAAAGGCAATGATATTAGTCATTGCCTTCTTTTTTACCAACTGCCGCCGCCGCCACCGCCACCGCCGCCGCCTGAAGAGCCGCCGCCCGAACTGGAAGGGCTGCTGCTAAAAGCAGATTGAACGGTATTGATGTTGGAACTAAACCCTGAGGAAAAGGATTCAAAGGACCTTCCGTAAGCAGTACCATGATGAGCATACCAACGGGGGGGTTCACTGAAGAGGCCATTGAACTTTTGGGTCCACTTTTTAGTCAAACCATAGGCCACTGCATAAGGAAGCGTTTTGTCAAAATACTCCGGATCCTGTTCGATTAAATATTTTAGTCGGTCTTGTTCAGCCCGTTGCATAAACAATTTAAAGCCATATACTTTTTGATATAATTCTCGTCCTGCTGCATTTTTGCGCAGCATAAACTGCTGAAGTATGATTGTAATGAAAAAAAGCGGCAAAAAACCTGCAATCAGGAAAGCTTTATTAATCACAACCGCCACTATCATCCCGACAAAAGATCCGAATATGAACCAAGGGAACAGCTTATTCCATCTCAGAGATCCTTTCGTATACAAGTCCTTCCCCATCATTTGAGTCCGCAATTGTATTTTGGCCGTAGCCATCGTGGTATAAAACTTATTTTGCAGTTCCTTCATCGACACCCGGTCACGTAGCCCAAAAAGGCCATCAAAGATAGTGTGTTCATATTTAGGCCTATCAGAAGGCAGATCGGCTAATTTGACCAATTCGTGATCTTTTTTCTTGCCTATCCACATTTTTTCTTCGTTCTCCTCCATTCGAAGAAGGCCTTGCGCACCCCAATACGGGATGAGGGCAATCAGGTCCCTGTTATCCGATCGGTCATCTATAAAAGCGCCGGCTTCTGAAGGGGTCAATTCTTCAGGAGGAAAAAACTCCACCATTTTAATGACTGGTTTATCCCATCCGAAACGGGCAAAAACGCCCAGTGCGGCCAAAAACAAGGCGATAGGAATGCCAATTAGGCCATACCGACGCATTACGTATTCGTACTTCCCGGGCTGAATAATCGACTCCTTAGGCAGGCGTACGGCCATCGTCAGAGCGTAACCGGCTTTAAGCATTTGGGTCGTTTCGCCGGTAATGATATTCCTGGAAGGGTTATACAGATAAGTCAGGTTTTGCTGCTGCGTACCCGCCAGTCCGGCATAGCCCTGGATATCCTCTTCGCTTATTGTGACGCCCTCCGGCAAACGGATCTCAAAACGGGCATTCAGGATCGGTACCGTCCAGCGTTCCCCGATCAGGTTCCAGTAAAACTCAGTATGGTTTTCTTCATATAAATAGCCATGATCAACGGTATAGTGGATCACGTACCTTTGCTCTCCATCTACGTAAATATCCGGATCCCCGATCCGGATATTCAGGTTACAATCCGTACGGCTCAGCTTCTGCTTAAACCCATCTACTCTGACGTCAGATAACAGAACCCGGTTCCGTTTTCCATCAACAGTATTGTAGCAAAGAGGAATATCCCGGTAGATTCCATGACGTTCCATGCTAAAGGTAACGTCAATGGTTTCAGTCACCTGAAAGGTCTGGCCATTGGTTAATGTAACAAGGATATGGTAGTTATTAATAATAAAATACTCCGCCTTTAAAAACTGTGGAAGCGCTAGTAAAAGCGCTATCGCCAGTAATTTCGGCGGGAAGAGTGGGTTGTTCATTGTTTTTCAGGGTTTTGATACTAAAATTCGACAGTAACGTTTTTGCGTTCTTCCAAATTAATCTCGAAAAACGGATATTTCTCGAAATTAGCCATTTTAGCCACGATCATGGAAGGGAAAGTTTCCACATAGGTATTGTTATCCCGAACAACAGCATTGTAATAACGACGGGCCCTTTGAATATTATCTTCTACGTCGAACAGGGCTTTTTGTAATTCTGCAAAGTTCTGGTTGGCCTTCAGGTCGGGATAATTTTCTGCCAGGGCAAAAACGGATTTCAGGGCACTGCTCAAAGCATTTTCAGCCTGGGCCTGATCATTCACATTGCCTGAGGGCACAGCCAGGGCTGAATTTCGAAGACTGATCACATTCTCCAGGGTTTCTTTTTCGTGCTTCGCATATCCCTTCACCGTATTGATCAAATTCGGGATCAGGTCATATCGCCGTTTCAGTTGTACGTCGATCCCACTCCATGCCTCCGGTACCTGATTCTTAAACTTGACCAGCTTATTGTAAATACTGACTCCATACAATCCAATAAGCACGATAACCACCAATGCTATAGTAAAAGCCATATCATTTAATTTTTTGGTTAAAAAATGTAAAAACAGTAAAAGTAAAAGGGCGTTCTCTGAGCCCTTATTTTTACTGCATTCAAGTCTTTAAGGTAGGGTAAATCCGGGGATTACCCTAGAAAAAAATCGATAAGTTGGGGGGAAAACACGTCTAATCTATTAGTTGAGCAAGGCCAGATGATCCTTTGACATCAAAAAAGGCTGTATCGTCTCATCTATAAATCCGGAGCTCGAAATCGTCTTTTTGAAGCCTGGAATAGTATCACTCAGCGCACAATAAAAGATAAGTACCATCTCAGGGGTAGATAGGATAGATTTGAAAACACCTTTGAAAAAATGCTGTTCTACTTTATCCTCCTTAATATACTCCAGAATGAAGCCAACTGTTTTCATATAGACTTCCAACCTGGTATATTTTTCGAAAAAATCCTGGACATAGTTAATCACAGACTGTCCAACGATATCCAATTTCCGGTCCTTCACTGGAAATCGCATATAGTGATCATAAATGTAGTCCATGGCTTCCCTTCCTGTTTTCAGATCAATTTCTTTTGCACTGCCTGCACTATAAGTCAGTTCCACTTTAATCTGGTTAAGATTGACAAAATGGATGTCTAATAATTGAAAAAAATTGTTTTTGCGGTATTGTAAATCCCGGTTCTGAACTTCGGGAAGCTCTTGCCGGTCCCTAAGGTCCTCCATCTCCAGTCGGTCGATCAAGTCTATCAAACCCATACGGATCTTATTCAGTCCCATTTCAATCTGAGCGTAGTCCAGAATATTTTGGCTGGCTATCCGATTGAGGTCATTATATTGGCTTTTGTAGTTAATAATTTCATTGGAGTGGATGGATTCCGGTGCAATGATTTCCTCTACGGCCTGAATACCATAATTGAGGCCGAGCGCCATTCTTTCCTTCATTTCTTTTCTAATGGATATGAGATCCATGGGCAATAGTTGTTTTGGGATTAGAGCTTAAGTATTTTTTTATACATCTTCGATAATTTTTCCGGATTAGCTCCCCAGCGAAATAGTAAAAACACCATAGCATTGGTAAGCTGAACCTTAAGGTAGCTATTATTTTTATATTTCCGGGCCGATACCAGAGCTTCTGAAGAAACCACATGCAAGGGCCAATGCTTTTTGGCCCGCCATACCAGATCAAAGTCCTCCATAATCGGCAAGCTGCTGTCGAATCCTCTTATTTGGTCAAAGGCTTCTCTGGTGATAAAGAAAGTCTGGTCTCCTCCGCCTGCCGCTATCCAGTTTAGCTTAGTCAACTGGGCATTAAGTTGCATCATTTGGGATTCTTCAGTGTACCTGCACTGGAAGCATCCCATTTTATGCCCTTCTTTTAAGGCTCTCATGATATCGGAAAGGCAAGTAGAAGGAGGAAAGACGTCAGCGTGTACAAAATACAGTACCTCGCCTTCGGCATGTTCAGCTGCGAAATTCATCTGTACGGCCCGCCCTCTGGCAGGAGCTACCAGCACCTTTATTCCAGGAACCCGACCGGCCTCTCTAAGCGTTTGATCTTCACTGCCGCCATCACAAACAATGATCTCTTTAAGCAATCTCTGGTGGGGCAGTCCTTTTAAGTATAACAATAATTTTTTAATCCTTTTTTCTTCATTCAAGGTGGGTATGATCAGGGAAATAGTCATTGTATATTCTAATTTGGTAAAAATGAATATACGAGGATTATTAGGAAAATGGATTTCATCGCTCGACCCTCATCCTTCGGCCTTCGACCCTCGACCTTCCTAAAACGCCTCCCCCACTGTGAAATAAGGAAACACCTGCCCTTCCTCATTAATACCCAGGTCTATTCTCAGGTTGACCTTATCCTCTTTACTTAAACGAATCCGTAGTCCAAGGCCTCCTGCAAAATGAACCTGCTCCGAGAGTAAGGTATTGAGGTCAGGCGCCACACTCGCAGCATTCGCAAAAAAGGTCATTCCAAAAATTCCTTTGATCGGCCAGCGATATTCGGCCTGAAACATCCAAAGATTTTTGTCACGGAACCTACCTTCGAAATAGCCCCGCATTTTTCTAGGGCCCCCGATCAAAGCAAGTTGCTGGAAAGGCACGTCACCGGAAAGGAAATCAACATATCCGTTTAAAGCAAGCACATTTTTTTTTCCAATAGGTACATACTCGCTCCCATCAATGGCAAAACGAGAGAAGTTGAAGTCACTCCCCAAAGATTTACGGTTAAAGAAGGTAGAAAATTTTATCCAACGACCTTTTGTTGGGAAAAATACTTCATCCCGCGTATCCCAATCAGCCACAACCCCCATCCCTGACACCACACCTCCATTGCCTCCAATAATATCCGTAGTAGCCAGCAATCCCAGATCCTCTTTTTCAGAAATCCGATAATCATCAAACCAATAACGCAGCCCTATATATACCGAGGATCCCAGCCTGCGCTGCACGTTCATACGTACTCTTGGATAGTTAGCCTGATAGATTTCGCCTTCCTGAGGTGTATCATTTCCGATGCCGAAGTATTGATAAGCGTAGCGGTAATAGCCCAGCTCACCGGAATAAAACCAACGCTCGTTGTCGGAGTAAATAAAAAAGGGCAGATAAAGCAGTACCTGACGGTTTTGGGTGTAGGCCAGGCCCAATTCTATTTGCGAAGGCCTCGACTCTTTCGGTTCGTTACCAAATCGGAAGGCAAACAAACCTCCCACTCCCCCTCCAAAACGTGTTTCGGGGGTATAAAAGGCCAGAGGAAGTACGATTAAACTACTTTTTTCGATAAATTTTCTAGGCTCTTCTATCTGTGAAAGAGAATCCTGGGCCTGTATGGCAGAAGCAAAAAGCCCTAAGATTAGAGTGAGAACCAAAAGGAAGTACTTCATTAGATGGTTACGGCTTTTGTGATAGTTGTTTATTCGGCTGTTTATTAAATGCCCAAAGGTAATTATTGTTCGGGACATTCAAGACATGTCATATCTAGACATGTCATGTCCCCCTAAAAAATCAATTCCTTTTGGTTATCAACAATTTACAGTGAAAACATTTCCTGCCAAATCAGACATGGGGTTGTGTAAAAACTCGTTCCTCGTTTTTACCCACCCCAGATAATTTTGTTTTGGAGGTGGTTTAAAGAAAAAAACTTCGTTTTTTTCTTTAAACCACCTCCAAAAAATATATTATTGGTTGTGTGAAAAGGCCGAAGGACTTTTTTGTCTGGGCTCATCCTGCTATCTTCTACCATTATTTCCGTATTTTCCACTTCATTCTTCACCTAATTTTCAAAACATGATCAAACATTACACCCTGTACCTGCTCTTGCTGGCTATGGTGTGCTCCCTTCCGATGCATGCGCAAGACACCGAGCAGGAATCACCCGACACAACAAAAAAAGAAAAAAAAGATCTGCCGCTCGAAGCTGGAAGGACCGTCCAGATCTCAACCAACGAGGCATCCTGGCTTAGCCTGGATGTCAGTCCGGATGGCCAAACCATCGCCTTTGACTTTCTGGGCGACCTGTATACGATGCCTTTTGGTGGCGGACAGGCGACTCAACTGACATCCGGTATGCAGTTCGACGGACAGCCTCGCTTTAGCCCTGATGGAAAAAAATTGGTGTACACCTCCGATGAAGGCGGCGGCGAAGGCATTTGGCTTATTGAACTCGAAAGCAAAGAGAAAAAGGCCCTGACAAAAGGAAAAACTGATCGCTATCAATCTCCCGAATGGACCCCCGACGGCAAATACATCATCGCCTCTAAGGCGGGTATGCGTTCCGGAACCCTCAAACTGTGGATGTACCACGTTGATGGCGGCAAGGGAGTAGAATTAATGAAAGACCCCGGCAATCTCAAAATGACCGGTGCCGCCTTTGGCTCCGACAGCCGATACATCTGGTTTGCCCAGCGCCAGGGCGACTGGCAGTACAATGCCATTTTCCCTCAATATCAGATTGCTCGTTACGACCGGGAAACTGGTAAAAGAGAGACCATGACCTTCCGGCAGGGCTCTGCCATTCGCCCGACTCTTTCTCCGGATGGAAAAAAATTGGTGTACGGCACGCGCTTCGATGGCGAAACAGGCCTTCGCATTCGTGACCTCGCTTCGGGTAATGACCGATGGCTGGCTTATCCCGTCCAGCACGACGATCAGGAAAGCCGAGGTACCCGTGATGCCCTTAACGGAATGAGCTTCACGCCCAACGGCAGTGAACTGGTCGCTTCTTACAATGGGAAAATTTGGCGCATCCCTGTCAATGGAGGAGCTGCGGTAGAAATCCCTTTCCAGGTAGATACAGAAGTCGAATTGGGCCCTGAACTTGATTTTGAATACCCCATTGAAGACACTCCTGAATTTGTAGTTAAACAAATACGCGATGCTGTCCCTTCTCCAGATGGTTCTAAGCTGGCCTTTGCTGCACTTGACAGGCTGTACGTAATGGATTATCCGGACGGCACACCTACTCGACTAACCAACCTTAACCTCAATGAAGCCCAGCCAACCTGGTCAGCTGATGGGAACTGGATTGCCTTCACCACCTGGTCTGAATCTGAAGGAGGCCATCTATATAAGGTACGTAGTTCCGGCGGACAAGCCACCCAACTGACTACAGAAGCCGCTCTGTACGAGCAGCCCGTTTGGTCGCCCGACGGCAATCGGGTTGTCGCTCTAAAAGGCCCTGCTCAAAACTTCAAAAATGCCATCGCGCGTGGCGCGCCCGGCACAGGCGTCGAAATAATATGGGTTCCGCAAAATAGTGGATCTGCTACCCTGATAGATCGGTCTTACGGCCGAAGCCTGCCCCATTTTACCGAAAATGGAGATCGAATTTATCTCTATAGCGGTAGTAATGGTCTGTCCTCCATTCGCTGGGATGGTACGGATGAACGCTTTCACCTGAAAGTAACGGGATCGACTCCTCCCGGCAGCCGGTCTCCACTGAGGGCCGATGCTATTATAATGGCTCCAAAGGGCGATCAGGCTATTGCACAGGTATATAAGGATTTTTACCTCCTAACTGTGCCGCAGATAAGTGATGAAGCGCCGACCATTAATGTTTCTAACCCATCTAATGCCACTTTTCCTGCTAAGAAATTAAGTGATATCGGCGGAGAATTCCCTTCCTGGGGATGGGATGCACGAAAGGTACACTGGTCGATCGGCAATGCGCATGTCGTTTATGATCTAAATGCAGCGGAGACTTTTGAGAACAATCTGAGTGAAGAGGATAAAAAAGAGAAAAAGACGTATGAGCCGGTAGAAACCCGCATAGAAGTTAAAGCACAGCGAGATATTCCACAGGGGGTGATTGTTATTCGCGGGGCAAAAGCGGTCACGATGAATGGAATGGAGATCATTGACCGCTCCGACATTGTGATTCGGAACAACCGCATTGAGGCGATTGGCCGTTACGGTCGGGTGCCCATTCCGGATGGCGCTACACGTATAGATGCGAGAGGGAAAGTGGTCATCCCCGGTTTTGTGGACACACATGCTCACCTGCGCCCCACCTACAACATTCACAAGGATGACCTGTGGGCGTACGCTGCCAATCTGGCCTACGGGGTTACCACAACCCGTGACCCTCAAACCAGCACAACCGATGTTTTATCCTATGAAGACCGGGTCAGAGCCGGCCAAATTGTAGGGCCGCGCATATATTCAACAGGCCCGGGTATGTTCTGGCAGGAGCAGGTAAAAAGCCTGGACCATGCCCGGAAATTGGTTGGACGGTATTCCGATTATTACGATACCAAAACATTGAAGATGTATGTGGCCGGTTATCGCCAGCAGCGGCAGTGGATCATCATGGCTTGCAAGGAAAAGCAAATCATGCCTACTACTGAAGGTTCTCTGAACTTCAAACAGAACCTGACACAAATTATTGACGGATACCCAGGGCATGAGCACTCTTTCCCCGTTTTTCCGTTATATAATGATGCCATTAAGTTAGTGGCCGAATCTCAAACTGCTTACACTCCTACCCTTTTAGTAGCCTATGGAGGGCCCTGGGGAGAAAACTACTTCTACACCCGTCAAAATCCTCATGACGATGCTAAGTTGCAACACTTTACGCCGCATGATGAATTAGATGGCAAAACCCTGCGCCGCGGCCAGGGGCCCGGACCAGGGCCTGGCGGTTGGTTTCATGACCAGGAACATGTGTTCCAGAAACTGGCAGAAGTTGTAAAAGACGTTTATGATGCGGGTGGTATAGCCGGTGTAGGCTCACATGGACAGTTGCAGGGACTCGGCTATCACTGGGAGCTCTGGGCGGTTGCCTCCGGTGGACTCAGCAATCACGAAGCGCTCAGAGTAGCTACCATCCACGGAGCGATGGCAATCGGCCTGGAAAGGGACCTGGGCACACTGGAAACAGGCAAACTGGCCGACTTGCTGATCTTGGATAAAGACCCCCTACAAGATCTCAACAATACAACTGCCATTGAACATGTAATGATCAACGGCAGGTTGTACAAGGCAGATGACCTCTCGCAGGTAGCCCCTGAGCCAGGCCCGGCATTGCCGACGCCCTGGCAGGAGGAGATGCCTGAAAATTTACCTGGGACAAACAATTAGACTTTAAGAGAGCGGCCGTTCGGCCGTTCTCTTAAAATTCAACTGTAATCTTAGCTTTCGCAAAAAACGGTACTCCTGGTGTAAAATGAATCTCTTCTACCGACTCTAGTTCATTCATCAATCTCGATTCAGTCGCAAATTGCGTTTCGTTCCACTCTGTGTTGAAGAGGTTCTGGATGTCAAAACCTACCGTAATTTTATCAAAAGTATAATTCATGTTCAGGTCCGTCACAAAATAGCCCTCTGCAACGATGCTGTTATCCTCATTAGCGGGGCGGTCATCCAGGTAGCGAAAACGAAGTCCTCCGGAAAAACCAGACGGGTGCTTTATCTGAACACCTCCCGTAGCCGTAAAATCCGGAGCTAGGGGAATCAGGTTAGCTCCTTCCGGATCGTCTATGCTGCGAGCATAGGTATAGGTCAGGTCTGTATTAAAAAACAACCACTTAACAGGCTGATAGCGCATACCAAAATCGACACCCATCCTGCGAGTTCTACCGCTTGGCTCCACAATGGCTTCATCGCCTACATACACGAATTCCTGTTCAAGAAAAAGGTGCCACAGCGCTGTATTAATAATCAGGGAACTCGAAGGCTTCCACACCGCTCCGATATCTGCCCCAAAAGCACCTGGCAAGGTTTGATTCCCACCTCTGGCCACCACTACTCTGCTATCATTGGAATGAAAGCCCATACCGGCTTTGGCGAACAGTTGCCATTGAGCATTTGGGCTATAGGATACATTTAGTTTGGGGCTGATAATCGCGTCGCTGATAAAATCGGCATTGTACAGGCTGTCCAGATCGTTGGTATATCCGAAATTGAAGTAATCGAGGCGCAGACCGGGGTTGATCAGCCAGCGGCCGAGGTCAATTTCCGTGCTGACAAAACCGTATATATTGGATTCGTCAACCTGCCCAAGCGAAAGATTTTCAAGAGTTGTTCGCCTATAAAGCGTACGGGACAACTCATTATCCATCACTTGATCGTACCGGAAGCCGGCTCCTGCTTGTAGATAAACTTCCGAATTCCCCCAAAACAACTGCTTATTCAGAACACTTTCCAGGCCGAACAGATCCCGGTTTTCGTATTGGCGGATCTGGTCTCCTTGCTCAGGATTGTTGAGAAAAAAGGTGAAGTTGCTGTATAATTCAAATTCGTATTTCGAGTAAAAAAAACGACTGTTCCAGCTTGTTTGGTTATCCACAAAACGAGTATGCTGCAGGAGGATATTGGTACGGCTCGTTTGCCCACCTTCCGTATCATCAATTGCCCCGAACCGATCAATCAGGCCGGATTCGACCGCCCGTACCGGAATTTGACCGGAGGCGTCCCAGCGACTGTTGAAGTGCGAAGCCATTATGGATACCTTGTCCAACTGATTCAGTCTGGCCGTATATTTTCCCATGACGTTCAAGCGGTGAAAACCTTGAGGCGACTCAAACGGCCCGTCGGTGAGCGTGTAAGCTCCGGCAATATAAGCCTGATGATCATTGCTGTTACCGCTAAGGTCGAGTAGCGCGGTGGTGCGCAGGGAATTAAACTGGCCGTATTCTACCCCTACAGAGCTTCTGTCGAGGCGGTCTTTTAACTTAAAGTCTACATAACCCGCCGTAGCGAAATTGCCTTTATCAGCAGTATAAGGTCCCTTGTCAAAATCAATGTTCTCGACGGTTTCTGGAATGATAAAATGCAAATCCGAATATCCTTGTCCGTGTGCATGAGAGACCATGTTAACCGGCAAGCCATCCACGCTGATGCGGAGGTCGGTACCATGGTCGATGTCGAAGCCACGCAAGAAGATTTGCTCGGCCTTTCCACCACCAGCATGTTGGCCGATGAAGAGGCCGGGAAGGTTCTGAAGTAATTCCTGTGAATTGTCAACCGGATTAGTGCTCAGGTCGATATCGGTCAATACATTTAAGGCTTTCATTTCATTGGACACGACCACCTGATCGAGCTGGATCTCCATCTCTTGCAGCACGATCTGTAGTTGCCGATCCAGCTCTTCGGACTGAACAACATGTAGAAAGCGTTCGTATCCTAGGTGGCGAAACAGTAAGGTATCGCCTGCCTGAACGCTCGTCAGCCTAAACAGGCCGTTCGGACCGGTATGGGCATGGGTGTCATTAGAAATATTGAGTACATAAACATCTGAAATACTTTCTCCCTGTTTATTCGAAACAAAGCCTTCGATGGCCTTCAGGGAAGAAAGCATCCCAAAAATGAATGAAAAAGTGATAATTGTTGTGCGGATGATCATTGAATTTGGTTTTAATTTTTCAGCGCAAAAGTAACTTCTTTAAGTGCTTCGTCGATACTTTTAGATGTTAAAGGTCCTAGCTCAAAGCTCGCATTAGCAGCATCCTCCAAATAGACCTTAGCTTTATCCGGCATACCGGCATTTTTATAAATATTTCCTACCCGATACAGGACGGCCGGTTCAAAGGTTTTTCCAACCACTTTTTCTTCGACTGTTCGAATAGCCTCCTCTTGCCGGCCATTTTTCAGTTGATAATCTGCCCATAAAACATAGGATGCGGCAGAGGGGCGGTTGGCCAGCTCTTTTTCTATGTAAAATTTGGCCCTGTGCCATTCCATAGGGTGGTCTAAATACATTTCGGCCAGGTAGCGGTCGTACATATTCCCATAAGCGGTTTTGCTGACGGATGCGATGAACTCCTTTTCTAAGGCTTCCGCTTTTTTTTCCATACCTTCAAAAGCAGCTAATTCAGCAAGCAGCAGTAATAGGTCAGGGCTGTGCTTTTTTTCTTTTATGGACTCAATAATGCTTCTTGCCAGCACTATATTTTTGTCCTTAGCATAAGCAATCCAGGCAATACCTTTCAAAGCGTGCGTATAGGTCGGATCTAGTTGAAGTACATCCTGATAAGCCTGGTACGAATCCTGAATACGCCCGGCATGCCCATACATATCTCCGAGGTTACTCATGCTCCAAGCCAACAGAGGTTTGTTCTGTCTTTCCCG
This sequence comes from Bacteroidia bacterium, assembly GCA_030430845.1. Classification (GTDB taxonomy): domain Bacteria; phylum Bacteroidota; class Bacteroidia; order Chitinophagales; family Saprospiraceae; genus JANQPA01. The sequence goes on along the minus strand of JAUIKE010000018.1, from coordinate 40,093 downwards.
GCACCACTGGGCGGCCTCTTCCATCCTTTGGATGGCTGCATCCAGATCACCGTCATGATCCAGCAGTTTAGATTTTCTGATGACAAAACCGAAGGAATCTTGTGTCTGAACATCCTTTAATATGGTCCGGGCCTTTTCTGCCTCTCCTAATTCCATGAGGGCATCAAATCGCATCAGTTGTGATTGTTCCGGATAACGTGCGGATTCCAGGCTTTTGTCCGCATAGTCAAGTGCTTCTTTGAATTGATGTTTGGTAACGGCATTGGCGCTTAGCGCCCGATAATATGGAGCGTGGCGAATAGATGGCTGATCTAAAACAGAAGTGAGTAAACTATCCGACCGATGGATCATTTGAATGTCTCCCGTCTGCTTAAACTGTTCGGATAATAAAACGGCGGTCTTTAGTTTATAAATACTGCTGTTAGATTGTTCACGTAACTTTTTCTCCCAAAAGTCAAGCTGTGCCTGAATGCGATGGGCGTTGTATTGAATGTTTTGTGAAGGTTCTGTGAGAAAAACCTGGATGTCGGCCTTTTTTACCAGTTGGAATTTATTGGTAAGTGCAATGAAGCATAAAGCACTTATGCTAAAAAATGCGAAGGCTATTATTTTTAGGATATTATTATTGTGTGTCATAGTATTGGATAGTTTTTGATTGAGATGGATGTTAAAAGGAGGCACCCCGACTTACACGGGAGTACCTCCGTGTACACAACAATTAACATCCAATTCTCTGGGTGAACTTAAGACCTATCGGCCTTAAGTTCACCCGAGAAGATTTCTATTGCTTGATTTTGGGCGAAAATTTTTCGCCCAAAATCAAGCTAATGGACTTCCTGGTGGCCAACAGCCCTAGGAAGGGATGGGCACCCAAGGCGCCCATACACCTAACTAGTGGGGAGATGCCAAATATGGAAATGTACTGGAAAAAGCTTTATCGTTAGAGCTGACATTGTCGCTGGTCAGTCCGGGATTGGCCATGCCATCGGCGCCTCCGAAAATGAGCAGCAATTCTACATCAATCACATCATCGCTTAAGGTTCGGCCGGTCAGCACGTTCGTACCGTCGAAGAAAGTAGTTGTCCCGGTTGTCGACACATTGAGTACATCGGTGGCCAGTAAGCCTGTAAAGGTAGCGTCGTCCAAGCCCAGGGCATTTTGTGTATAGCCGGGATTCAGTGCATTTAATCTGCTGGTGAAGTCAGTTGCGAAGGCTGCTGACTGCTGGCTCGGAGGCGTGACGTTAAACATATTTTTATCAGCCGAAGTGGCATTGAATACCGTATTGATCGCCGGGCGGGCTGTTTGATCTTCCTGAATATAGACAGCATCCGGGTCGGGTCCGGCCTTATCCATTTCGTCTTTGTCGCAGGAAAAACCCAATAAGGTAATGGTTAGAATCAGGGCATAGGATAGGCCCTTAAACTTTATGCAGTTTATCATTATTTCAGTTTTTAAGTTTTAAGGAAAAAAGAATTTAGAGGTGCTTACTTGCGTTTGGCTTCCACCCAAACATTAAGAGTACCGGATCCGCCCAGCATACTTTTAGGAACTTCTACAACCGTAGATAAAACATTGGTACCTGCGAAGGTGTCGTTTCCAGGATTATTAAATCCAGTGGCATTTCCATCCAGAATGGCGGTGTACTGAGTGAAGTCGAAAAAGAAGGGATCGTCTCTTGGACCTGCAAAGGCTTTCATACCGTTTCCTTGCGCAATAGATGGTGTGCTGTTGTAAGCAGTAATACTGGTGCTGATGTTGTCGGCATCTGTAATCGGGCGACTCTGAGTGCCTACCGTTTTCGGCGCTGCCGGGCCATATACCCACAACTGATCGTTTTCATAAAAACACTGAATGACCAGATCTTCTACATTGTCTCCGTCGTTGTCGATGTTGAATTCAAGCATTGAATTAGGATCAAATGTGGCGGTCGCGGAAGTAACCGGATCTAGTAAGCCTTGAATATTGGCCGCAAAAACGAGGTTGTTGCTATTCTCCGGACTCTGGAATACATAAAGGTCAGTAATGTCGGTAGGACCTCCTGAAACAGCAGGTGCATCGATATGGTCCGCAGCTACAAATACGCCTGCTATTGCGAGGCAGCCTACTAACCATAATGCTTTTGATTTGAAAAATTTCATTGAATTAATTTTTTGGTTAATCAATTATTGTTGTTTGATAGTAGGTACGACAGCTTTGGGCCAATCGGATTTATTTTTTTTATTTTTTTTTGAGACACAAAAAAGACACAAACACAATCTATTGATAATCAGCTGTTTAAAAAATTATTTTTTAATGAAAAAAATCATATCTTAGGCCTGAAGCAATATAAGTGATGGGGTTGCGTGAAAAGGCCGTCGCCCGACGACCTTTTCACACAACCCCATCACTTATACTCAATTATTACCATGTCAAAAAAAGCCACCAATATTGATCAGGACGAACTGGTAGCTCTTTTGCAGAAAAGAGACGAATCTGCCTTGTCCCTGCTGTATGATAAATACAGCCTGGCTTTATTTGGCGTAATTTTCAGGTTGCTGGGGGATAAAAAACTGGCGGAAGAGCAATTGCAAGAGTGTTTTCTCAAAATCTGGAATGGGATTGACACCTATGATCCGAAGAAAGGCCGGTTATTTACCTGGATGATGATGATTGCGAGGAATTCGGCCATCGATGCAACGAGAAAAAAGGCTTTTCGGAAAAACGAAAAAACCGATTCACTGGATAATCACGTATCTGTGATTGAAAAGGCTAATCGGATAGACCTGAATGTTGATCATATCGGCATTAAAGAGGTGATCCGGAAGCTAAATACAAAATATGTGAAGATCATCGATTTGTTGTATTTTCAAGGATACAGTCAGTCAGAAGCAGCCGAATATTTGGATCTGCCCCTTGGTACTGTAAAGACGAGAGCACGAACAGCTATCAAATTTTTAAAGAATCTGTTGAGCTGAGCTATGGACAAAATAGACATCACAAGCGGAATTTTGGAACTCTATGTTTCGGGGGCTCTTCCTCCCGAGCAGATGGAGGAGGTAAGCCGCCAGGTCGAGCAGTCTGCCGAGCTCAAAGAAGAAGTAGAACGCATCGAGGCGGCCTTTATGGCATTTGCGGAAGCGCATGCACCTGAAATCTCACCTTCGACCCAGAAGCAGATTCTGGCCTCCGGTAAAAAGGTGCTGCTTACTGATGCCAAAAAAGAAGAAGCGACCGTTCGTCCTTTGCCTTCCCAGCGCTGGCGTTGGATGGCTGTGGCCGCTTCCATTCTATTCCTAGCCAGCCTGGCCCTTAACTTTATCCAATACCAACAACTTCAGCAAACTGAGCAGGAACTGACTGATCTGCAGATACAGGATCAAGTCCTTTCTGATAACTTCGACCGCCTGCAGGCCCGATATGATCAAAAGCAAGGTTTTCTTGCTAACCTCCGAAATGAAAGTACCCAAACGGTGACTTTGGCCGGCACGGGTGCCAACCTTAGCGAAGACAGGCAGGTTCGCGTTTTCTGGAACGAAGAAAATCAAATCGCCTATATCGATGCGTCTCAATTACCTGAACCTCCGGAAGGCCAGGTGTACCAGCTGTGGCGCTTATCCTCTCTACAACCACTCACTCCCCATGATGCAGGCCTGCTGGAAGGTTTCTCTGAAAGCGATGATAAGATTTTTGAGACTCAAATAAGTGGCTCGTCTGCAGCCTTTGCGATTACCCTTGAGCCCGAGGGCGGAAGCGAGAATCCGACTTTGGAGCAGTTGTATGTGCTGGGGCAGGTTTAACATAGTTCATAGTAAGATATTTTTTTCCATTGCATTGTTATCAATTTTAATGATTCATAGCAGTAAATGTCCGTTGGTGGCAGTCTCCGACTGCCTTACCTATTTACAACCAGTTTCCAAACTGGTTGAGCTATATTTTAGAGAAAACAAAAGAGTTTAACTACTCCTTTTAGTTAATGCAATTTGAATCTGAATGTCTTTTTAAGCCACAGCAGTCGGGAGACTACGGGAAAATAGGTCGACCAACGGATGCAGTCAAAAAGCTTTGTATCCTCCTGCTGGTATTCATCCAATACATGCTCCAACCAGTTAGGAAACTGGTCGGTAATGGGTGAGGCGGTCGGAGACCTCCACCAGCGGGGGTCGCTGTTTGGTTTGTTTAAACATCAAGCTAAGAAAATCAAACAGCGGGAACCAGCAAAAATCTGCGTTTATCAGCCCATACGGACCCGTACTGGGGCGGCCTAAAAAAACTCAATACTTTTCCTTCAAAATATCCAGATGATGCTGAGTATGATGAACGGTAAAAAACAGCATTTCACGTACCGTTAATTTGCCCAAAAGGGGATGAGGCAAAAGGTAAGTACTCATCTTCTCTTCCTCCCATTGATCAATAGCTGCATTTAATCTTTGTACTTCTCTGTTCAATTTAAGTTTTAGCTTTTCTTTAGAAAAATCAATCTTCTTTGGCACATATGGACCGGAGGCGGTTCCACCTGCAGCCAATTTGCTTTTGTATTTGGCGACTAATTCTTCAAAGTTTCGTTCGGGGCGTTCATTTTTCTTTCCAACGATCATATTAATGGCAAAAAGCGGTAGTCTTAGAGCCATATTCAGAGGTCGGGTACTCCTAAGTAAATGATCCAGATGGCCGGCAGCCGTCCATTTGTTTTCGATCTTCTGAGCATTTATTTCAGCCTCATCCTGTTGATCCAGCCATTGTAAGAGGTCTTTATATTTTGTGCTTAGTGCGTTTTGGATTTGCTCTTTAGTATAGATGGTGTTCATTATTTTTTCTTTTTTATCGCTAATATTTTGTTGCTAATACTTACAGCAGTGATCAGCCTTTATCAGCCCATACGGGCCCGTACTGGGGCGGTAATAAAATCAAAATTCATCCCTAAATTACCATATATTACGAACCGAATCTAAATTTTGGGGATGTTAAACCTACTCGTACTCACCATTTGTATCCTTTCAGGCCTGGCACTACGCCTGACCGGTATTGTAAAAAAAGAGCATAGCCTTCCCCTGAACCAGCTTATCATATACTTTTTCATTCCCGTATTAACCCTCAAATACCTGCCAGAGATTGAGTTCGAGCCCAACTACTGGTGGCTGATCCTCTGTCCCTGGATCATCTATGCAGGTTCCTTTCTATTTTTCAAAATCATTCAACAACCTTTAAACATTGACCGAAAGACTACCGGAACGCTGATCATGACGGCCGGAATAGGGAGTACTTCCTTTGTGGGCTTCCCCATTTTTGAGTTGTTTTATGGGGATGAAGGCTTGATATTAGGGATAATCATGAGTTTGGCCGGCACTTTTGTGGTGTTTAACACAGCTGGTATTTTTACAGGCTTTTGGCATGCACAAAAGAGTCCTGGGTTAAAAGTGGTGATCTATCGGATGCTGCGATTTGTCCCATTTATCACTTTTCTGGTATCGATTGTTTTGAACTTAGCCGGCTACCGGCACCCCGAGCTTGTTAGAGAAGTCTTGACGGTGCTGGCCGAGCCCTTCACGGTAGTCGTTTTGATCACCATTGGTATGCAATTAGAAATTCGGGTGAAGCGAGAGGAATTGAAGTATCTGTTAGTCGGGCAATTGTACAAGTTAATTTTGGCGCCGGTTTTGATCTTTCTGGTGTTGTGGCTCTCTTTGGGTGAGCTGGATCTGGTGAGTAAGATCTGTATTCTGGGCGCGGCTATTGGTTCGCACAATGCCATGTCGATCATTGCGGTGCAATTGGGCTTGAACGACAAGCTGGCCATTCAGATGCCGAGTTTGAGTATTCCGTTTTCGATTTTGTGGTTGTTGATGATCGGGTATTTTTTGCTTTGACACTGGGGACACTGAGTTGTTTACTTGGCCGAATATTTCACCCGTTTCTTTATTTCCGTTATCTCATGCTCACGCAGCTCCCGCCATTTCCCCAACTCCAAACGCCCTAATTTAATATTCATGATCCGTACCCGCTTCAGCTTTTTCACCTCATAACCCAAATGCTCACACATGCGGCGGATTTGGCGATTGAGGCCCTGAGTAAGTACAATGCGGAAGACGTTCGTATTGATCTTCTCCACCTCGCATTTTTTCGTAACGGTATCCAAAATGGGGACCCCATTTCCCATCCTTCGGATAAAATCGACGGTAACGGCTTTGTCGACGCTCACGATGTACTCCTTTTCGTGATTGTTGCTGGCCCGCAGGATCTTGTTGACCACATCGCCGTCGTTGGTTAACAGGATGAGCCCCTCAGAAGCTACATCTAAGCGACCGATCGGGAAGATGCGCTGCGGATAATTGATGTAGTCGATGATATTGTCTTTAGCATTCTGATCTGTAGTACAAATGATGCCCCGGGGCTTGTTGAAGGCCAGGTAGACGGTTTTATCTTTCTTTTTGAGGGGTTTGCCATCCAGCAATACCGCATCGCCCTCTACTACCCTATTCCCTGTTCGGGCCACCTCTCCATTGATGGTTACCCGACCATCTTTGATGATCTCATCGGCTTTGCGGCGCGAGCAGAAACCGGTATCACTGATGTATTTATTCAGGCTGATCGAATATTTATTTTCTTCTTTCATAAGTTATTGTTCCAGCATTTTCGACAAAATCTCTTTCATTAATTTGGCAGCCAGCGCTGCCGTTATGCCACTCACATCCCGAGTGGGGTTAAATTCTACAATATCTGCTCCGATTATTGGAGCTTTGACGCTTTGAATGATCCGAATTACCTCACGGGAGGTCAGGCCTCCTGCTTCCTGATGGGACACCCCTGGTGCAAAAGCGGGGTCCAGGGCGTCCATATCCATAGAAATGTAAACCGGCTGATCAAAGGAAGGTACATTATGAACATCTAAATCGTTCATTTCGATGACTTCTACCTGGTATTTTTCTACCTGCTCCCGCTGATGTTGATTCAGTGCCCGAATTCCTACCTGCACCAGTCGGACAGCTAGTTGGTTTTCCATGATGCGGGCAAAGGGGCAAGCATGCGAGTACGGATCTCCCTCAAACACATCGTACAAGTCTCCATGGGCATCTATGTGTAAAATATGGATCTTCTCGTAGTATTCGGCATAGGCTTTTAGCAAAGGGTAAGTAATCGCATGATCACCACCTAAGGTCAATACCCGAAAGCCCTCCTTCAAATGCTCAGCTGTGACCGCCTCGATCTCCTCCAAACCGTTGACTTTAAAATCACCTTTATCTACCACGAAAGGAGAGTCCACATTGATCCCGTTTTCGGCAAAAGAATTATAGGCCTCGCTGTGGAAGGTTTGCCGGATAATAGGCGGTGCCAGGGCGGCTCCTCGCAGGAAGGAAGACTTTTGATCGTAGGGGATACCTTGTATGACTATTTTTTTCATTAAAAACATTATTTATTTTCCTCCCAATGCCATTGTTCGTTTGTACAAGAATTCAATCAACTCCTGTCTATCCTCATATTGCTCCATCTCATCGTAAGCGATTGGATCACCGACTTCTACTTTGATGGTTTTTCCGCGCTTGTTCATGATCTCATGGAGCAGCAATCCCAGACGCAGGTTCATACTGAATTTGCTCACAAATTGAAACAGACGGCTGTTTTTTCCATGAAAATAAATAGGCACCACGGTACACTTTGTTTCATGTATGCGGGTACAGATAAAACGGCGCCAGGGAAACTCCTGGATATCGCCAAAAAACTTCATGGAAGTCGCTACTCCACCTGAGGGAAAGATGGCCAGGGCCTCTCCTTGTCTTAAGCGTTCGGTAGTCAACTCCTTCGTACGCAGGTTGATCTGTAAGGCTTCGTCATTGCCTCGAAAATCAACGGGAAGCAGGTGGCCTTTCATGATCGGTTCGCGGGAAAGCACTTCGTTAACCAGCAGGAAGTAGTCGCGACGTACCCGTGTAACCAGGTGGCACATGATAGCTCCATCCACCACCCCAAAAGGGTGATTGGCCACAAAGATGACCGGGCCTGACTTGGGCGCTTTCTCTAATTGGCTGTGGTCATAATCGACCTTAATATCCAACTTATTCATGGCATTTTCCCAGACATCGAAGGGATTGGGTGTCTCTTCGTGGAGTTCGTCATAAATTTGTTGGAGATATTTTCTTCCAGTCAGGTTCTCTACGGTACTGATGACCCAGCGCTTCAACATAGAGTCATGCGGGCTGGTGTAGGTAAATTTATGGCCGGAGTAGGCTTTTTCGGTGGAGCTCGTATTTTGGTTTATTTCCTGGTTCATTGGCTATTGCTTCTTTTCTACATAAAAGCTTCAGTTGTCCCAGCTAGTCAGTAAGTGAGCCGCTGATGAACGCTGATATTCACTGTTTTTAAAACACAAATCTACGGAAAAAAATGAGGTAAGCGTTTTTGACTATTTTTTGTGCTCCTGGTGACGGTCTTTTTTGGATTTGAAAGGAAAATCAGTGAACAGTTGAATACCCAGTTCCGGTAAGACCGGCCCGACGATCTCTATTTTTTTGTTACCGACATTAATAATTTCTTCACAGGAGGGCTTTGGCTTGCCTCCGCTGAACTGCTGCAAGTGTGCCTGGCTCATACAAAATACAACCCGGGAGATCCTTGACCAGTGTATGGCGCCACTGCACATAACGCAAGGCTCCGCACTGCAATAAATAGTATATCCTTCCAGGCTTATCAGTCCGTTTTCCCGGCAGTATTCGCTAATCACGGCCATTTCGGCATGAGCGGTGGGATCAGATAAAGCCACACACTGGTTAAGGCTGGAAGCCAATAACTGGCCATCTTTTACCAGAAGCGCTGCAAAAGGGTCAATGTTTTGCTCGGCTGCCTGGCGGGCCAGGTCCATTACTTGTTTGATAAAGGTTTCGTCCTGAGTCATAAGTAAAAGAGTTTAATAAACAGGAGTCATCCCAAAATGAACATTTGTCATGACTCATGCGAATCCGGGGTAAGAGATAAAAGAAGATGGTTCAATTTTGAAATAATTTGTACCATAATTAGATTATAAACCTGCCATAGGCGGGGCCTTTTTATAGCCCCAGGCTTCAGACTGGGGAAAAAAGGTATAAACATTGTTGAAGCCCTGTAGGGGCGGGCTTGCTGCCCCGCTGGGGCGAACAAATTAGGGTGCTACCTACCGTCCCCAAGCTAAAGCATGGGGCTATTGATGTATCGTTCCTACGGAACATAACAAACAAATCCACAATCAGGAGGCTAGTCGATGTGAAAAATTAATTTTTGCTTAAGATTTAATAGTTTTTTTAACATCTCATTTTAGCACCTGATTCGCATGACTCATTTTTACTAAACTTTTCCCCAATCAATATAAGGTGCCTTCAAGGAAGCACAGATAGGTTCTCCCTTTTTATCGGTTAGAATGATGTGGGCCTTTAAAGGTTGTTGCCCTTCAATGGCTTGATTTATCTGTTCCCAGCTCAGCACATTTAATTTGATCTTAGCCCTTCTAAAACGTTCCAGTTCCTCCCCTTTTTTGTTGAGCCATACCAGATAAAGAAACTTATCTCCTGTTTTTCCGAAAACATACGGACCCAGAAAGTTAGGCGTTCCATCTTTCCCTTCATTTACCTGGACAGGCAGTTCAAACATTTTTTTCTCTACATCCCCCGCCGTCAAATCAATTACCTCTTGATTTTTTTGTACGGCTAAAACAACATTTTCCCGCTCCCCAAAGGTTTTCCCTGGAAAATGAGTGCAATGAAGTTGAATTTGGAGGTCCTTTTTCACAGTTTATGGTTTAATGGTAAAGTAATTTGCCGCCATTGAGCGGCAAATTACCTTATAATATCTTCTCAAACACCATTTTAGTCAGGTCATGCTTTTTCGGCACCAGTTTGTCGGTCAGGCTTGTTACGGGCAGTAAAATATTCTCCAGCAATAAGGAGGCAGCGTTTAATTTTTCACCCTCTTCCCGACTGGAGGGGTTGAGCCCCTTTCTGATGGCCCCGCAAACTAGGTAGCTGGTGTAAATATTGATAAATTGGTGTTGCGTCATAGACAAGCCATGTTCAGCAAAAACCTTCTGGTAGTATTCGACCGGGCGCCAATGACAAAGTTCATCTCCGGAGAGTTGAACATTGGTTTGCTCAAAGATAACTACCGAACTTTTGGCTACCCGGCTGATCTCTCCGATTAACTGATGCAGCATTTGCTCATTCGTGTTGTGCTGCAGGACGGTTACGGTCATTACGATGTCGAAAGTATTATCTTCGAAAGGAAGCTTAGTGCCATTGGTTTTAACCAACTCGATATCTTTCCCTTCCAGGTTTTTAGTAGCCAGGTTGATCATATCCTGAGAGATATCTGCCCCGACGAGTTTTTTAGGTTTTTTACCATACAGATAAGCTAAGTTTCCACCGGGCCCGTGGCCGACCTCCAACACCGTTTTACCGGCAAAGTCCACTTCATCGAGCATTTTCAGAAACTTCCGTCTTTTATACCGGTAAAAAGGCTCATCGTCACCGGCAATGACATTTTTGTCTTCCCGGGAAGCAATTCTGTTCGCCACTTTACTCCAGTAGGGCTCCGGATGATAGTTTTTCTTATCTACTTTGTTGACACTCATAATAAAGATTGAAGATTTTATTTCTTTTTAAACATGCTCTGACAAAGATAAAACGAGTTTTTCCCAGCCCGAATTTTTTTTTGAGGCTGTCTCAAAAGACCTCAGTCCTACGCTGCAGCTTCGGCACAAGCGTAAGGCTGAGGCCGACGGTGTACGGCCTTTTTCGCCAGCCAATATTCTTTCTTTCGGAGGTGTTTGTTTATTAAAAACGAAGTTTTTAATAAACAAACACCTCCGAAAAAGAAAATAACTTGGCGTCGAATAACGACGAAGGAGTTATGAGACAGCCTCAAACACTACGCTTAGTTACCCATTCCATAGCTTCGGCCGTACTGCCAAAAACCAGATCTGCATACTTAAGGTTTTCGGCCGGATGGGAGTTCGTCACACCCAAGGTAAACAAGCCGGCTTCTTTGGCGGCTTGTAGTCCTGCCGGGGAATCCTCTATGGCCAGACCTTCTGAGACCTCCAGGCCGATCTTTTCTGCGGCCAGCAAGTACATATCAGGTGCCGGCTTCAAGTTGGGAACATCGTCTGCCGTAACGACGGCCCTGACAAAGCTGGGAAGTGGTAAACGGGAAAAAACAGCCGCCGCATCATCTTTAGAGCTGTTGGTCGCAATACCCAACTTTAGGTACTGCTTAAAATGATTGAGATACTTCTCCACCTCTGGGAATAAAACAGCCCGTTCGGCTGCTATGCGATGATAGGTCACTCGCTTATTTTCCTGCAGTTCTTCCACCTCCGCTTTAATGGTATGCTGTTCGACAACCGATTCTGCCAGTATCCGGTCCGATTTGCCGATCCATTGCTCGAACCAATGCTCGTCAAAATCCAGACCTTTTTCTGATAGTACATTTAACCAGGCCTCCATGTGAAGCGGTTCACTATCTACTAAGGTCCCATCCAGGTCAAATATGATGCCTTTGTATCTCATTTTTTTCTGCGAAGAAACAAAAAAAACAAGAAAGGGAGGGTAGCTCATAACTCCCAGGTCCTTCTGAGCCCCAAATAATTTTCTTTTAGGGAGTTGCCCTTGCGGGCATCTCCCTAAAAATAATATTGGCAGTCTCAAAAGACTTATTTTACAATACCTTAATATGCATCCACAAACTAATGGCGGTCAACACTCCTAAGACAACCCAAAACCATTCGTATCCAAAAAAGCCAATGAAACCTAAACCTAAAGTAGGGGCCAGTATTTTCGATACCGACCAGGTCATCCAGTACCAGGCCATGTAGTCGCCACGTCGCTTGGGAGGGCTCATATTAATGGCAATAGAACTGTTGAAGGGCAAGTATAATATTTCTCCCAGGCTAAACAGAAGGACAGATACCAAACACCAGAAAAGGCCTCCTTCCATTAGAAAAGGCAAATAACACAGCCCTATCAGGATCAGGCCAACTACCACAAAGTTCCGGACCTTATTTTGCTTCTCAATGGCGTGAATAGCCGGCATTTCGATCAATACAATGAGTACACAGTTCAGTGCCATGAGTACCCCAATGTATCGTTCATCGAATCCCCATTCGTCTTTAATGAAGACGGGTACCGAATAAAACCATTGCATAAAGGCAAAACTCATCGCTAAGGTTGCCAACAGGTAAATAAGATATTGTGGATTCCGGAAAGGAGCGACTGCTTCCACTTCTTCTTCCGGAATATCGGGAGCTGCCGCCTTGCTTGGATTTCGTTTTTTCATTCGGATTGAAATAACGCCTAGGTAGAGGGCTGCCAGCAGGCAGGTGATCCCATCTAGCCAAAACAGTCCTGCATAACCCACAGAAACGGCTATAAAACCTCCAAGAGCAGGAGCGGCTGTCATGCCCAGGTTGATGGCCAGTCGAATGAGGGCCACAGAGCGGCCGGTCTCATGTTTCGGCACATACTGTCCGATAGCCGTAGTGACGGCCGGACGGTACGCTTCTCCAAAGGTGGAGGCCGCCAGAATAAGAATAAAAAGCGACCAAAAAGTAGTAGCCCATTGAAGGGCAATAAAAAGTAAGCCGCTAAAAATGAAGCTGACTAGAATAACAGGGTTAGGCCCGACCCGATCGGACAGCCGCCCTCCAGCATAAGACCCAATCAAAGAGCCGATACCAAAAGCACTGGCTATGATACCGGCCACTTCCAGAGAAAACCCAAGAACCGTCGTTAAGTAAACAGTCAGGAATGGGAAAACCATGGTTCCAAACCGGTTGATGAACGTTAAAATAGCCAGTATCCAGATCTCTTTTGGATGACCGGAATAGGACTCCTTGTACAGGTCGATGGTTCGAGTGAGGGTCTTTCGCATGAGTTTTGATGTCGGTTATTGGCAGTACAACCCGCTTTTAATTTGATTCGTTCCAATGACGAAAAAAACAGGAAACAATCATCTATTAATATAGCAGAGCAGTCATATAGGACACTGCCTACAACTGACAGCTGCTGCTTTTCACTGTTTGATCTTCTAGTTGACTGAGATTACCCACTTTTAAAAAAAAATATTAAATGTGCCGCTGCGCTGCAGCTTTATTTGACCCCTATCTTTATACCTACGGTTGACACCGTAGGCAAGAAGCTGTCACCGCTCCGCGGTTTATAGGACATGGCTTGATAGCCGCAGGGGGGCGAAAGCTTCCTAAGCTGCAGCCATACGGCCCATCTGGGAGCAGCGGCACTTATCTCAATAAATGTGTAACATCAGTAATTGCTTCGATTTCACTTCTCCTTCCAGGTGAACATACGGGTTTCTTTGTCAATTCCCTGTGCCTGTAGGAAAGCGGTTCTTTTATCGGATGTATCCAGAGTGAGTTGGTAGAAGAAGTGGTGGATAAAAAGCAAGGCGGCGTTTCCTTCGATGTAATCCGCTGGAGCAATAAAAGAATCGGCCCCATTTTCGATGAATGCACGAGCCATCTGACCACTTCCCAGGCTACAGCCAGTGGTAAGGACACATTGGCCGGAAAAACGAGCATGCCTGGAAAGTAACTCAGGACCAATAGGAACTCGCGGCTCCCCCTCAAAATAAACGTCGTTCCCTAATTCCGGCATAATAATTCGTCCTTCTTCTCCATGAACAGATAGTACCCAAATCGGAAATCGGGCACTCCATTCATTTTTCCCACTGATAAAATCCACAAAATCAGCCGGTCGGCCTATAGCCTTATTAAACACCTCATAACCGAAATATTCGAGGGTTTGCCGGATAGCCTCATGTTCGTTGCCGACATCATCAGTGTGGAGGATAAGGACAGGGGGCAAAGACTTGTGAGTTTTGGCATCCAGACTCATTCTTCCCTATTTTACAGGCACTATTTTATAGACGACTCCTGGCTCTTCTACCGAAAAATAGATGTATCCGTCCCGGCTCATCTGGATATCACGGATACGGCCGATGTTTTTCAGAATAGGTTCCTCAGCGACTACTTCCTCACCATCCAACTGGACACGAGCTATGTATTGGAACCGCAAAGAACCCACCAACACATCATTTTTCCAGTTGGGGTAGCGGTCACCGCTAACAAAGGTCATGCCACAGGGAGCGATGGAAGGCACCCAGTACTTTTTAGGTTGCAACATACCTTCTTTGACGGTTTCGTCCGTAAAAATCGTTCCGTTATAATTAATGCCGTAAGAGATGACCGGCCAGCCAAAGTTTTCTCCTTTTTGGATCAAGTTGAGTTCGTCCCCGCCGCGCGGGCCATGCTCATGCTCCCATATTCGGCCGGTTTCGGGATGCATGGCCAGGCCCTGAGGATTTCGGTGGCCGTATGAATAGATGGAGCCGGCAGCTTTTTTATCGTTGACAAAAGGGTTATCTTTTGGAATACTTCCATCATCGTGAATCCGGTGAATTTTTCCGCAGAAATTATTGATGGATTGCGGATTCTCGTTTCGACGACCTCTGTCTCCTACAGAAACGTACAAGTATCCATCCCGATCAAACTCGAGCCGGGATCCGTAATGATGCCGAGTAGATAAATAAGGCAAAGCTTCAAAAATGATCTCGCTCTTTTTTAGCTGGTTGCCCTGAAGCTGAGCTCGCAATACTGCTGTAGTAGCGGTATTGCCGTTTCCTTTTTTGGAGTAGGTCAGATAGATCCAGTTGTTTTTTTCAAAATCGGGATGTAGTTCTACGTCCATCAGTCCGCCTTGCCCGCGGGACACCACCTCCGGAGTTCCCTTGATCTCCTGGAGGCCCTCTTTTTGATTGTGGCGATACAAGGTCCCGAACTTATCCGTCACCAGCATATCTCCATTCGGCAGGAAAGTCATCCCCCAGGGGCTTCTCAATCCACTGATTACTTCTTCTAGTCTGAAGGATTGTTCCTCTGTTTGGATAAGCCCTTCGGTCCAGTCCCGTTTTTCATTGAAATCACCGGCTGTGAAGTTTTCCAGGCCACGAAGGATGTAGCTGGTCAGCTCATCGATTTCAGAATTGGAAAAAGTAGTGTCGTAGGCAGGCATGCCGTCCTCTACAATCCCATCTTTAATGGAGGCTCGTACTTCCCGCCAGGAATTCCCGTACAGCCATTTCCGGTTGACGAAGCTTTCGAGACGTTCGCCATGACAGCCGGCGCAGTATTTTTCATAGTTTTCAGCCGGAGAGGCCTCAGATGATTTTTTGGTGAAGCTCAGTACAGCAACTACACTTAAGCCGATTAAGGCTAGGATGACAATTGTTTTTTTCATTTTATACTTTTTTTCGTCGCTTTACGCGGCAAAACTTATCTTATTCCATGCCCCACTCCTTCTTTAAATATCTTGGTACATGAAACTCCATGTTTTTCTTTTTGTTAAAATAGCCTACCATTTTCTTTGCCAAAAGAAAAGATATTTCATCGAAAACGGATCGAATTTTGGGAAAGCGATCCTCTAATTTTTCACCTAACCCGAAGAGTTTTGACAAAAAGGAGGGCAGAATGAATCCCAGGCACCCTTTATTCTCAATTCCAATCTTACCGGCCAATTCTTTGCCTACCAGCAAAGTAATCAAAGATTCGGGTAATTCATCTAAAATTTTTAAATCTAAATTGCCATCTACAAAGTTTGTCAAGGCGTTGGTTAACATGATTCCCGCTTCGGAAGAACGAGATTCCTGCGCAAGTGTAAACTGCAAGTACTTCTTCCCTTCCGCTACATTGGGGGGCAGAAGCTCCGGATGAATGCCCATTAAATGCCCCACTACTGCCCACAGGTGAATATAGGCCTCCTTTTTCTCTTCCGTTTCCTGGACCTGAAGAATATCCATTCCATCTAACATGGAAACGCTGAACGTCATGAGGGTCGTGGCCATGTCAGCCTGATTGATTGGCTTGCCGAGCCTTGAATCGTCCCAATGTCCCGGAGGAATAAAGCTCCGGATGGCCGCATGTATTAACCGGACCCTTAAGGCCGAATCAATGCCCACACCTCCCTCTTGCATCCCTCCCTCTGTCATGACATCGATCAGGAACTGCCCGGTCTCGGCGATACGTCTGCTAAAGATTTCGATAGCCTCCGGATCATGAGTCAATCGACCTGTTTGAACCAAAACCTGCGCGCCATTAGCACAGGAATACATAGTGGGTAAGGATTTGAAATATAAAAAAACCAAAAACTTAGGTCCATGGTCCCTGAATAAATCATGCGCCAGTTGGATCTTTTGAGGGTCAGCCCAATCCGGAAGTTTCTGATGGGTTTGGATAAAATTAAGAACAGGTTCAGGTAATTGGTTCTTAGGTAGACGAATATTGGAGATGAGTAGATCAAATAACTTTTTCCCTTTCTCCGGCCCGTCCTGCTCAAGAAGCTGGCGGATTACATCGTCAGCAGGCGGGTCGGTCACTTGGCGCATTTTAAGGTGATGCTCAGTGTGAAGGACTTTTTGGTAAGTTATTGGATCCAAGGGCATGGTTTAGGATTTTTTTGTAAAAAACTGACAGCACCTTACAAGTTTTTTTCATAATACTTCACTCCTTCATGTGGGTTGTGCCGGTAAGATTCGATCAGGTAAAACCCCATTTTTTCATACAAACGGATGGCACTCTCCATAAAGGGCATGGTATCCAGTCGTATTTTTTCATATTGCAATTCCTGAGCTGCCTGGATAGCTTTTTGAAGCAATTGACGGCCGAGGCCCAGTCCTCTGGCAGCGGGTCGGACGTACATACGTTTTAGTTCGGCTGTGGCATCATCTATTCTCCGGATGGCTCCGCAACCGACATATTCTCCTTTTCCTGACTGGACCAAAAACAAGCAGCCGGCCGGTCTGGCATATTGTAGATGGATCTCCTGTAGTTCTTTTTCAAAATTTTGGAAACAGAGGTCTACTTCAATAGCATTGGCATATTCGCGGAACATAGCTGCCCCCGTTTGGAAGTGTTGTTCACTTTGAGCTTCGAGGATGGAATAAGTTAAGTTTTCCATGGAATTAAGAATTACATGTTTTCAACTAAGAGTACTTAAACAAGGACCCCTTTCACTGCTAATAGACGCAGGTTAAGGTTAATTTCCGCTGCTTATTTTGCCTGCATTCTTCTAGGTTCTAACAGCCTAGATCAGGCTAAAACTTAGCCAGCCGCAGCTTTTAATTGCTTCAAAAACCAATTCGCATAAAATTCGATAACCTCCTTCTTATTGGTTTCGTTCTGAGTTTCGTGCCTCGCCCCCTCCCAGGGATGAAAGGCAGCTAGTTGGCCGGCTTTTTTGGCGAATGTTTTCGATGCCGAATAATCTGTGATCTGATCCGCGTCGCCATGAGCGATCAGCAGCGGGATTTTATTCTGAGTGGCATGCTCAAGGACCCATTCGCCAGTGGCACTCGTTTCAACAAAGGTACGTGCACTGATCTTATCATGCACGAGTGGGTCACTGATATAATCTTTCCCGACGCTCAGGTCGCGGGATAGATCATCGGGGTCCAGGTCCGCTTTTTCGGTTATATTAACCCCTATTTTCAACAAAAACTTTCCAGCTGCTGCCTTAATTTTCGGGGCCGGAGTAGCCAGGCGCAGCCAGGGGGAAGTGATCAAGGCACCGCTTAAGTCCGCCACATCTTTCGACAATACATATTTACTGACGATACAGCCGCCCATACTATGGCCATACAGGAAAGTCGGCAAGCCGGGCTGATCTTCTGCTGCTTTTTTTCGCAGTAAATCCACTTCCTCCAAAAAGGCCTGAAAAGAAGGAATGTCCCCTCTTTTCCCTTCTGATTGGCCGTGCCCGATCAGGTCCAGGGCAAAGAGATTTAGATGATGCTTATTAAATATTTCGGCTACATGTTGATAGCGGCCGATGTGTTCTCCAAAACCGTGGATAAGGCAGATATTGGCTTTGGCATTTTCAACGGTCCAGGAAGTTCCGTGGAGTGTAAGCTGATGATGTTGAATTGAAAAAGGCATAAAGTTGTAATTTGGCTATACCCCCAAATTACGATTTTATGCCTTTTATTGCGTCATCTCCAACAGTTTATTCACGGTTTTCCAGTTTCGGGTGGTCGCTTTGACCTTCAATTTGTTTTCGAAAAAATTGTTGTTCATCTTAGCCCGGCCATATCCGTTTGGCGAGAAAAAGAAGATGATGCGCCCGTCGATCACATATTCTTCCGGCTCGTAATTAACTTGTTTTAGGGTCTGGATGTGTTCTTCTTCCGGTTTTTCGGCTAAAAAAGTGATGTATTGCCGTTTGATGTCTTTATCTGAATCTTCGAGAAAAGGGTTATGATCGATGGCATATTGAAAGTCTTCAGGCAAACGGACCATGGTGGGAACATGGAAGTCGTAATGTGCCTGGATGGTTTGTTCGATCATTTTTTCCAATTCGGTTTCAGCCGTTTCGGGATGCTGAAAAACGATGTTCCCGCTTTGGATATAAGTCTGCACGTTTTCCAGATTCAGTTTATTTAACATGGCACGAAGGTCAGCCATTTTGATTTTCTTCTGGCCACTGACGTTGATACCCCGAAGGAGCGCTATATATGTTTTCATGAAATAATGATACAAAATAGCAGGCGAAACAGCTGCTATTTTGTACCATTATTTTAATTACTTGCCCCCTCCAAATATTGATGAATAGCGGCAAAATCCATTCTTCCCAAGCCGCTTTGGTTAGCAGCGGCGTAAACCTCCTTGGTCAAATTGGCCAGAAACAGGGGTTGTTGTAATTCATAAGCCGTGACGGCCGCCAGGTGCAGGTCTTTCTGCATCCACTCCAGCGGAAACTGTACCTCATAATCACCGGAGCGGATCATTTCTGCTTTGAATTTAGTGAAGGGTGCTGACACCACCAGGTTTGGGATCACATTCAGCAAAAAGTCTTTGTCGATGTCCATTTTATCACCTAAAAGAATGGCTTCTGAAAAGATCAGCATGGACTGCGCCAGCATAATATTGATTAGCATTTTAAAAGAGCTTCCCTTAGCGGTTTCTCCAATGTTCAGGATTTTATTACCCATATGTTGCAGATAAGGTTCTATTTCCTCCAGCAAGTTTTGTTCCCCGCCTACAAAAAAGACCAGTTCGGCATTTTGAGCTTGGGGTTTGGTGCCGGCTACCGGAGTATCCAGAAAGCGAATGCCATGTTTTTTCGCCTCTTCCGCCGCCTGCAAACTGAACGAAGGATTAACAGTGGTACAATCTGCCCAAATAGCATTCGGTTTCATGTCAGATAGGGCGCCTTTTTCTCCAAAAAAAATGGAAGCGACCACTTCCGGTGTGGACAGCATGCTGAAAACGAGGTCGGCATTTTCGACGGCTTCCGAAACAGAGCCGGCCATGTTCGCTCCCTCTTGTCCGAGCGCTTCCGCTGCTGGACTAGAGCGATTGTAGACTGTTAGTTTAACACCGTTTTTTAATAAATTGGCGGCCATGCGGCTACCCATGATTCCGAGCCCGATGAATGTGATGTTCATTATTGTATTTTTTTATTTGTTTCTTAATCATTTCCCAGGGGAGGACAGCCAACTTAGAAACTTAGCTTCTTTTGACACACCTGCCCGCTGAAAATTCTATGGCAGGCGGGGACTTCCGCTGAAAAACACTGTTTGAGTATGCTTAGCTGTCCAGATTATTCCGATGGATCGATAGTTGATACTGCTTTGGAGATTGACCTACTTTTTTCCTGAACTCTTTGATGAAATAGGAGATGTTTTCATACCCCACCTCATAGGACACCTCCGTTACGCTTTTTTCTTTTTGTTGAAAAAGGTGAACGGCCTTTTCGAGGCGTTTATCTTTGACCCACTGCTGAGGAGTCGTATCGTAAAAAGCTTTAAAATCCCGGCGGAAAGTGCTGAGGCTGCGGCCGGTCAGGTAGGCGTAATCTTCCATTTTCAGGGGTTTATCGTAGTTTTTTTCCATAAAAGCCCTGATGTTCCTTTTTTTAGGAAGCGTCAGTCGGAAGAGAAAGTCGGCCAGCTTTTGTTCTTCTACTAGTCCGTGAATCAGGTGAAGCATTTCCAGCAATTTCAGCTGGAGGAAATTTTTGTTTTTTATTTGGTGATTTTGGTAGATGCTTTGAATCGATTCAGAAAAGAGTTTTACTGCAGGTTCTACCTGAAATTTGATATGATTGGGCAGCTTTTTTTTATCCAACTCCGTCACCCGTACGCTGGAAAGGAATTCCTGAATGATGCTGTCGTCAAAATAGAAGAGCATGCTCCTGAAGGTTCCACCCTCCGGCACAAGGTCCGAAACGTAATACATCCCTCGAGGCACGAACAGGGCCTGGCCGGCCTTTACCTTTATCAGCTCCTCTTCATAAGTCCGAATATGCTGTTCGCCGGATAGCACCATAGAAATCACATGATTGGAAATATAACCTTCTCTGCTCAATAGCGGCTCTGACAATTCTTTTGACAAAATACAGGTATTCCCATCCCGAAGGATAGTGGTGACATGTTCGTCGGAGAATAATCGTTGAGGAATAAGAACCATATCTTTTTTAGGGTAAAATTCGATCTTTTCGTGATTGCTAACTAGCTCGAATCTTTCAAAAGTAGCAGTTTTGCGTCAAATTCTCTACTAGATCCTCATTTTGGAGGGTTTTCCAAACCTCCCCCAAAGAGTGGATTCTAACTACATAATTTTCCAGCAACTTGCTCTTATTATCCACTAAACTCAAAACCAAAATGAAATCTATTATGAAATCCCTGAGACCGAAGGTTTCAAAACTTTTGCTATCATCAGTTATTCTATTAGGCTCCTTAACAGCTTGTGAAAAAGAACCTGTCAGTCTACTTGATCCATCCCCCGAACAAACCAATAATGAAATCGAACAATTATTGGGTAATGCCGGTGAGCTGGAAGAAGTGGTTCCGAAGGAAGACATTACCACCTCAGTTTTTGAAGAGAACAGAAATGGGATCACTTTTAGTTGTACCCAAACGGAAGTGGATGCCACGATTGCCCCGGAAAAATTCCATAATTACGACCCCAATGCGGATGTCATTGTGGCGGGGATATTGTTACAAGGAGGGTCTTTATCAAAAGGTACCCCTGACCGGGTACCAGTCCGGCGTGGCGGAGGTCAGCTGACCATATCTACCCTCAACGGATCTGAACAGGTAACGGGTAGTATGGAAGAGTTTTCGGTTGGCAATTATTTCGAAACCGTCAATAAACTGTTGAGAGAAAATTCCGGTATTGTTCCGGCCAAGTTCAATTTCACCATTCAGCAAATACAGGCAGAAGAAGAGTTAGAATTAGCCTTACAAGCGGAGTCTTCTTCCCTTAAGCTAATCAAAGCCTCCTTATCATTTAGTACCGACATCGAAAAGAAGTTCAACCGGATCGTCGTCCTGCTCAACCAATCTTATTACAGTATCCTATTTGATCGTCCCAATACGGTTTCCGATTTTTTCCATCCGAATGTCAGTGTGGAAGAATTGCGTCCTCACTTTGGCCCTCAAAATCCATTGACTTACATCAGTTCGGTAAATGTAGGTCGGCAGTTTGCCTTGTTAATCGAATCGACGGAATCTTCTTCTGTCATCGAGGCTGCGGCGAACGCCTGCTTTTCTGGAAATTGTGGCGGTGGCAGCACTAAAATCCTAAGTGAGTTGAAAGATCTTCGGGTCAAAGCTTTTGCCTTAGGTGGGGAGGCCGGGCAATTGATCCAGGCCGTCACGAGTAACATTAATGAACTGGCTGATTTTTTGGCCACAAGCGGCGATATTCGTACCGGTGTTCCCCTTTCTTATGTGGTCCGCACGATTTTAGAAGATAAAATCATCAAGAATGGGGTTTCTACTCAATATACACTCGAAAACTGTGTCCCCCTTGTGGCGCCTGCCTGCGACTGTCAGTTCAAAGGCGAAGGCTGCGACATTCCTAAAAAAATCCAAAACATTAATACGCGCACGGTTTCAAAGGGCTCAGGAGGTGTAGACGCCAGTGTAAGAACGACCAATGCGGACGAAGTAGTAGTAGGGATGAAAATCACGGTCAGCAACGAGTTGGGCATTAGAAAAAACAGGGTGCGGATTTTGCGGATCATTGTCAGGAAAGTCAACCCCGATGGCACGCTGGGCCCCAAGCGGGTCATCAAATCTCCGCAGGCTAATGATAATGGCGGTGCAGAAATAGAATTCGAGGCACCGGGAAATGGCATCCTTACAGGGGTCGGCCTGCGAGTATCCGACACGAATGTGAACCGGGCCCGCTTCCACCATGCCGAGCTTTTCCGGGATGATGCGGACTGCAGGTTTAAACTCAGGGAGCAACGAGCAGCGGTGTTGGGTGATGGCGGCGGCCTGGAGCAGGAATATAAACTAAGCGACGAGTATGACTTCAACAAAGTCACTCCGGTCATCAAAGGATTATCCGTAGGTGCACATGCCGACAATATCAACGTACTCAAAATTGAAGTCGGCGAATTGGTTATGAACTAGTCTGTTTGAAATCCTCTGCCCCTGTTCTCCTATCCCAACAAGCTGCCAAATCCGGACAAAAGCGGACAAAAACGGACAGTCGGTGGGGAAAGTGCGGGTAAATGGGTAACTTTGCGGGAGGATTTGAGATTTGCTAGTGACCTGGTGACTTGGAGTCACCAGGTCACTAGCACCCCTTCCAACCTCTAACAATATTGAACTCCACTCCACAATTCTAAGACCGTAATTCCCGCGCCCAGGGCACACAAAACCGGGTACCCGGCACCACAATCCCTCCTCTATTACCAATCTCAACTGAGCCAAAGCGGGTAGCAAACTCTTCAGGCAAGGGGCGATCTCCCGGAACCGATAGCCATAAGCGCAGTAAATGACGACGTTTTTCCAGCTCTGCCCAATCTTCAAAGCCAGTTCGGTCATGGAGCATAGCATGGTTATATACAAACTGCATGTCTCCTTTCTCTAACATCATCGTCAAATGTAATTCCGGGTCGGTACATAATTCATCAAAAAGATCCAGGGCGTCAAAGTGCCGAGGCGTCAGGCGGGGCGCTTCCCTAAAGCGCTGCGCCGATTCGATGTACTGTCGTTGGTAAAAAGGCGTTATCCTGTTTTTATAATAGCTAAATACCGGAATGAGCAGATAAGGAAGCATACCTTCAGGTACCTCTCCCCGACGGTCGGTGGCAATAGGCTGGAGCAGTAATTCCAGGAGGTCAGGCCTGCGTTTGCGCATTTCATTGAAAACGGTGTCGGCGCTGACCAGCAATGACAACCCGCCTTTTTTGGCCGGTTGGAGGCACAATAAACCCACTACATCCGTGGAGTCGGTATGGAAAGTTTGTCGTTCTTTCGTTTGATAAATGCGCACATTGGGGTCTTTGCTATCTAATCCCAGATTTGTGACATGGCCAAGTACATGACCTTTAGCATTTTGAGAACGGGCATTGCCGAGGTGAGCGCCCAAGCCGAAAAAAATCGTCATCGCTTCTCGCTCGGTATATTTTTCAACCGGCAAACCCCGGAGTAGGGCGAAGCCTCTGCCCTGGATTAATTCACGCTGTAAGGTCTGTAATTTAGCCCCCAGTCCAGGTAGCGGAAAGTCTGCCTGCTGAATGGTACCAATGTTCACTTCTTTTGCCACCAAAGGAGCGGCGGCAGCTTCCAGCTCATCAATCTCATCCTGCGACAAAATGCTCAGCCACTCGTTTTTTTGGGTAGTCATGTCGGGTCCGTACCAGCAAGTAGGGCCGGATTGAAAAGGAGGTAAAATTGTTGTCGCCATATGCCCTTATATTTTTTCAATGTTCGATTGGGGCGGCCACCCCAATCGAACATTAACTTAATTTACATTTTAATCCCCATTTCCTTCATAAGAATAGTCGCATTAAAACTTTTACTCACCCCTCTTTTCAATTTATAGTCAAAAGATAGTTTCCCTTCTTCAATATCCACCTCAAAGCACCAATTTTCGATTGCGGCCGGGTATTGGCTTTCCAGATGTCCTAATTCAAGGTCATGGGTGGCCACCAGGCCGGAGCCCTTTGATTGAATAAGTTGCAGCAATAAAGCCTTCGATCCTTTATGCCGGTCGGCTGAGTTGGTCCCTTTTAAGATCTCATCCAGCAGGAAGAGGATCTTTGGTTGTGGTGGCTGCGTGTCCTTCTGGCTTTCTACGGCCTCGATGATGGTCTTCAGACGTTTTAATTCGGCGAAAAAAGAGGAAGTGCTCTCATGTAGAGAGTCCTGTGTACGCATACTCGTATACACCCACATTGGCGGCAGGGAAAACTTGCGTGCACAGACCGGCAGGCCCGTCATGGCCATCACCACATTCAGGCCCAGGGTACGCAGGAAAGTTGTTTTCCCGCCCATGTTGGATCCGGTCACTAGTTTAATATGACCATCCGTAGGTAATTCGATGTCATTTGGTACCCGTATACGGCGATGGATTAAAGGGTGGCCTATCTCAATTGCCTGTATCTTTTCCTCCAATCCGATCTGCGCAAATGTCCAATCGGGATTATTAGCATGCAGCACGGCCAGGCTGTTCAAAGCATCGATTTGCTGCAAGGCTTCAAACCAGGTGAGTAATAGAGTCGCATTACTTTTTTTCCACCGATCGAGCTGTCGCATCCATTGCAAGTCCCAGAGAGCATATAAATTAAGCAAGATTGCAAATGGGTTGTACCGTACATTGAGTTGGTTAATAATGTAGGCCAACCGCTTGATACTTTTTGAAGCAATTACTTCTTTATGGGAAAAATGTGAACGGATTTCTTTTAATAAGGGCGCTTGCCATTCCTTTTTCTCTACATGGCTGATGAGGTCTGCGTATTTTTCTAAAATATCCACTGCTTTAGCAGTTCTGTTATGCAAATCATTCACCTTTTTCAAGGTATTTCTCAGAATTACAGCCGGAAGCAATAAAAAGAAAATAATGGCTTCCAGTGGAAGGATTGTAAAAGAAATTACTGTACCCACCGTCATCCAAATAGGCACGAAAACGAGCATAGCTTTTAAGCCTTTCTTCCCTTCAAAAAACAGCGGATCGCTTAACCACTTTTTTAAAAGGTTAAAATGTACCTCGTCATCAGTAGTACCCATGCCCAGGGCCTGGAAGTCCTGCCGCCAATCTACCTCAGGAGCTAATTCACAGAGTGCTTCCTGACGGGCCTTTATTTTTTCAATGGACGCTGGTTGTGTCATCAGATGGGCCAGTTGTCGCCCCCCCAGTACACTGACGGTTCGGTTACAAGCCTGATAGATAGAATGCCGGCCGAAAATATCCAGGTCAATAGCATAAGGATGTTCCGCTTGGGCATACTCCTCACCGTCTGAAAAAGTAGAGAAATCATAGTTCATCGCCTTTCCCTCCGCGAGGTTGATCTCATGTAGCCGCCGATTGAGTTCTTCCTCCCGCTTGATCGATTGGTGCCAAAGGACGAATCGATAAAACAATAACAAAAAAACGATGGTACTGACTGCGCCGAGCGGCCACCATTGCACCCAAAGGACAGCAATGAGGACCACTCCTCCAAGGAAAGACAAAAGACGGACCAGTGAGAAGCGATTGTATTTTTCGCTCAATCGTTCGGCTGTAGTCAAACTATCCGAGGCTTTGGCAGCATATCGCTTTTTCAAGTCCTCGTAAGCCTTGTCAATAGCTGAATCCTCCAAAGTGTTTTGCATTTTTCGAGAATTAAACTGCGAATATTCGCTGATATGATTAATTTTAGGTTTTGGGGTGCAAAAGGTATAAACTTATTTTTTGATGAAAGCAAAGTCAGCCAGCGAAAAAATAATATTTGGATTAAAGGTTAAGCAGTTACGACAAAAGAAGCAACTTTCTTTCTCTGAGCTATCGGAAAAAGCGGGGCTTTCGGTTTCTTATCTCAATGAAATTGAAAAAGGGAAAAAATTTCCGAAGGAAGACAAGATCCGTTCTATGGCCCAGGCGCTGAATGTGCCCTTTGAAGAATTGACCAATATGGAGTTGAATGAGACCTTAGCCCCCGTAGCAGCTCTTATCCGGTCCAACTTTTTAAACGACCTGCCACTAGATTTGTTTGGGATTGAATTAACAAAGGTGGTTGAGATCATCGCCAATGCCCCCAAAAGAGTCGGAGCCTTCATATCTACTTTGCTGGAGCTGTCAAGGAATTATTCGCTGGCAGAAGAACACTTCTATTTTGGGGCTTTGCGTTCCTTTCTGGAGATGCACAACAACTTCTTTGAGGAGTTGGAACAAGCGGTGGAATCCTTCTGTAAGGAACAGCAAATTTCAGATAAACGCCCTATCTCCGTAGAAGCCCTGGCCGGTATACTTGCCGATGATTACCAATACGAAATCATTGATGATGGGCTAAAAGCTTATTCCGAACTCAAAAACCTGCGGTCTGTTTATTTGCCTGAAAAAAAACATCTGCTACTCAACGGGCAATTGACTCCTTACCAGCGAACCTTCGAACTAGGCAAGGAAATTGCATTTAATTTTTTGCGGCTAAAAGAACGAGCTTATACTTCTTCTATTTTAAAGGCCCGCTCTTTTGAAGAAGTACTCAATCATTCAAAAGCTATTTATTTTTCAGTGGCTCTGCATATTCCACGGGATTCTTTTATTCGGCAGCTACAGGATTTTTTTAATAAAAAAAGCTGGGATGGGGAAGCCTTTCTGGATATCATGAAACAATATGATGCAACTCCTGAAATGTTTTATCATCGCCTGACCAATATTTTACCGGAATATTTCGGTATGAAAAAGCTGTTCTTCCTTCGTTTTGTTCACGATCTGAAAGTGGACAGCTTCACAATGGACAAAGAGTTACATCTCAATAAAAGGCATCATCCTCATGGCAATGGCCTGTTTGAACACTATTGCCGGCGGTGGGCGGCTATTTCGCTGGCCCAAGATCTGCACAGTCTGCAAAAAGAAGGAAAGTACGTCAGCCTGATTGCTCGTGCCCAGCGCTCCAAATACATAGGCACGGAGGATGAGTATTTATGCTTTACCATTGCCCGGCCGTCTTATCCCGCGCCGCACAAAAATGTAAGCGTCACCATTGGATTATTGATCAATAGCCAGCTCAGGAAAAGCATTCAGTTTCTGGATGATCCAGCCATCCCTAGCAGGGCAGTAAATACGACCTGCGAACGTTGCCCTCTTTCCGATTGTCAGGAAAGAGCAGAACACCCCTTCATCATTGAGAAAAAGAAAAGTATACAGCAAATTCAAAATAGATTAAATTTGTTGATGGAGGAAAAGTGATCAGATATTCAGACTATGAACTATGAACTAAAAACTAAATAAAATGATCATTACAAGCACAGACTTCATTCCAGGCAGGGAAATTGCCGAAGTAATCGATGTTGCCCGCGGTAGTACCGTAAGAGCCCGCAATATTGGAAGAGACATCTTTGCCGGCTTAAAAAGCATCGTAGGTGGTGAAATTGAGGAATACACCAAATTAATGGCCCAGGCACGCGAACAAGCCATTAAGCGCATGGAAGCAGATGCAGAAGTTTTGGGTGCCGATGCCATTATTAACGTCCGTTTTACTACCGCCCAGGTTATGCAGGGCGCTTCCGAAATCCTGGCTTACGGTACTGCCGTTAAGCTAAGATAGAGGCATTTACTGGGATAAAACCGTTTTAAATGTTTTTCATTATGAACTTATCCCCTACCTTCGCGTGTTTTTGAATAGAATGAAAGTACATTTATTAAGGACCTATGACATTTCCCCCACGGTGCGGGGGAAATGTCATAGGTCCTTAATACAATAACTTACAATGATATATGGCTACAAAGAAACCAATAGAGATTCTCAACAAAAGAGCAAAACACGAATACACCTTCATTGATGTGGTGGAGGCCGGCATTGTATTGCAAGGAACAGAAATCAAGTCGATCCGCCAAAGCAAGGTCAACCTCCGGGATGCTTATTGCCTTTTTAAAAAAGGTGAACTATACATAAAAAGCATGTTCATCAAGGAATATGAACACGGCAATATTTTTAACCACGAACCTCGTCGTACGCGCAAACTGCTACTGAAAAAGGGGGAGCTTAAAAAACTGGAAAAACGCGTCAAAGAACGCGGATTCACCATCGTCCCCTACCGGCTTTATCTCAATGAACGTGGCATTGCCAAACTAGAGATCGCACTGGCCCAGGGTAAAAAAACCTTTGACAAACGCGAGTCGATCAAACAAAAAGACCAAAAAAGAGACCTCGCACGTATGAAGAAAAACCTGAAGATCTA
Source organism: Bacteroidia bacterium (assembly GCA_030430845.1). Classification (GTDB taxonomy): domain Bacteria; phylum Bacteroidota; class Bacteroidia; order Chitinophagales; family Saprospiraceae; genus JANQPA01. The sequence goes on along the minus strand of JAUIKE010000018.1, from coordinate 11,908 downwards.
AAATCTATTTTTTTTCATTCAGCCTCCAATCATAATCGAGGTAGTTCACCTTCGGATCTTCTGAAAAGTTCTGGTTGGCATATTTTCTAACCACTTCTACTATTTTTCCATCAAAATCTCCGCCGTACCATTTAAAGATTTTGGACAGCTGGAGTTCATCTTTTTCAATGACATTTCTGGAAGGATCATTGATAAACTCGCGAGCGGCCTGATCCAGCTGGCGGTCCAATTGTTCGGCAGAGTAGGCCCAGTTCATCAATTTAGGACAAGAAACGGAGGCACAATTGACGGCAAAATGAATGCGAGCTTCATTGAATTTGGGTCGAAGGATGCCATGTTCGATGTTGTTCAGGTCATAATTTTGCCCCTGAATATTGATGAATTTGATGTCCCAAACCGTGTTGACAAAAGGAATACCTGATTTGATATCTTTAATACTTTCTACGGGATAATGTTTGGTAATAAGCTTAACCGTAAAGGCATTGTAGGCATTGATCCAGTAGGCAAGGCGTTCTTTATCGGTCCAGGTTTTAGGGTCGGGATGGTTTTGGCTCAGTAATTCCAGGTAATTATTCAGTTGAGCGCTATCCCTGATGAACCCCTTGTAATCCACCCAACCGGCATCGCTGACATGCTTTTGAAGCAGGCTGTTCCACTGATCGTGCCGGATGGGAGTAGCCCCGGAAGAAAAATTTTTCACATTACAGGAGTGGAGCAGAAAGCAGGTGAATAGGAAAGCAAAAAAAAGGAAGAATCTGTTCATTATTTTTATCTTCAAATTTATGAGATTCAGGCAGGGTGAATTGTCAATAATCCGATAAAAACTTATTTATCCAGTTTGCAGGAAGGTTATATACATATCAGGAAAAACAGGGTCTACTTTAAGAAGTGGGGTCAGGGCTCGAAGCTTATGATCGCCTTTCACGGCTTCGCGCATGATCATCAGATGTTCAATATTATACACAAGGGACTCGGTGCTCATTTTACGACTTATGCGATCGACCTGCCCTTTCACGGCCGGACGAAATGGCAGGATAAGCAATATAAGCCGGAAGATATCGGCACACTGGTTGGCTACATTCTCCAACAGGAAAAAAAGGAGCAATTTACAGCCCTTGGCTTCAGTTACGGCGCCAGAGTTTGGATGGCCGGCCTTGCATATCTCCCCCAATTGCCGGTTCATTTATATTTACTGGCGCCGGATGGGTTACGTACTCAATGGCTGGGTATTGCCGAGCGTACTCCAGGCCCGTTCATCTGGCTGATAGATCAGTTGAGCAAAAAGCCGGATCGCTTGCCTCGCCTGGCCGATCGCCTACGAAAATGGCACCTCATCAACCGCTTTGCCCATCGTTTTGTACTTCATCATCTTGGAACCTATAAAAATAAAAGGCGACTTTTCCAGACCTGGAGGTCCATGCAGCAGTTTAGAGTGAATAAAAAAGAAGTGAAAAAAATTGTAGCGGAGAATCAGGTATTGCTAACCCTTATTATGGGAAAAAGAGATTCAATCGTTTCATTAAATGCCGTGAAAAAATTAGTGCGGGATATACCGGGAGCCCAATTGCATTTGTTAAATAAATCTCATTTTTTGATTGACGGGAGCATTGCACGATTAATCAAATAAATAAGGCCGGCCGGCCTTATTTATTTGATTAATCGTACTCTTATCCCGGTAAAGAAGGACATAGTCCGAAGTTGATCTTTAAACGGCCCCAGGCCTTCGTTCATAAAGATCAGGCCATGCTGATAGGTCGGTTGGGCAAAAATACTCCAACGGTCTTCCAGAAAACGCTCCACTCCAAAGCCAATGTTGGTAGTCAAATAAGCATTTTCGGTAAAGGAACCACCCTGGAACCACCCTCTTGGGAATTTCACTTCATCCAATTGAGTTCGGGTAGTTGCGGTGCTGGCCGATCCAAAGCTGGTACCGGTTAACCCGTATCCGCCGGAGTTTTTACCTCTGTTTAATACAACATAATAATTAGCTTCATACACTACATTCAGTGAGGCGCCGGCTAAAGCATAAACACGCCAGCCGCTGTTTTTTATGAGGTCATAGGTGATATTTACCGGAATGCTAATGGTGCTGTAATCATATTCTTTTAGAACTTCGCCCAGGTACCCTCTGTCGAAACTGCCTTCCAAATAAGCTACGCGAATAGGACGGACCTGCTTATAGGAGTACACGCCCCCTGTTTGGATACCCAATCGGCCTTTTTCGATACCTACCAAAAAACCACCGCCATAGCCTGCTTCATAACGGTCAAATTCTGTTAATCGAAATTCTTTATTTTCTGGGGTCAGGATGCGATTGTAATCAAAAGCGCCCATCATCGAGAAGTTGACCAAAGACTTCTTGCTTACCGGCTTGATCAGAGAAGCCAGAGAAATAAAGCGCTGAGGAATCAATGGGTCAACCGAAATTTGCGCCAGTTCGGCCAGGCGAAGATCCTCCGTCGTTTGAGGGAACTCATCTTCTCCAAGGCTGATGGCAAAGCGTTCAGCTATCAAATGAGTAGGCTGTGGTAATACTTTAAATCCAACTCCATCTAAAGGCAAAAGTTCGCTGAATAAATGCCGGGGAGTAGAGGTCGTCTTTTCTTCTTTTACAGCGGCGAAAGATGGATTTAGAACCTCTTGATCGGCCAAGTCTTGATTGGCCGCACTATTAATCAGTGTAGTTTTATTACTTTCTAATGGCGTCACCACCTCCATAACAGGCTTATTTTGGGCAATTGGAGGTTCTATCTCAGAAGTTAACCCATTAGGTTCAGTAAGGTTAACTGCATCGCTTGTAAGACTGCTGTTATCAGCAATAGGTGTTTCTTCTGTTGGGCTTTCATAAACCGGCAAATCACTCTGGCCCAGGTAGAATAGCAAAACCAGGAGGACGGCTAATTCCGAAAGCTTGTAAAAAGCCAGTCGGTTGGTAACGAAGCTGATCCAATCGAGTCTTTTTTGGAGTAACAGCCAATGACTGTGATTATAAATGGGTTGCTGTCGCTTGAGCTGAGTGGCGATCATTTGATCGAAAGAAGAGACGGGGACGGGCTGATCGGGCGCGGTTTTGTCTAATTTATCTTCGAAATGTGCCCAGGCTTGAGGATCTTTGTGGACTTGAAGGCTGCTTAATTTGCCGAAAATCATTTCATCAAAAGAACTGTCAGGCAAGGAAGGTTCTTCTCCTGCTGACATGGCTTCATCTAATTTTTCCTCGAAAAGCTCCCAGCTATGGGGCTCGGCTTTGGGACTAAGATTCGCCAGTTTTTTAGAAATGATATCGTCAAACTTTTTACCTTTCATGTCCGTGACGTCGTGAGGTCAATATCTCTTTTAGTTTTGAACGTGCTTTTACCAAATTCGATCGGGAAGTACTCTCTGAAACACCCAAAAATTCGGAAATGTCTTTATGAGAGTATCCCTCCAAAACATATAAGTTGAACACCGCCCGATAAGCAGGGGTTAACTGCTGTACGGCATCTAGTATTTCCTGCTCTGAACACTGGCTGATCGCATCTGCTTCTGAAGTACTGAGATGAAAGGCCTCCTCAATATCCTCAGTGCGCCTGCGAATATTTTTTCGATAAAAATCAATACTCGTATTAATCATTACCCTGCGTATCCAGGCAGAAAGGGACGTACCGGCTTGGTACTTATCAATATATTTAAAAACTTTTATGAATCCTTCGTGGAGGATATCCAATGCATCATCTTGGTTATTCGAATACCGCAGACATACCCCCATCATAGGTGAGTAGAACTCTTCATACAACACCTTCTGAGCCCATCGTTCTCCTCGTATGCAGGCTTGTATCAGATCGTCTTCGGCATAAGGAAAGGCAACATCCATGAAAATGAAGTTTATCAAATATAATCCGATAAATGTAATTTCACAACCCTACCTTCCTTTTTTAACCTAAATGACTTCTATAAGACAACGCCCCCTGCCTTTTATTTGCTGCCTTATTCAGCAAAGTTTTGTAAAATTATTTCATCTTAAAACAAATTGTTTATATATTTACAGGTAATCAAATTTTGAAGATATGATACTTGCAAGGATTTTGTCCTTATTATAGCATAACACATATTACCATAAGTTTGTAGATTTGCCCCTCGGAAAAAGAAAAGAATATGAGCAACAACATTACCGATAATGGAAATGGAAGCGGAAACGGCACAGAAAACATTGTCAGTCTGAATGGAATGTATAAGGATTATTTCCTTGATTATGCATCCTATGTTATCCTGGAGCGAGCCGTTCCGGGTATCAATGACGGATTAAAGCCTGTACAACGCCGAATCCTTCATGCTATGAAGGAAATGGATGACGGACGGTTTCATAAAGTAGCCAATGTGATTGGGCAAACCATGCAGTACCACCCTCATGGTGACGCAGCCATCGGTGATGCCCTGGTGAATATGGGTCAAAAAGATTTGCTCATCGACTGTCAGGGAAACTGGGGGGATGTCAGAACCGGTGACAGCGCTGCTGCCTCAAGATATATTGAAGCCAGGCTGACCAAGTTTGCCCTGGAAGTCGCCTTTAATAAGCAAACGACCGATTGGCAACTTTCCTACGATGGCCGGAAGAACGAGCCTGTTTCTTTGCCCATGAAGTTCCCCCTGCTCCTGGCTCACGGAGCTGAAGGGATTGCGGTAGGTCTGTCCACCCGTATTCTTCCGCACAACTTTATTGAACTGATCAAAGCTTCCATCAAATTACTGGAAGGGAAAAAAGTGAAGATCTATCCTGACTTTTTAACTGGAGGTTCTATCGATGTCAGCGATTACAACGGCGGAAAAAGAGGAGGTCGGGTAAAAGTCCGCGCCAAAATTGAAAAGATCGACAAAAGCACCCTGGCCGTTACGGAATTGCCCTATGGCACGACTACTACCTCACTCATCGATAGCATCATCAAAGCCAATGACAAAGGCAAGATCAAGATCAAGAGGGTTTCCGATAATACAGCCAAAGATGTGGAAGTGCTCATCGACCTGCCGCCGGGTGAGTCCCCGGATGTAGCCATTGACGCCTTATATGCCTTTACTAATTGTGAGGTGTCCATTTCTCCCAACGCTTGTGTCATCATCGATGATAAGCCACATTTTCTGACGGTGGAAGAAATCCTGAAAACTTCTACAGAAAATACTAAGGAACTACTCCGCCAGGAATTGCTGATCAAACAAGCAGAATTGGAGGAGAAATGGCACATGGCCAGCCTGGAGAAAATCTTTATAGAAAACCGGATCTACCGGGAAATAGAAGAATGTGAAAGCTTTGAAGAAGTCATCGAAACCATCGATCGGGAACTGCGAAAATATGTACGCACGCCCTCTGATGAAAAGCAGGCCAAAGATCAACGCTTACCACTTAAGCGGGAAATTACGGAAGAAGATATCATCAAGCTTACGGAAATTAAGATCAAAAGGATCTCTAAATACAATTCCTTCAAAGCCGATGAACTAATAGCTAAGCTCGAAGAAGAATTAAAGCAGGTCCAACACGATTTGGACCACCTGATAGATTTTGCTGTTGCCTATTTTAACCGTTTGCTTGAAAAATATGGCAAAGGGAAAGAAAGACGTACTCAGATCACTACCTTCGAGCAAATTGAAAGAGCAGAAGTGGTAGCTAATAATGCCAAACTTTATGTCAACCTCAAAGAAGGCTTTATTGGTTATGGACTCAAAAAGGACGACTTTGTTGCCGACTGTTCAGATATCGACGATATCATTATTTTCCGGGAAGATGGTAAATTCCTGGTGACCAAAATAGCAGAAAAGGTATTTGTAGGTAAGAATATTATTCACGTGGATGTTTGGAAAAAAGGAGACGATCGCACTACCTATAATATGATGTATGTGGATGCCAAATCCGGTCGTACCATGGCCAAACGCTTTCATGTCAAAGCCATTACCAGAGATCGAGAGTACGACCTAACCAAAGGAGCCAAGGGATCAAGGGCGCTTTATTTTAGCGCTAACCCAAATGGAGAAGCGGAAGTAGTAAACATCCAACTTAGCCAGGGGTCTTCGGCCAGGATAAAGATCTTTGACTTTGATTTTGGAGAACTGGCAATCAAAGGCCGAGCTTCTCAAGGGAACATCGTAACCAAATACCCCGTCAAAAAAGTGACTCTACTGGAAGTTGGCAAGTCAACCCTGGGAGCCCTAAAGGTTTGGATGGATGAGGTAAGCGGCAAGCTCAATACAGAAGAAAGAGGTAAATACCTGGGCGAATACGACACGGGGGATCACTTATTGACCATTTACAAAAACGGTTCGTACGAAGTAGCTGAGATGGACATGAACCGTCGATTTGAGGCTAAGGACCTGATGTACATCGGCAAATTCAAGCCGGATGTGACCATCAGTGCTGTTTATTATGACGGCAATAAAAAATGGACTCTTGTCAAACGTTTTAATATTGAAACCTCCACGATCAATCAAAACTTCCCCTTCATTACAGACCATCGCAGTAGCCGGCTGCTCTTTGTCAGTGTAAGGCCCGATACCCTTATTGAGTACATCGATAAAAACAGCTCAGGTGAACAGAAAAGTGAGGAACTCAAGTTGGATGAATTCATTGATGTGAAAGGCTGGAAAGCCCTCGGCAATAAACTGAGTGAACATAAAATTACGAAGATCAAAGAAATAAAAGAAGAAAACCAGGTTGAGACGGAAGAGGAAAAAAGTAGTCCACCCCAAAAAGATACATTAAGTGCGGGGGATACCATTGAGTTTGACCTCAACCCGAAAGATAAAGATAAGGGCCAAGGGAAGTTGTTTGAATAAGGAAAAGGGAAGCGGCCAATGGCCGCTTCCCTTTTCCTTAAATAATTTATATAATGGGACTTACTTCAAAAATAAGGAAATCCCTCTCTTCAGGTAATTTGAGAAACCTCTTCATTGAATTGATCATTGTAGTGGTAGGGGTGTTGATCGCAGTAGGTATTGATGATTATGTGTCCAACCTTAAAAGAGAAACAACCACCAAAAACTACCTTGAGAACCTGAGGCTGGATTTGGCTGAAGATACGATCGAGATCCGGCAGTCGCTTAATTTTTTCCAAAATAAGATCCACAGCCTGAGCATGGTCTTGGATACCATTGCCCAAAGAGAGGTTCCCAAAGCTCCTATAGAGCCTTTCCTGGATGCCCACTTACAATTCATCGGATTAGAAGATCATATTTCTTTTCAGACTCAAACCCTGGATGCCCTGCGCGAAACCGGCAACTTTGAGCAGCTCAGAAATGACTCTTTGGTACAATTACTTTTTGAATACCAAAAATTCTGCAATACCCTGCTCAATTCAGAGGCTGCCGACAATCGTTTTATTCGGGATATTATTGAAGTATATCTTTATGAAAAGATCCCCCTGAGGCGACTCATCCCTTTCCGAAGTTTTTATCCCAAAAACAACCCTGGGGTGACCAACGAAAACTGGTTCAAAATACTCACGGACAAACAATTCGAGAACCTGGTACTGGCCAGTATTTTAAGGGCACAGATCAGTATTAATAATTACCAGGTAGCAAATACCAAGGCTAAAGAAATCATTTCTACTATTGAACAGGTCCTGGAGCACTAAAATGCTTGAGACTGTACCCCTTGTCTTCGACCCTCGACCCTCGACCCTCCCCCTTCAAATCCTCCCTCCTCTTGTCTGCATTAATTTTCTTCCCTACTTTCGTACAAAAAGAAATCCATGGCACTCATCAAAGAAGTTCGCGGCTTCCAACCGCAATTTGGCAACAACTGCTACCTCGCAGAAAATGCCACCATCATTGGAGATGTAATTATGGGCGACGACTGCAGCGTCTGGTTTCAGGCAGTCGTACGCGGAGACGTCCATGCTATAAGGATGGGTAATAAAGTAAATGTGCAGGATGGAGCAGTGATCCATTGTACTTACAAAACTGCCCCGACCACCATCGGAAACAATGTCTCTATCGGCCATCGGGCCATCGTACACGGCTGTACGCTCAAAAACAATATTCTGGTAGGGATGGGCGCTATCATTATGGACCATGCAGTGGTAGAAGATAATGTATTAATTGCAGCCGGTGCCGTCGTTTTGGAAAATAGTCACCTGGAATCAGGCTATATTTATGCCGGCGTCCCCGCGAAGAAGATCAAGGCCATAAGTGAGGACCGGTTTAAAGGGACGATTGAGCGGATTTCGGATAATTATGTAATGTATGCAGGATGGTTTAAATAAGATTTAATATAAAGGTATGGTTCGCCTGAGGCGAACCATACCTTTATACACCAAAAAACATTCCAAATGAAAAACTTACCAATCCTCCTTTTCCTTTTGTTGGTTTCCCTCGTTCAAGCCCAAAACCCTCTGCCGATCCTGCAGCCTGAAATCGATCCGTATGTGCCTGATTTTAGCCCGGAGGGACTGGAAAAACTAAAGCAAATGGAAAAGCGGCTGCTAGAAATAAATCAAAAGGCCATTCCGTTCGATCAGCTTAATAAAACAGACCAATGGATCCTGACGGAGTTTGATGACACCAAAGAATCCCCGTATGAAATTATTGGAGGGCGATGTAGCTGGTATTGTGGGGGCGACTCCATCGGCATTAGCAGCTCCTCTCATTTACCCAGCCATCGAAGTCAATACAGCTATATTGCTAACAACGCACACGACCTGAGCTTTGCAACCGCCTGGGTGGAAGGCGTTAAGGGCAACGGCATTGGTGAATATCTGGAATATCGCTTTGATAATACACACCCCAGAGTCACCCAGGTCATTATCCACAATGGGTACGTCAAATCCGATAAGGCCTGGAAGGATAACGGTCGGGTGAAGAAGCTTAAAATGATCCTGAACGGGAAACCTTATGCTATCCTGGCGCTTGAAGATACCAAGGCCGCTCAGCGCTTCAAATTTGAGCCATTGGGCCGCCGCAAGGATGGGAAAGACATGTATATCCGCTTCGAGATCATGGAGGTATTCCCCGGCGCCAAATACGAAGATGTGGCCATCACCGAAATTTATTTTGAAGGGATGGATGTACATTGCCTGGCAGGAGAAAGCCTAATAACCATGGCCGACCACACTACCAAAAGAATTGATGAGATCAGGCCTGGAGAACAAATTCTGGTTTTTCACCCTCTAAAAGAGCAGTCAGAAAGTCATACCGTACAACATCTTCTGACGGTGCAACATTCCAGCATCACTGAATTATACTTTGAGAATGGAACCCAATTAAACATCACAGCGGATCATCCACTTTTCAGTTCAGAAAAGGGCTGGTCGGCCTCCGAGCCCGAGACAGCCGATCAATATCAACATTACCAGTACATTCAAGTATTGGAAATCGGCGATCTTCTATCCTTCTGGAATGATTCGACGCAACAATTGGAAACCAAGCTCCTGAAAAAGATTAAAAAAGTGGAAAACCCGGTCATGACCTATACCATTTCAGGTATACCCGAAGGATGGGGCTTTTTTGCCAATGGCCTTTTAGTAGCCGGAGGCAGTGTACAAAATAAGCTATAAACCTATTTGGTCCTATTTCCAGCTACCATCGTCGAGCTATGTTGAGCTTTGAAGGCTCCTCCGCTAAATTTAAGTGTATGTTTGCCGGCCGCGGCTGCGGCAAGCAAACATACATTAAACAGGAACTATTGTAACAACAGATCTATGCCCAAACGAAAGCGACCATGGAGAATTGCGGGGATCAGTGCATTGAATGTACTGCTTATGCTCTTTATCGCTTATTACTGGCTGAGCCTGCCCCGTACCTTTGGAGATGAAGCCTTCTTTATCAAGTGGTCCTCTCTTATTAAGAAATCCCTGTTTGGATTAGATGAAAAACCAAGGCCGGAGGATGTATTATTTATAGACGTCTCCGGTAGTAAAACCACTATTGCCAACCGCGAACAGGATCTCAGCTTTTTTGAGCCGGATGAACTGGAGCGCCCCTTCCACCGGAAAGTCATTACCGACCGTCGGGATCTGGCGGATTTCTTTCATTTATTGAATGAATACGATGAGGAGATAAAATTTGTTGTCTGCGACATCCTATTTGAAGATTCCACGTCTCATGATGAACAGTTACAAAAAGAAATCTCTGCCCTCGGCCAGAAGATCTTGGGTGTAAGTCACTTAAAAAAAGGAAAACAATACACTCGCCCGGTTATTGAGCTGCCCTATGCAGCGGCGACTTATCGTACGACAGACGATCTTTTTCTTAAATTTCCCCTATTACTAGAAGATAGTATTAAGACACTTCCTTTAGTGATGCATGAAAAGATCAACGGGGTCCGATTTAAGAAAGCAGGCTTGTTCTATTTGATCAATCGGCATATGAGTCTACCCTCTCCTATTGTCGATTTTAAGGTTCGGCAGTCTGATTTCGAAAAAAGTAGCAACCTTCAGGAAAGCAATTATGCCAAAATCCCAATGGGGACCATCCTGGAATCCTCTTTATTTATGGATGCTCAGAGTTTGGCCGACTATTTTAAGGGTAAGATTATTTTAATTGGGGATTTTGAAACGGATATGCATCAAACCCCTTTTGGAGAAACCTCTGGTTTATTGCTGATCTATAATGCCTATTTAACCCTCGCCTACAAGCAATACGTGATATCAATCTGGTGGGTATTATTTTTATCTGTTTCTTTTTTCATTCTCTCCTACAGGATATTTGCTGAAGTAAAAGTTAAGAAGCCTCCCTGGTTAGGAAATCTATTCCATTCAAGAGTAGGTAAATATATTTTAAATGCGCTTGATGAAATGGCACTCTTGATAGTAATCACATTGCTGTCGTATTTCCTGTTTAATATCCATATAAATATTCTTATCTTATTTATCTATTTGAAGATAGTGGAATGGAGCTGGAAAATATTTCGTCCTGCTTCTTTTTCTAACTCTTCCAACAAATGAAGCGCTTTGAAGTTGTTTAATTAAAAAGTAAAAACATTGCTATGAGACCCTATCTGTTTTTGTTTTTTATACTATTATTTTCTCAAATGGTCTTTGCCCAATTTTTTGTGGTCAAGATAAATGAGCAGGTTTTTGCCGACGGTCAGTTGCTAAAGCCACGAACCCGGATATCTCCGGAGGTAGAACTACGGTTCAGCTCGAATAATGCCTATGCCCACGTACTGTCTACCAGCAGAGGACATTTTGTTTTAAGCGGGGAAAAAGGGAAAAAGAATCAAAAAGGAGAATTCCTGGCGGCCCTTAAGGAAGCCATCATCCCTTCCGATCAATTCCAGGCAGCCGCCACCCGTGCCGGATCACTTGAAAAAGCCAAAGTGATACATTTCGATGACAAGTACGATGTAAAAGCCTATTTTCGGGAAACCATCGTACTCCTGGACACTGCCTATTATGAATTTGCAGCCAAAAATTTCCCTGTAGATGACAATCATTATTTTTGCATCATGCAGGAATTGGAGGACACCATTATTTCTCAGCGACTTCCAATCGAGGAGAATGCCCTTCAATTAACGGCTTCTGTTTTCCAGGATGCGAAAGCCGGGCAATTGAATGCAAATATTTCCACCTTCACAATGACTTATGTCGACAAGGTAAAAAACAAGTACCAGGAGTTTGGCCCTTTTAAGCTTCATTTCCTCAGCGATGAAGAAAAAAAGGAGATCCAGGAAGAAATAGGCGGGATGAGGCAATTTCTTTCATTGCCATCCGAATCAGAATTCATTCAGCAGCATGCACTGCCGTTTTTGTACACTTATTATGGTAAAATGAGTGTTCCTGATGTAAGGAGGTTAATGTCACGGTAATTTCTGCTATCTTGGCGGAATGAAGACAGGTAAATTTTGTTTAGGGGTTGTGTAAAAACTCGTTCCTCGTTTTTACCCACCCCAGATAATTTTGTTTTGGAGGTGGTTTAAAGAAAAAAACGAAGTTTTTTTCTTTAAACC
>JAUIKE010000232.1 GCA_030430845.1 Bacteroidia bacterium | reverse complement strand
CCTGGATCAGGCGATGTACATTTTTTCGGGGATGAACGGCTCCAATGTAAAAAAAATAGTCTTGTCCCTGACTAAATTGTGTTTTAACCAATTGAGCCTCTTCCTCTTTTAGAGGCCGGAAGCCCTCCCGAACGCCATTACAGGCCACACTGATTTTTTCCGGAGGAATAGAAGGTAGGATAGAAAGAATATCTTTTTTTACAAAAGAAGAAACCGTAACGAGCTGGTCTACATTCTTAAGGTAGCGAGGGATAAAATGCTGATAATACTTTTTGGTTAGTTTGGGGACCTGTTCCGGAAAATGTACATAGGCCAGATCATGCACGACCATAGCCGTAGGCACCTTTGCCCGCAGGGAGGTATATCCATCCGGCGAGAAAAATACATCCGGCCGGTATTTTTTTAATAAAATAGGCAAGGACCATTCAAACCAGGCATACCATAGAAAAGGATGCCGGGCCTGGGGCGGCAAACGGACGGCTTGAACATTTGAGGAAAAAATGACTTTAGGACTGTAGGAGCGATCAAAAATAAACAGGAATTCGTGCTCTGGATGCGACTTTACTATCCGGCGGAGTACTTCATGCGTGAACCAGCCAACACCTTCGAGCTGGTCGGGAATGAGAAATCGGGTGCTGACGGCAATGCGCATGTCTGTTGAATGTATTAATTTTGAATTTAGATAATAGTATGTCGGCGTCACAGACGCCGACATACTAAACTCTATCGTTTTTGCAAAGATGAACAAAATCACTCAACATGAAAATAAAAGTAACGCTTTCCTTTCTCATAATGATGATGACGGTAACGGCCGGATATAGTCAGGAGAAAGATTGTTTTGACGGGATGATGAAAAAGCTGATGGATTGGGCCAGGAAGGATTTTGAATCTCCCCTGGAAGCGAGAAATGCCAGAGTTAAAATAGTAGAGGACCTGGTAGGTTGTGACATGCCTGAGTTTGAAGCCATGACCCTCGACAGCACGGTGGTCAACCCAGAAACCTTAAAAGGCAGTATCACGGTCATTAACTTCTGGTTTATCGGCTGCCCACCTTGTGAGACGGAGTTGCCGGGCCTGAATAGATTGGTGGATGAGTTTGAGGATAAGGGGGTCGTTTTTCTGGCTTTCGGCAGAGACATCAAGGAGGATGTGCTCGAATACTTGGTAGAAAATACATTTAAATACCAGCAGATTCCTCAAACGTATGCACCGGGTGTTTTTTCTGCTTTCCAGGTACGGTTCGGATATCCCTACCACCTGATTTTTGACGAAACGGGAAAACTATCCTTCGTAACGGTGGGAGGTAGCATTCAGGATGAAAATTACATGTACAACAGCCTGAAGCCGGTAATAGAAGACTTACTTAAACTATGAACCAAACAGATGTACTCATCATCGGCTCCGGTGTAGGGGGGCTGACAACGGCGATTAAAATAGCGTTGAAACGACCGGACACCCACATCACGGTTTTAACCAAAGTACAAAAAGGAGAAAGCAATACGGCCTATGCCCAGGGTGGGGTAGCGGCCGTCTGGAACAAGCAGGTGGATAATTATGAAAAACACAAGGCGGATACACTGGATGCCGGCGGCGGTTTATGCAATGAAGCCGTTGTGGACATTGTGGTGGAAGAAGGACCTTTGCGCGTTCAGGACATCATCAACTGGGGCGCTCGCTTTGACAAAGCGCCCGGAGAGGATGAATATGACCTGGGCCGGGAAGGCGGTCATTCCGAAAACCGGATTTTGCACTACAAAGACCTGACCGGCTGGGAGATTCAGCGGGCGCTGATTGAAAAAGCCCGCCAGTTGGATAACATTACCATTCTTCAACACTACTTTGCAGTGGATCTGTTGACTCAGCATCATCTGGGCTACAATGTCACCCGCCTGCTGCCGGGCATCGAATGCTACGGCGCTTATGCCTTGAATAAAAAATCCAATGAGATTGAAACCTTCCTGGCCAAGATCACGGTGGTCGCCACTGGCGGTGCCGGGCAGGTATACCGCAATACCACCAACCCGGTCATTGCATCTGGAGATGGTATTGCGATGGCGTATCGAGCCAAAGGCTGGATAGAAAATATGGAGTTTGTGCAGTTTCATCCGACGGCTCTGTTTAACCCAGCTGGAGAAAACCCATCTTTTTTGGTATCCGAAGCTGTTCGCGGCTTTGGAGGCATCCTGAAAACCCGGGAAGGGGAGGAGTTTATGCACAAGTACGACAAGCGGGGCTCGCTGGCCCCAAGGGATATTGTGGCGCGTGCGATCGACAATGAGATCAAGCTGCGAGGGGAAGAGTCGATGTTTCTGGATTGTACGCATTTGGGCAAAGAAGCCTTTATCGGCCACTTCCCGACGATTTACGAAAAATGTATGAGCCTGGGCATTGACCCCATGAAAGATATGATCCCGGTGGTGCCGGCCTGTCATTATGTATGTGGTGGTATACGGGTTAACCAGCAGGGCCGCAGCTCGATCGATCGGCTGTACGCTTGCGGGGAATGTACCTGCACCGGCCTGCACGGCGCGAACCGCCTGGCGTCGAACTCCCTGCTGGAGGCCATGGTGTTCGGGCACCGCATCGCGGAGGACCTGGTCGGGCGACTGGATGGTCTAAGTCTACAGGATGGCATCCCTGCCTGGAAGGCCAACGGCACGACGGAACCCAAGGAGATGGTATTGATCACGCAAAGTTTGAAGGAGTTGAAGGAAGTGATGAGCAGCTACGTCGGTATCGTCCGCACCAACGAGCGCCTCAAGCGCGCCATGGACCGCCTCTGGCTTCTCTACAGCGAAACGGAGGATCTGTACAGCAATACGGTCATCTCTCCCCAGCTCTGCGAGCTTCGCAACCTGATCACGATCGGTTATCTGGTGACCCGTTCGGCTTCGATGAGGCGGGAGAGTCGGGGCTTGCATTACAATACGGATTTCCCGGAGCATCAGAAGTTTATTCAACCTACTGTGTTGTGAAATTTAATGATGGAATGAAGGGCCGCGGAAGCGGCCCTTCATTCCATTTTATTTATTATCTCCCAGACCAGCTCTGACTCATACCCCCTCCGAAAAGCATAAGCTGCGAGCTTATTCCGGCGTTTATAATCATCTGCCTCTTTCAGGCTAGCCGCTTTTTTCTCGATAATTTCCCGGAGCTGTTCGATGTAATCCTCTTCGGGGATCTCCTCCATACTCTTTCGGATCAGGTATTCGGAGATCTTTCTTTTTTTGAGTTCTTGCTGGATACGAATTTTTCCCCATTTATTGATGCGAAATTTGCCCCGTACGTAAGAGCGGGTGAAGCGCTCCTCATCGAGGAATTTTTCTTCTATCAGCTGAGCGATGATCTCCTCCAGATCATCTCCGTACATACCGAGGTCGAGCAATTTGCTGCGGACCTCCTGGTGACATCGATCCTGGTAGGCACAATAACGCTGGAGCTTTGCCAGGGCATCGAATTTGCTGATCCATTTTTTCGGGCCGGATTTATGCGACATTAAACTACTTTATTTTTGTTCTTGCTTGTGTCTTTTCCTAATTTCAGGCGTCACAAAAAAGTATACTCTATATCCTGTCTGATAAAACTGCACAGGTGTGCTCAAAAAATCAATCTAATCTTCTAAAAAAAACTTTCATTAAAGATGGAAAACTTTATTAACAACCTTATTGAACAGGCTGCTATTTATTTACCCAAAGTAGCAGGTGCGGTACTAACGCTGGTTATTGGGTTTTGGATTATTGCCCGGATCACCAAAGCTTTGTCAAAATACTTCAAAAGAAAGAAATTTGACGAAACCATTGAGCCATTTTTGCTATCCCTGGTAAGTGTAGGCCTGAAGGTACTGCTGTTGCTGGCTGTTGCGCAGATGTTCGGTATTGAAACCACTTCTTTCGTAGCTATTTTCGGTGCCCTGGCCTTTGCTATTGGCCTGGCCTTGCAAGGTAACCTCAGTCACATGGCAGCGGGAATTCTAATCCTGATCTTCCGTCCGTTCAAAGTGGGCGATTTCATCGTTTCGCAAGGATATTCCGGGACTGTTAAAGAGATTCAAATTTTTACAACCATCCTGACTACCCTGGATAACCGTATCATCATCATTCCGAACGGAGCCATCACAAGCGGCCCCATCGAGAACCTGACCGCTCCCGGCGAGCGCAAGGTACCGATGACTTTCGGTATTGGTTATCCTGATAATATTGATAAGGCACGTGAGATCATTCAGAAAGTGGCAGATGCTTGTCCGCATATCAACCACGATAAGCCGGTGGACATTCTGGTTTCTGAACTGGCTGACAGTTCTGTGAACTTTGCCGTACGCCCCTGGTGTAAAACGGAAGATTACTGGGATGTACATTTCTATATGCACGAGAATATCAAAAAAGAGTTTGATAATAATGGAATTGGTATCCCATTCCCACAAATGGATGTACACCTGAAGCAGAACTAACGAAAAATGGGTCATCTCGAACTTTTGAGGTAATTTATAAAAATTGATTTTCAATTATTTCGACTTTGTTGTTCGTTGTTCGTTGTCCGTGATTAAACGGACAACTAGCAACGGGCAACTAATTGGAAATCAAGGTTTAGTTGAATAGCCAGTTTTTCTAAACTTTCTTTTAAAAATAGGAGATGACTCATATTTTTTAGTTTTTAGTGAACATTCCCTTGCTGATCGGTGATATAATAAGAAACATCAATCAGTTAGTTTATGGAAGAAATCATTAACCAACTTACAAGTATTTTAGTCGCGTATGCCCCTAAAGTGGTGGGCGCCATTATTACCCTCATCATTGGATTTTGGGTTATCGGGAGGATAACCCGCCTCGTTGTTAAGTCGATGGAGAAGCAAAAAATCGAGGCTTCTCTCCAAAAATTCCTGGGTTCTATCGTGGGTATCGGACTCAAAGTGCTGCTCCTACTCTCCGTGGCGAGTATGTTCGGTATAGAGGTAACCTCTTTTGTCGCCATTTTCAGTGCCCTGGCCTTTGCAATTGGCCTGGCTTTACAGGGGAATCTGGCCAATTTTGCCAGCGGAGTGCTTATCCTGATTTTTAAGTTTTACAAGATCGGCGATTTCATCTCGGCGGGTGGACATTCCGGGACTGTCAAAGAGATTCAGATTTTCCATACCGTTTTACAAAGCCTGGATAACAGCCTCATCATTATACCCAATGGCAGTATTACTAGCAACCCCATACAGAATTATACCACTTTGGGATTGCGCCGGCATGACCTCACCATAGGTGTGGGATACGATGATGACCTCGACAAGGCCAAATCGGTTATTGAAGAGGTTGTGAAAAAAACGCCGAATGTAGCATTGGATCAGGGGTATGATATTTTTGTGAAAGAACTCGGTAACAGCTCCGTGAATTTTGCCGTCCGCTTTATGGCCAAAAACGATGACTTCTGGCCGGCTTATAAGTTTTTTATGGAAAATGTGAAAAAGGAGTTGGATAAAAATGATCTGAATATTCCTTATCCGCAGATGGATGTATATGTAAAATCAAACTAATATAAAGAGAGCGGCCATTCGGCCGCTCTCTTTATATTAGTTTAAGAATTTTTTCAGCTATTTCCTCTCCTACCGAATGACAGTAGCCTTTAATCCCTAAAGAGCGAGCTCCTTCAATGTTATCCTCTCTATCGTCAATGAACAGGGTTTCTTCGGGATTTAGGTTAGCATTTTGTAGGACAAATTCGTAGATATCCTTGTTGGGTTTTCTAAGATGTAGCTGATGGGAATAGTAGGCCTTTTGGAAGAGCTTTTGCTCAAAATACCGAATATCCCGTTTATGTGCCTGCTGCAAGTGACCATCCAGCCAATCGATGTGCGTGGCATTGGTGTTGCTGAGCAAAAAGACGTTGAAGTTGTTTTTTAGTTCTTCAAGCATTTGTATGCGCTGCGGTGGAATTTCGACGAGCATGCTGTTCCAGGCATCGATGATCGCTGCTTCCGAAATTTGGTGACGGCTGCCTTTTTTTATCTTTTCGATAAATGCTTGTTCGTCGAACAAGCCTAGTTCGTAGTTCAGGAAATGACCCTGTTCGTGCAGTCCTAGGTACACTTTTTCAAAGTCTTCCTGGAGTAAAGCTTTGAAATGGTTTTCTGACCGCTCGAAGTTGAGGTCTAGCAGCACATGGCCGAGATCGAATAGGATGTTTTTGATCATTGCTTGCTCATTTTTGGAAGGGGCAAAAGTAGTATACTTCTTCTTTTTCCTTGATGAAAAAGAAGCAAAAAATCAAGACTGTATTCAAATTTTAACGCCATTTGCAGCTTCCAAATGCTAAAATGAATAAACTCGCTCCGCTCAAACAATATTCATTTTTTAACGCATTTGAAAGCTGCAATGGCTAATTTGAATAAGGTCAAAATGTTTTTAACTTATTTTTATTGGCATACAACCTTGATTTCCCACCTGCCATCCGCGTGCCGCCAACGCTTTAGCGGAGGGGCAAGTAGTACGGAGGGTAGGTTTGTTCTTCTGTTCGTGGCCCGTACGGGCCTCACGCCTTCTTTTCAGTCTCTAGGTCCGTGCATTAATCAGTTATAATATTTTCCAACGCTCCAATACCGCAGAGTTGTTAAGTTTGTAGAAAACAAAAGCTTCGGCCATACGGCCCGCACGGGCGGAGCGATATATAGGTAAGCGTTCTAAAGGAGAGCCCCATCGGGGCGGCATAGGTGCCGCCCCGATGGGGCTCTATAAAGTATAGTATCCGACGTTCCCCAGGCTGACGCCTGGGGTTACCTATATATCGTCCCTCCGGGACTTTTAGTCTATAAGATAATTTGTTAGTTCAATTAAATTATAGAGCAGTTTTTTAAAAAAAATGCTTTTCAATTATTAGAAAAGGGGAAATTAAAAAAGAGTTCTGCCAGACTTTGCAGAACTCTTTAGGAATACTCGATTCCAGGTGCTTTCGATGTTTTGGTTAGATGCCATTTAAGCATTATAAATTTGACGAATAGTCTTCGTAATTCCAATCATAACATGACGAATACGTCCTCTTTTTTTCCGAATGCCCCCTTTTGTTTTCCCAAGCCTGTGGGGGTAAGGAAAAAAGCCTTCCCTTTATAGTTTTTTGATCCTATTCAAAAAGTCATCGCGATAGGACTGGCTTAAGGGAATGGCTTTGGTGCCGATAAAAACCTGGTTTTCCTCAATGGCTTCTATTTTGGAAAGGTTGATGATATAGGAGCGATGGATCCTGATTAGAAAATCGGCTTCCATTTTTTCCAGTAATTTGCCTAAAGGAATACTTAGAAAAATTTCCTTTTCGGGTGTATAGATCCGGGAATAACTTCGCTGAGCCTCGATATACAAGATCTCTTCGAGCATGATCTTGACCAGCCGGTCTTTTTCTTTTATAAAGATCCGATCGTCAAGAATAAATGGCGGTTCCTTCGTCTCACCTGTATTTTGTTCTTCTTCTCCCAGCTTTTCCTGCACCTGGTCGGCAGCCAGGGCAACGGCATGGCGTAGATCCAGTTTTTTGAAAGGCTTGGAAATGAAGGCCACGGGCTTCACCGCCTTAGCTCTTTCAAAAGTAGGTTCATCAGCATTGGCCGTCAGGAAAATGACGGGGATGTCCAATTGTGCGCGGATGGCAGCTGCCAGGCTGATGCCGTCCGTTTCTCCTTTCAAGCGAATATCGATGATGATCAGATCCGGAGGATTGTCCTCCAAATAGCTCATGGCTTCTTTAGCTCTGGCTGCAATGCCGGCGACCTCGTAGCCGAGCTTAGTGAGTTGAAGCGCGATATCGGCAGCGGTAATCATCTCATCTTCCACGATCAGAATGCGAATTCCCTTTGTCATTAAGCGGCGCTTTGTGGTTTGAATTCCAAAATAATTTCTGTTCCGGCTTTCTGTTTTTTCTCAAAATGCCCATCCAACTGATGGACGAGTAGTTGCACCAGCTGGGTACCGAAACCTGAGGAAGCAGTGCTACCCCCTGTTGAGGCCTGACCATTGTCTTTGACCCGTAAAACATACTGTTCCTCATCCTTAGCTTGTAAGCTTATTTCAATCTCTCCATCCTGCTTGTTACGAAAAGCGTGCTTGAGGGAATTGGTCAATAATTCATTCACGATCAAACCTACCGGGATGGCGGTATCTACATCCAGTTCTATTTTGTCCATCGGATATTTGATCTGGATTTTTTCATCTTCCAGGCCAAAAGAGTCGAGCATGCTCTCACCCAGATCTTGAAAATAGTCCTTCATCTCAATAGCTGCGAGGTCATCCCCTTGATACAACTTTTGGTGAATGAGGCCCATGGAACGTACGCGATTTTGGCTTTCGAGCATGACCTCTACAGCCTCAGGATCTTGTACATTTTCGGAGTGTAGAGATAACAAGCTGGAAATGACCTGCAGATTGTTTTTCACCCGATGGTGAATTTCTTTTAGCAGCAAGGCATTTTCGTCGGCCTTTTTGTTGATCTGCCGGTTCAGTTGTTGGAGTTGTTGATTGATCTTTTGTTTGCTGCGGTAATTGGAATAGACTACGCCAAGCAAGACGGCGGTCAATATAAATAGTCCGATAAAGAGCAGCTGGATTTTTTGCTGCTGGCTGATGCGCTGTTGCTGTTCGGCGATGGTGGTGTTTTTTTGTTCGGTAGCGTATTTGACTTCGAGCTCCGATTCGAGGTTGGTAATGCGATCCAGGAGCATGCTGTCGCGCTCAGCCATGGCCATATCGGCATATTCCAGCGACTTTTCATATTCCCCCATACCCTGATAGCATTCCTTTATGGTTTGATACTGCTCCCAAAGGTCGGCATGATTCATATAGGCTTTGGAATGCTCCAGTGTGGCCATGATAAGCGGGAGGGCTTCAGCGTATTGACCCTTGAGACGCAGCAGATTGCCCAGTGAGCTGCTGTAGCCGTCCACCAGATTTTGTCCGCCGAATTCCCGGGCCTTTTCGAGCACGTATTCAAAATCTTTCTGGGCCGCATCGTAATTGTTCATTTCCTGGTACACCTCTCCGCGGAAGGTATAGGCCCGCAGCATGGCGTACTTGTCCCGCGCTTCGCCGTGCTCTTCAATAAGGTCGACAGAAGCCTGCATGCTTTCCAGGGCCTTGTCGAGATCCTGTTTTTGCAGATACGCTTTTGACAAATTAAAATGCACAATGGCCGCACTGACCGGCTGCTCCAGTTCGAGGAATTTACGGACCGCCTGAGTACCATAATTGACGGCATTATCCGGCTCTTCCATCAACTTGTAGATGGTGCAAAGGTTGTGATAGGCATCGGCTACGCCTTGTTCGTCGCCGAGCTGTTCGAATATTTCGAGCGACTGGAAGATGCATTGCAATGCTTCGGGGTATTGAGCCAGGTTGATGTGATCGGTCGACAGCCGGTCGAGTGCTTTAGCCAGTTGGGGCTGGTCGTTGAGCTCGGCGTAAATGTCGACTACTTTTTGGTCATGAAAAAAGGCGGAATCGGTGCCAAAGAGGCCGTGGTAGTAATGCCAGGTGCCCAGATATTGGTGGGCCGTGGCGAGTTTTTGTGGCTCACCGCTTTGCTGGGCTTGCCCGGCGGCGTACCAGGCAATCTGCTGGAAGGCCGGCGTATTGTTCTGATAGACTTCTCGGCCCAGCCAGGCCAGCACGCTATCGAGCGGCTGGTTTTGGTAGTCGTAGCTTTGTGCAATGAATGTATTCGGTATTAAGAGGGCCATAAAAAGGCCTGTCAACCAGTGATTTTTCATGGTTGGGAACTTTTACACGCGTGATCAGGTAGATGTTATGGATTCTAAATTTAGGAATTATTGGAAAAAGTAGGGGGTGGAAGGTGGAATATCTTTTGTGATTTTACATTAGGCTTGCTCAGAGAAGGAGAATTTGGTATATTTGCGGAGCTTTAAAGAAAGCAAGAAACATCCCAGAATTATGGGATGTTTCCCTAAGAATATAATACTCCTTCTTTTTCCTTGATGAAAAAGAAGCAAAAAATCAAGACTGTATTCAAATTTTAACGCCATTTGCCCCTTCCAAATGCTAAAATGAATAAACTCACCCGATTAACATCGGGCTCAGACAATATTCATTTTTTAACGCATTTGAAAGGAACAAATAGCTAATTTGAATAAGGTCGGAGTTGATTTCGGCCTTATGCGAATTTGGCTAACAGTTCTTACCGAAGGTTTTAGCCCAGAGGATGGGTTTTGTTTTGCTTTTGGAGTTCTGCTTTGTTTCGCATAAGCTGACCGGAAAAGCAAGCAATCCAAAAGTAAGCCCTAAAGCAATGCTTAAATGATAAGCTTTGAGAAAAAGCTAAGAGCAGGCTTCCGAAAGTTACATTTTCGTGCGAACGGCTAGGATTGCGAATCAAAACCGAGGTTTAGAACTGTCCAAATTGGCATGAAGCCTTGATTTTTTGTTCCTTTTGTATCAAGACAAAAGGAAAAGGAAAAAAAATAGAAGTTATTCCAAAAAATTGGGATGACTTGTGTATTGGTATTTTCGGTCCCATAGCTCAGCTGGTTAGAGCACCTGACTCATTGGCGGCAGGACAGAGAACTGCTGCTGGTGCCTCTCGTCGGAAACGGCGGGATGAGCAGGGGGTTAATTCAGGGAAACCTTCGGGCGTCCAGGGAAAATTATTTTTTAAAAAATAATTTTCATTGTCTGGAAGTTCATGGCAATCCTGAGCCAAGCCCGGTGAATGGTCACAAAAAAGTAGCCGGGAAGGTGCAGAGACTAGAAGGTGAGGAAGACCTCCCAATAAGCCTTCGATAACGCCCCCCTCCTAAGTTCGCTTCAGGCGGGTATGGAGATGAGATAGTCCTACCCCATTACGAAAGTATTGGAAGGTGAATCAGGGGGTCCTTGGTTCGAGCCCAAGTGGGACCACAAGATTTTTGATTATGCGATTGATTGTCAACGACTTGCAAAACTGGTCTTTACCATAGCAGTCATTTGTGCAGTCGTGTATTAAAAATTTATGCGAAATTTTGAAAGGCCTGGGTTTTACTCGGGCCTTTTTCTTTTTTTGAGCCATCGATTATCAAATCTACCGGTGCTACTTCCAGCACCTCTGCGGCTCTAATCAAATCTGTCAAGTAAGGTTGTTTTCGATTGTTGCACCAGCCGTTTACCGTTGTAAAGGCTAAACCCAGCTTATTCGCCAGCCAGGTTTGCGTTCGCCCTTGCTCTTGTAGAACAGCTTTGATGCGATTTAACTCGATTCTTTTTGCCATTCTGTAGTGCTTATTTTAATCAAAATTAATTAATATCTGCAATATTCAAAATTAATCTGAAAACTTTTTCAGCATAGGTATGAATAGGGGAGGTGTTTCTCCATGTTTTCTGCGGTTGAAAAAAGAGAAATTATGCTTCCGATTCCTTCAAAAAGGAAAAAATAAAAAGTTTGTAGGGAAATATCTTGTGCATCTTGTGCACTTGGGGGTTAAGTTGCTGGTTGTCATGGAGTTGAAGTGCACAAGATAGGTGCACAAGATGGAGATTGATGTTGTGCAGTTTTTTTGAAAATTTTCAAATGAATTTATCCAGCAAAGACAATGTAAATGGTTGTTTATTAATGTTTTAAGTGTTATTTGCCTTGGTTTTATGAGAACGTAGATGTATTTACGGTTGAGAAAGCAATCATTTTTTTGAGGCTAAATTTTTTGTTATTCTGTCTATTACATTTTCAAGTTGATTTTCAATCTCACATTCCCAGAATACTAAAACTTTCCAGCCCAATTCTTTTAATTCTTTTTGATGCTTTTTGTCCCTTTCGACTGTTTTAGATAACTTTTCTTTCCAGAACTTTGAATTGGTATCTGGGATTCTTCCTTCGCGACAATCTGAATGATAATGCCAAAAGCACCCGTGAACAAAAATAATTGTATTGTATTTTGACAAAACAATATCAGGTTTCCCAGGCAAATCTTTCCTGTGAATTCGAAATCGAAATCCAAGTCGAAATCAAAGTCGTCGAAAGCGACCTCAGGATCCTCTTCGAAAGCAGCTGCGGAAGTTTGGTATTTGCTCAAGACAGATGCTGGGAAGAAGTATTATTACAACAGAGCGACTAA
>JAUIKE010000395.1 GCA_030430845.1 Bacteroidia bacterium | reverse complement strand
CTGGCAGACGCCGTATCTTTCGGCAAACCCTTTGTTTCCAATCCGGACCTGGTGAGCCGCATCGAAAAAAATCTACCCCTTACGGAATGGGACCAGGCAACCTTTTATACACCTGGAGCCAAGGGGTACACGGATTATCCCAGCTCCTTAGAGGCGGAAAAAGCACAAACTTCCCGTTAAATCCGACAGGAGGCCAGAAAAGCCAGCCCTAGGCAAAAATGAGCTCGGGCTGGCTTTTTTTTTTAGATATTTGATCGATATTCCCAAAAAATCAGTTGACGGTAGCCGGAAAATCCAATGTCTTACGGTACGACGCGTTTTTATTGAGGAAAGTTAGTCAAACCTGTTCCAGCTCCCAGGTCAATCCGGAAACCTGTTCCTGTTTTGTGCAACGCATGACCCAAGATTAAATTTCCAAATTTAATAACCATTCCTGCTCGTTCGTAGGCTTTAGGATTTTGGTTTTAGTCTCTTTTGATTTTGGTAAGGTATAGCTCAGCTGCTTTATTTCCTTGATCTCGTTTATGGCTTTTTCGGGAGATAGTCTGATTTGGTTAATAATGATAAGCCTTTCGAGTTCTTTATATACCGTGTAAGCTGCAAAACAAATACAAATGTGGGCCTCTATCCGGTTTCTGAGCCTGTGATAAACCGGTCGGATTCTTAGGTCTGTCTTTGATATTCTAAAGGCTTTTTCTATTTGCCATAGCTGTGAATATTGGCCAATAATCTCCTCCCTGCTGAGCAGAGTGTTGGTTATATATCCTTTCAGCCCATCCCAGACTTTATCGGCATTATATTTCTGATAATCAATGTTCACGCTGGCTTCTCCTTCCAATCTAAGGTATTTGTTGTACCCTCGGTTGTTGATGTGTTGCTTGCTGATCTTTCCGGTTTTTACTTTCGATTCCAGTCTTTTCAGCCCCTTTTCCCGGTTTTTTTCATCCTTTTTAGCCCTTCCTGCTGAATAGCTGACAATCAACCTCCCGTTTTTTGATTTTATTTCTTGTGGCCTGCCTTCGGCTACCTGAAGGGCAATTACTTGCTGTTTTATGACTTCCGTCTCATTTTTCACTCTTCCTCCCAGTATGTATTGGTAACCATGTTCTTGCAAAGCATCAATATTGGCTTGGGATAACAGGGCCGCATCTGCAACTACTATGGGTGTGGCGATATCAAACTTCTTTTGAAAGTTCTGGAGTACAGGTATTAAAGTTTTTGTCTCCGATGTGTTCCCCTCAAAGATTTGATAGCCGATGGGATAGCCATTGTTACTGACCAAAAGTCCGATCATGATCTGGGGATGCTGATGCTTGCCGTCCTTGTTGAAACCCGGAATCCGGTAATCATCGGGCTCTGAGGCCTCAAAGTAAAGGGTAGTCATGTCATAAAAGACGACTCCGATACGACCATCCAAAAGCTTTTTGGTGTAGTTAAAAGTTGTTTTCTCGATAATAGGTTTAAGACTTTGATCCACCTGGTCAAGAAAACGATAAATAGAATAGACACTGACATCTACTTTTAGATGTTTCTTAAAGTACTCAACGGTCTTTAGCTTGCTTCCAGGATAAACCAACCGACACAAAACGAGATTTTTAAAATAATCGAGTGACCCACCCTGCGGGAAGCCTATTTTTTGGTATATCCTGCCTAAAACAAGTTCTGCTCCGACCTTCTGCAAATCGTCGTTTGAGAGGCTTTCTACAAAACTTTCTACTACCAGATCATCATGTTCAACAAACAGCGCAGAAACACCTTTCAAACGTTCAATTTCATTGTTAGCAAGCAATAAAAGCAGTTCTTCTTCCCTCTTGGTGTGGGCAATGCCGACCGTTTTGATCAATTTGTTTTTCCGCTTAACCTTTCGGACAATCTGAATGCTTACCGAACCACTTCTATTCTTGTTCTTTCTAACAAACATAGGCTAAAAATAGCCCCGCATGACCCAAAATTCAAATCTAAAAATCGTAAATAACTGAAAATCAATAGATATAAAAAAGAGCGATCACGTCGCGCACAAAACAGGAAAGGGCAAGATCTCCCAGCGATGGGTGCAGGGCATCGTAAAAAATGTCCTACGCCGAACCTTGAAACCGCAAACTTGCATAGGAAAGAGCTGGGCAGTAAATGAAACTTCATTTAGCATCGAATCCCACGTAAATTGGACTCTGAACCCATTGATGCTTTGGAAATGTTTTAGTATCACATGAGGCCTTCACCTGTTTTGTGCAACGCATGACCC
>JAUIKE010000017.1 GCA_030430845.1 Bacteroidia bacterium | reverse complement strand
ACCGCTAATAATGTACCAGGAACAACCCACCGCAGCCAGAAAACAGCCAATTTAGCCTTCCGGCCATTGGGATCAGCAAACAGCAGCTTTCGGTAATTTAAATTTCCGACACCCCACCACATACCCATCACCGCCAGCATGCTTCCAAAAACCTGCATGCCCGAACCAAATATAAGATCCAGAATTCCAATCAAGGGCAAATAAAAGGCACTTGGAATCGATAAGATCAGTTGCAGTATCCCAAAAAGAACAATTAGCCTTTTCCGGGAGATCTTTTGATCGGACAGGCTACTGATCGGGACCTGAAAAGCTGCCACTAATGACAAAAAAGCCACCAGACTTAAGGATAACAAAAACAAAGACCCTATCAGTCGACCAGCCGGCAAAACGGCAAAAAGCTCGGGAAAGGTTCGGAAGATCAATGAAGGTCCGGCATCCATCTGCATACCCATCACCAAAATAGTCGGCACCAGAAATAAACTCACTAATAGCGAAGACCCCAAATCTCCCAGGCAGGTAAACACCGCAATTCTTGGAATTTCATTATTCTTCGAAATAAAGGAAGCGTACACTACCACAAAGGTCCCTCCCAGACCAATCGAATAAAAGGCCTGTCCCAACGCCGCAAATACTTCCGTAGATCCGATGAGTGAAAAATCCGGAGAAAGAAACGCCTTTACCTCTGTCAAAGCTCCGGGAAATGTCCAGGCATGAACGATCATGTAAATAATAGCCAGCAGGAAAAAAGGCATGATAATCCTGGAGATTCTCTCTATCCCTTGCTTAAGCCCTTTGTAAGAAACTAAAAGGGCTGCTACTACGATCAATACGACCAGACTATACTGAAGGAAGCCGTTGGAAAGCAATTCATGGTACCGGATATTCGTTTCGTCAGAAAATCCGTACAGGATAGAAAACCCTGCACTGAAAAAGACATTAGCAACCACTACTACATAATAAGATCCTGCTATCGTCACGGCCAGGATTAGCAAATAACCGAACAGCTTTCCCCATTTTTTCCCATATAAATTTTTATAGGCAACAAGCGTACTTGATTGGCTTTGTTTCCCGACTAACATTTCAGTTAGCAAGGCCGGAAATGCCAGTGTAAGGGTGAATAGCAAATAAATTAATAAAAACGCGCTCCCTCCATATGTTCCCATCATGTAGGGAAAACGCCAGACATTTCCAAGTCCAACTGCTACCCCTATCATGGTCAGGATGGCTCCCATGCGGGAAGAATATTGATTGTTGGCTGTATTCATTTGGGGAAGCTTATTTTATAATGGCCCGGCAAGGATACTTCCAATATTTCAAGGTCCTCCGATAAATCTTTGAACTGGTAGGTCAAAGCAGGAGGGATGACAAAGGCATCTCTGGATCTTAAATTCATCGGAGCCTTCCCTGCTACATGAAGCTGGAGTGTGCCCTGCAAAACAAACCTGAAAAGGATGTCGGCATCATGGCTCAGTTGGGTAGAGGCCCCTACACCTTTGGAGGGTCTAATGACGACCACTGATGCCAATCCTCTGGTGGCTTCATTCACCCCCGTATCGCGGAATTCAAATCCATTGATCGTCCAGGCTTTCCAATTTGCCTGGGTTGACTCATGGTGACAAAATCGCTGGCCCTGAAATTCCCGATCCGGCCGAAAGCTGGACGTAGGTAATTCCATTTCGTGATCGATGGTCGTCATATGAACTGCGGGAACGCCTATTTCGATTACCTCCAGATTATCTGAAGACTCCAGTACCCGGTGTCGGATTTCGGGTGGCTGAGTCACACAATCGCCGGCGTTCAGGATAAAAGGGGAGCCCTGATCTTCGTATACCAGGCGAACCCAGCCTTTGTAACAAAAGATCAACTGAAATCCAATCGTATGATAATGAACCATATCCGGCACCGGACCGCCCTTTGGTATACTGATATGCGAGGCAATAATACCGCCCCCTAGCCGATCCGGGATTAAATCCCGATACAACATGCCGGCACGGCCTATGACCCAGGAATCGTTATCTTTCAATTGACGCACTTCAAATTTGTGGCGGGTAGGCGGTGTGGTGAGTTGATACGTTTTAGGATGGACCTCGATTCTGGTTCCATTCGGGGCCAGCAAACTTCCTCGGCCATCCTTTATTAAATCAGGATCATCTGTTAACAAATGCAGGGTGGTTGAAGGAGCTTCAGAAGCCTTGTCCAGCCGGATACTCATCCCATGGCCGGAAATAACCGCTACACTGGGATCATCCGCCGGGAATATTTGATCGAGGCGAAAGCCTAGCTCATAAAAAAAAGCCAGATCTTCATTTAGATCCTGAGTGGGCAGTACGAGTTGGGCCAGGCTATCAAGGTGGTCATTATTGGTCATAGTATCGAATATACGATTCCTGGGGAATAAAATTATTCCATCGCCAGGCGTTTTTTCAATACTGAAAGTGAACTGAGCGGGAGCTTAATTTAATTTTGACTAAGTGAGGGGACAAAATTCTTGCTACTTGCAAGTTGCATTAGAAGAAATTCCTTATTTTTAAGGTATTCTCATAACCCCAGTTGTTCCTACCCACTTCAGGACAGCTGACAAAACATTTCAAATGGAACCTATTAGCACTTCTGTTGTCATTGCCTCCGTTGTAGGCTACCTGGCCAAATCCTTGAAAGAAGATAAATCCATCAAAAAATTCCTGTCTGACTTTTCCGGCGCTACTGTCAAATGGATCCGGCCGCTCTTCCTGAAGGAAGACGACCAGCCCAAAGAAGCCATCAAGGACCTGCAGGAAGCCCCCGAAGAACCGCTCAACTTGCAGGCGGCCGAGATCGACCTTCAAAAAGCCCTCAAAAAACAGCCCGAACTCGAACAGCCCCTCCGCGAGATGTACCAGCAGATCAACAAAAAAGCGGAGCAGGGCGATCAGAAGGCCGTGCAGGTTATAAATAGTAAGAATGTGAATGTGGGGAATATATCAGCAGGCGGGGATGTGCATATTGGAGATAATTGATGTAGAATAAGTTTAAAGGATGGAGCGGTAAAATGCAATTGCATTTTATCGCTCCATCCTTTAAACTTTCTTCAACAACTTCCCAGCCTCTTCCAACACCTCCTCCGTCTTCGCAAAACACAGGCGAATCACCCCATTATCCTGCCGGTTGGAATAAAAAACCGAAACGGGTATGGCCGCCACGCCAAACTCTGTGGTCATGCGCTTGGCAAATTCGGTGTCCGGCTCAGAGCTAATGGCTGAATAGTCAAACAATTGGAAGTAGGTGCCCTCGCAGGCAAAAGGCTTCAGGCTAGAGCCTGCCATCGCCTGTTGAAAAAAATCGCGTTTTTGCTGGTAGAAATTAGGTAGATCTAGATAGGTAGAGGGGTCTTGCAAGTAGTCCGCCAGCGCAAACTGGATAAAGCTGTTCACACAAAACACATTGAACTGATGCACCTTGCGGAATTCGCTCATCAAATAATCCGGCCCGACGATGTAGCCGATCTTCCAGCCGGTATTATGGAAGGTTTTACCAAAGGAATACACAGCCATACTTCTTTTCATCAATTCCGGAAACCGCAAGACACTCTGATGCTCGGCACCGTCATAGATGAGGTGCTCGTATACTTCATCACTCAGAACCAGGATGTCCGTCCCTTCCGTTAATGCTTGCAAAGCCAGGATGTCTTCCTTCTTCAAGGTTTTCCCCACCGGATTATGCGGCGTATTGATGATGATCATGCGGGTTTTGGGTGTCACCAATCTTTTCATTTCCTCCCAATCGATTCGATAATCGGGCGCGCTGAGGTTGTAAGGTACGGGAATCCCTCCAGCCAATTCGATGCCCGGCACATAAGAATCGTAGGCCGGCTCAATCACGATCACCTCCTCCCCTGCCCGCACGAAAGCCATGATGGCCGTGAACAAGGCCTGGGTCGCGCCGGCTGTCACGGTGATCTCCGAATCGGGGTTCACGGAATAATCGTACATCAATTGGATTTTCTTGGCTAGTTGCTCACGCAGTGCCGGAAGCCCGGCCATTGGAACATATTGGTTTTTGCCTTCCCGCAAATATTTACTTACCAGATCTTTCAAGCCTTCTGGGCAGTCGAAGTTTGGGAAGCCCTGGGAAAGGTTGATGGCGCCGTGTTGATTAGCCAGGGCGGACATGACGGTGAAGATGGTGGTACCGACGTTTGGGAGTTTGGATGTGATGTGCATATTTAAATGTAAAGATTTTTGAATGGAGTTCCTAACTATAAAATTGTGATGCTAGGCCCTCCTTTGTCGGGCCGATGCTGTGATGCTGATGCGGCCTGCAGCCGCATGATGCTGAAGGTTGAATTTACCAAAAATAGAATTTTATTCTTCTGTTGAAGCTTAAGCAAACGTCCAGCATCCTCACGCCGCAGGCGTGAAAAGCATCACAGCATCGGCCCGACGAAGGAGGGCCTAGCATCACTTTAAATTAATATGATCCAGTTAATTTAAAGGATCGTTTCTTTTACAGCATCCAGCACCTTCCTCACCTCCTCCGGATTCGGCGCCTGTGCATACACTCGCAATACCGGCTCCGTACCGGAAGGGCGGATCAGCACCCAGATATTCTCACCGATGAAAAATTTGAAGCCGTCGATGGTTTCGAGGCGATCGACCTGGTAGGGACCGAAAGCCTGGTAAGGATTATTTTTAGCCGTGTCGACCACCGCCAGTTTTTTCTCGTTCGTGAGATGCAAGTCATCCCGGTCATAAGAGAAAGAACCGACTTCGTCGTAAACCTCCTGGATTAATTGTTTAAGCGTTTTCCCGGTTTTAGCCATAAACTCCAGGATGGTCAGGCCGATCCAGATACCGTCGCGCTCAGGGATGTGACCTTTAATGGCTAAGCCCCCGGATTCCTCTCCTCCTACGATGACATCCTCCTTCGCCATAATCTCGGCGATGTACTTGAAGCCGATGGGCGTGGTTTCCATTTCCAGGCCAAATTTTTCGGCCAGCTTTTTCATTTTATTGGTTACGGAGAAGGTTACAACCACTTTGCCCGTCTCTTTTTTATACTGATACATATATAAAAGGAGTAGCAATAAAATATGGTGAGAATCGACGAAGGTACCATCTTCATCGTACATCCCGATGCGGTCTGCGTCTCCATCATTGGCGATGCCAATTTTTATGGCCTCATTATTTTTTATGGTATCGGAAAACTCCTGAAGGTTGCGGTGGATGGGCTCGGGGGCCTGTCCCATGAAGGAAGGGTTGACTTCGCAGTGCAGGTGAACCGCTTTAGGAAACAATTTTTTCATGGCGTTCTGGCCTGCGCCGTACATCGCGTCATATCCGAGTACGATGCCGGACTCTTTGATGGCCTGCAAGTCAAAACTGGCTTTAACATGTTCCAGATAAATATTCTCAAGATCGGCATACTCCAATAATCCTGCTTTTTCCATTTCTTCCAGGGAAACAGGCTTCACAGCAATGGTTTCAGGAATGAGGGCCTCCACTTCGGCGATTTGAGCGGGGATCATCGGACCTCCACTTTTGGACTTCAGTTTATAGCCATTATAAGAAGGAGGATTATGGCTGGCTGTGATCACCACTCCTACATCGGAATTCGTTTTGACGACCCCCAGAGACACCATAGGTGTAGAAACGAATCCTTTGGCCAATATGACTTTGATTCCATGTGCCCCAAACACAGAAGCGGCAGATTCCGCAAACATTTGCCCGCCAAAGCGCGTATCATGGCCAATGACGACTTGTTTTCCTTCTTTCTCTTTCAACCACAGAGCGGTAGCCTCTGCTACTCGTTGTACATTTTCAATCGTATAGTCTTTGGCAATAATTGCACGCCATCCATCGGTGCCGAATTTGATTTTGGTCATATTGTATTAATTTTAGGGGAGGAAGATAATTTCTGTATAATTAATAGGTATACCGGCCGCGACCACCATACATAATAATTAACTTTGGTTGTAAAGCTCAATAATGGGAACGCAAAATAACCCATTGTCTGCAAAAATAGAAATTCACTGAAAGTAAGCTGTAAAGAAAATATTAAATGTGAAAGATACTTATCGTCATAAGGGCCTTCGCAAGAAACTTATACAAGAAATCCGCAAAAAAGGCATTACAAATGAAAGAATTCTCGAAGCCATGGAAGCTTTGCCTCGGCATTTTTTCCTTGAAAAAGCTTTCGAAGAATGGGCGTATGTGGACAAAGCCTTCCCCATTGGTAATGAGCAGACCATTTCTCAACCTTATACAGTAGCCTTCCAAACTCAACTCTTAGATCCCCAAAAAAGGGAGAAAATACTGGAAATAGGCACTGGCTCCGGGTATCAGGCGGCTATACTGGCACTTTTGGGAGCTCGTGTGTACACGATTGAACGCCAGGAGTTGCTATTTCATCGTGCGCAGCAATTATTGGATAAGCTGAAAGTGGGCAATATCCGATGCTTTTTCAAAGATGGTTTTAAGGGCATGCCGGAATTTGCTCCTTTTGATAAGATCATAGTGACGGCAGGAGCCAAGGAAATACCTGAAAAGCTTGTAAAGCAATTAAAAATTGGAGGTATTATGGTAATCCCGGTGGGCGAAGAAGCCCAGATCATGTTAAAGATCACCAAAGTAGCGGAGGACAAAATTGAAATAGAAGAGAGGGGGCACTTTCGGTTTGTGCCGTTTTTGAAAGGAACCAAGAAAGAGAAAAAGTAAAAAAGGCCTTTGGGCCTTTTTTACTTTAAGCTATATTACTTACTGATCTTTCGACCGACCGCTTTTCGGCTTTCGAAGTCATTTTTACTAGCCCATTTAAGGTCGACCAGAAGGCTGGCGAAGGCATCGGTAAAGCTGACGACATATTCTTTTCCGTCATATCGAACGGTACCGTTTTCTCGTCCCCAGGTTTTGGCCAAGAGCGTATAGCGGTTACTGGCATTCGGATTTGGGCCGAACATGAGGAACCTTTCCTCCCCTTCTGATTCGAAGCTGATAGCCAATTGGTTCGCACTTGGGCTGAACAGGAACACGCCTGGTGTACCTTTGGGTATTACAATCTCCTCTAATTCACGACCGTTTATGATCTTGATTTCGCCCTCTACGATCTCGGTAGTGTCACTCCCCATTTTCCGGCTTAGCAGAATATCCTCCGACAGGTAGAACTGGATTTGGCTCAGTTCATTTTCCGTCCACTTGTTCTCCTGGTACAAGTTCTGCGTGAAGGGGGTCAATTTCGGGCTACAAGAAGAAAAACATAACACAGCGAGGGCCGCAAAGGCCAATAGACTTAAGTTTTTCATATCTGATTTTAAGGTCAACTAATTAAGATAGGGTAAAAGTCACGAACGTCTATAATAGTCAATTTAGGTTTTAATTAATATTTAACTTTTTTTGGCGGTCAAATATTATAGTAGAGCGAGAAATTTTTGGCGTAAAATTTTAGATCTCGAAGGTCTCGAGACCTTCGAGATCTAAAATCGCTATTTTAATTTTTTCTTTTTGCTGCAAAAAAAGTCTTTAATAAAACTTCGCTTTCTTCCGAAAGGATGCCATAAACGACTTCCGT
The DNA here is from genome assembly GCA_030430845.1 of Bacteroidia bacterium. Taxonomy (GTDB): domain Bacteria; phylum Bacteroidota; class Bacteroidia; order Chitinophagales; family Saprospiraceae; genus JANQPA01. The sequence goes on along the minus strand of JAUIKE010000017.1, from coordinate 67,186 downwards.
CTTGGGGTGTAATAACTGATTTGACAACCTCATGAAGCCTCGCTTCAGATCCGAGGCGCCAAACACAAGCGTCCCGATTTGCGACCAATACAAAGCGCCGGCACACATTAAACACGGTTCAAGCGTAACATACAAGGTGCAGTTATTCAGGTATTTACCCCCCAGGTTATTTGCTGCTGCCGTAATGGCCAGCATTTCGGCATGTGCGGTAATATCGTTGAGGCGCTCCGTTTGATTATGTGCCTTTGCAATGATCTGTCCTTCACTCACCACGACTGCGCCGACAGGGATTTCTCCTTCCTCAAAAGCCATGTCTGCTTCTTGCAATGCTTTTTTCATATAATATTCGTGATCCAGCATATTTTCCTTTTTTGGCCTTCGGCAAAAATAGATAAATGCTCACAGAGCAGCGGACTCTCTGAGCAATTATCTATTTTTTTAAACCTTAGGCCTTTTCTTTTTGTACTTAAATTATTTACCTTTGCGCATGGAATCAAAACAAAATATCAACGACAAATTTTTGGGCGAAGCACTCACTTTTGACGATGTACTTTTATCGCCCGCCTATTCTGAAGTACTTCCCCGTGAAGTTGACATTTCCTCCAATCTTACTCGCGAATTAAGGCTAAAAGCTCCGATAGTGTCTGCTGCAATGGATACTGTTACAGAAAACAAACTGGCCATTGCCATCGCACGTCAGGGAGGTATCGGTATTATCCACAAGAATATGACTATTGAAGAACAAGCCGAGCAGGTCCGTTCTGTTAAAAGATCAGAAAGTGGGATGATCATCGATCCGGTTACCCTAACAGTTGATGCTAAGGTGGGAGATGCCCTCAACCTGATGAAGCGGTTTAAGATCGGAGGTATTCCCATTATTGACCAACATAATAAACTGATCGGTATCCTCACTAACCGGGACCTGCGCTTCGAATCACGGCTCGATCGCCCGGTGAAGGATCTCATGACTTCCAAGAACCTGGTGACCGCTCCGGTGGGTACCAACCTTGAAAAGGCACGTGATATCTTGCAAAAATATAAGATCGAAAAATTGCCGGTAGTGGATGATCACAATGTCCTTGTCGGATTGATCACCTACAAGGATATTATGAAAGTCCAGGACTATCCCAATTCCTGTAAGGATCAGTATGGACGCCTGGTAGTTGGTGCTGCCGTGGGTGTTACCTCTGATATGCTCGATCGGGTAGCAGCCCTGGTACAGGTAAGTGTAGATGCGATCACCGTGGATACTGCTCATGGTCATTCACAGGGTGTTCTTAGTGCCATAAAAGAAATAAAACAACACTATCCAGATCTTCAGGTAATCGGGGGTAATGTAGCTACGGGTGCCGGTGCGAAAGCTTTGGTGGAAGCAGGCGTTGATGGCGTAAAAGTAGGGGTCGGGCCTGGCAGTATTTGCACGACTCGTGTAGTTGCCGGTGTAGGTGTTCCGCAACTTACCGCTATATATCAGGCTTCAAAGGCCATTAAAGGCAGCGGAGTGCCGGTTATTGGAGATGGCGGAATTCGGTATACCGGTGATATCGCCAAAGCCCTTGCTGCGGGAGCCAGCACGATCATGGCCGGTGGTTTGTTTGCAGGGGTCGAAGAGGCTCCGGGAGAAACCATCATTTTCGAAGGGCGTAAATTTAAAGTTTATCGTGGTATGGGCTCCCTGGGGGCTATGTCTTTGGGATCTAAGGATCGCTATTTTCAGGATGTGGAAGACGATATCAAAAAGCTGGTACCTGAAGGAATTGAAGGGCGTGTTCCCTACAAAGGAACGCTGGCAGAAGTGATGGTACAATATATAGGAGGCCTTCGCGCCGGTATGGGCTATTGCGGAGCCGGCACCATCGAGGATTTGCAAAATGCACAATTTGTGCAGATTACGAATTCAGGCATTAGAGAAAGCCATCCACATAATATTTCAATCACCAAAGAAGCGCCTAACTACAGTAGAAGATAATGGATTTATCCGGCATAAAAGAGTCAGACCAGGGGAGCCGAGTGCTCCCCCGGTCATTTTATGTTCGGGAAGATGTTGTCCAAATAAGCCGGGATCTGCTGGGCAAATTTCTGATCACCCGAATCAATGAATCCCTTACCTCCGGTATGATCGTCGAAACAGAGGCATATAGAGCTTCTGATGACAAGGCCTGCCATGCCTATAACAACCGACGAACCTCCCGCACTGAGGTCATGTTTGGAGAAGGAGGAAAAGCTTACGTGTATTTGTGTTATGGAATTCACCATCTTTTTAATGTAGTCACAGGCCCTGAGAATAATGCCCAGGCCGTACTGATCAGGGCCATTCAGGCAGTCGATAATATTCCTCTTATGCTTGAAAGACGAGGCCGAGACATGCTCAGCCCACAATTAAGCGCCGGTCCGGGCGTTTTATCAAAGGCATTAGGCATCACGACTTCTTTCAGCGGCCATAGTTTGCTTAGTGACGAAGGAAAAATCTGGATAGAAGATCGAAATATACAGCTTCAATCAGATCAGATCCTCGCAAGCCCAAGAGTTGGCATTGATTATGCTGAAGAATGTGTTCATTGGCCCTGGCGGTTTAGAATAAAAAACTCTAAATGGACCAGCAAACCAAAGTGAATCGAAACATTAAACAAATGAATCATACTACAAGAATCCTACTTTTTTCTTTACTCTTACTTTCTTGCTCCTTGCAAGCTCAGAACAGTGACATCAAAAACTATGATCACATATACGTCGATAACATTCAATCCGTAAAATTCCATATCGACGGCTTATTTCTCAGCTATCCCATTATAGAGCTCAACAGCAACAGTCAATTGCGCCTTTCTTTTGATGACCTCGATGCCGACAACAAAAACTATGTTTACTCTTTTATCCATTGTAACCGAGACTGGCAGCCTTCTCAATTAACCGAAATGGAGTATTTGGATGGCTTTTCTGAGGAGCAGGTTCAGGACTATCGTTTTTCTTTCAAAACGATTAAGCCTTATACGCACTACGAAATATTGTTGCCTAACAATTATGTCAAATGGACCAAGTCGGGCAACTACCTCCTGGTGGTTTATGATAACAGTCAACAAAAAAAACCAGTGATCACCCGCAGATTTATGGTGGTGGAAAGCCAGGTCAAGATCAGTCCTCAGATGGTTCGCCCGGCTAAGGTAAGTAAATCGCGAACCCATCAGGAAATTGACTTCATTGTTGATCACGATAAATTTCCATTGCGCAATCCCCGCCAGGAGATAAAAGCCGTCATCCTGCAAAATGGCCGTTGGGACAATGCCATCGAAGAAGTGGAGCCCCTCTTTTTGCGAACCAACCGTATGCTTTTTGACTATCAGGATAAAATTGTGTTTCCCGGAGGAAAAGAATTTCGCACGCTGGACCTGAGAAGTTTGAGATATATTTCGCAAAATATTTCCTCCATCGAACGAATGGATGATATTTTTGAGGTAACGCTCTACAAAGACCGCAAAACGGAAGGGCAGCCCTACCTGTCGCGCCGGGACCTCAACGGCAACTTTGTCATCGAATCACTGGACGAAAACAACTTCGACCTTTCCGGCGATTATGCGAATGTGTTGTTTGTATTGTACAGTCCTCAACCTCTATATGATCAAGAAGTATACGTTGTCGGCAATTTTACCGATTGGGAGATGAAAGCTTCCAACAAGATGGTATATAATGATATCGTCAATGGCTATGTGGCCAAAATACCACTTAAGCAAGGGTATTATGATTACGCCTACGGAGTAAGGTCAGCTAAGGAGGTGAGTACTTATTCGCCAAATCTATCAGAATTGGAGGGTGATTGGCATGAAACCGAAAATCAATACACCATTTTAATCTATTACAAACCTTTTGGAGAACGGTATGACCGGTTGGTGGGAGCGGTTACGTTCCAGTCGTTTCAGTAAGTTGTTAAATAGCACGAATCATCATTTTTCTCATTATTCCAAATAGCACTATTATCATTTTTCAGGGAATAAGTTATACCACGTCAAAATTATTCGTACTCCTAACAAAATTAAAAAGTAAAAACAAAGGGTGATGGATTTCACCTTCCCAAGGGAAATTCGGCAGGCAATTTCCTTCCAAAACCTTTCAAACCCTTCCAAAACCTTCCAAAAGCGGACAAAGGGTTGATGAATTGGTTAAATTGGGGTAATTTTGCTCTGGCTTTTGCAAATCTGCTAGTGACCTGGTGACTCCAAGTCACCAGGTCACTAGCAAGCCTCTGCCACTTCAAAAAAATGAAAGTAGACTCCAATATTATTGCAAGGCTATTTTTCATCTTTCTCGGCATTGATCAAGCTCGGGGCAAGGAGACGGATACGGTTGGGTGTTGTGACAAGCGGAAGCCGGAGGTTGTTAAAGACTGGATGGGCCGGTAGTGTTATAATTACGATGCCTTATTTCATAGAAGCCTCTGCATCTAAAGATTTTTTAATGATAGGAAATATTGAATTCACCTATATTCCTCTGTATTTGATCCTACTTTTTTTTATCGACATACAAGTCAAAAGAATGTGTTTTTATCCATAATTCAGCTGATTTAATATAAAAATTTCGGCCACTCGCCACAACTTTCCTACCATTGTGAAAAATATCATTGAAGCTTCAAAACTAACTTATTATGCAGCGAATATTTCCATTCATATTGAGTCTGCTCTCACTCACTGTTATTAACACACAAGCCCAGGAAGTTTGGTCATTGGAAAAGTGTATTGAATATGCACAAAAAAACAGCATTTCAGTCAAACAAGCCGAAGCCGGCATTCGAGATTCAGAGTTGCTATTAAAATTAGATAAAAGCCAGCGGCTACCCTCTGTGAACGGTTCGATCGGAGGAGGTATGCAGTTTGGTCGGACCATTGACCCGACGACCAACCAGTTCCGTACAGAAAATACAACATTCAACACTTATTCATTAAGCGCCAATGCGACTGTATTTAACGGCAACAGAATTAACAACTCCATTGATCAAAGCGAGATCAACCTCAAAGCGGCTATGCTGGATGCTGAAGCTACGCAGTACGACTTAGCTTTACAAATTGCTACAGCTTATCTAAATATTTTATTAGCTGAAGAGCAATTGGAAAATGCCAGAAACCAGCAGGAACTCTCTCAAGAGCAGTTGGAACAAACCGATAAGCTAATTCGTGCAGGAACCCTTCCTTCCAACGAAAGGCTCAACATCGTGGCTCAAATAGCCCGGGACCAGCAAGCCATTATTCAGGCAGAAAATTCTGTGGCAGTCAACTACCTAAGTCTTAGGCAATTGCTGGAATTAGATCCTTCTATAAACATGACTATTCAGCGGCCGGATATTGAAGTCCCCACAGATACTGATCCCGACATTTACAATGCAAGAGAAGTATATTCCACTGCTTTGGGTATTCTTCCTGCTATCCGGGCAGGCGATTTAAGAGTTGAAAGCGCTAACCTGGGAGTTGACATTGCCAGATCCGGGCTTTTTCCAAGCCTCACGGTCGGTGGTAGCTTAAGTACTAACTTTTCTGACCGGGGACGCCGCCTTGACGGGGTTCGTGATGTAGTAGATTTCATACCCGTAATCATAGAAGACCAAACGGTCAATGTAGGTTTCCCAGGGCAAGAAGCTATCACTTCTCCCAATCCCTACTTTGCTCAACTGGGCGATAACTTCGGGCAGAGCCTGGGTATTACCTTATCTGTTCCTATATTCAACCGAAATCAAAACCGGGTCAATATTGAACGTGCCAGGTTGAATGTCATCAGTGCAGAATTGCAAAATCGCCAAACCAAACAGCAAGTTCAGACCAATGTCCAAAATGCTGTGGCTAATGCAAAAGCAGCCAAGCGTTCTTTTGATGCCGCCCAACTTTCAGTGGATGCGGCTGAAGCTGCTTACCGAAATGCACAAAAAAGCTACGACCTGGGCGCCATTAACACCTTGGAATTCACTACCGCAAGAAATACGCTCGATCAGGCACAAGTAGAACTGATCCGGGCTAAATACCAATATTTCTTTAACTTGAAAGTCGTCGACTTTTATCTCGGCAAGCCTCTAAAACTGAACTAACACATGGCACAGCGAAAAAATAGAAATCTTTTTATTTGGGTACTCTTAGGCCTTATTGTTGTATTGGTAGCCGTTGCGGCTATTCGCAATCGCAACAAGCCAAAAGGGGAAAGAGTAACCGTTGAAAAAGCAGAAATGCGGACCATCAAAGAGATGGTGGCCGCTAGTGGTAAAATTTTCCCACAAACTGAAGTAAAAATCAGCTCTGACGTTTCTGGAGAGATCGTAGAACTGCATGTAGAAGAAGGAGACTCCGTAAATGTCGGACAGATTCTGGCTAAAATTGACCCTGATGCATACCAATCTCAGGTAGAACGAGGAGTAGCAAGCGTAAACAGTGCAAAAGCACAATTGGCTAATTCTAAAGCAAACATAGAAAACCTGAAGGCTCAGAAGCAGCAGATCATCGCACAACTGGAAAATGCTAAGGACGTATTCAAACGGAATAAAGGCCTGTTTGAAGAAGGAGCCATCTCTCAGGCGGATTACGAAACAGCCGAATCCAACCTGAGAGCACTGGAAGCCAACCTGAAAGCTTCCGAGGCTTCCATTCGCTCAGCAGAAGAAAATGCACGCGCCTCCCAGTTCAATGTGCAAAGTGCAGAAGCGACCCTCAAAGAGCTTCGTACCAGCCTTCGCCGGACGACCCTTTATGCTCCAATGAGCGGGATCGTCTCCTTGCTCAATGTGGAAGAGGGCGAACGCGTAGTCGGTACCATTCAAATGACCGGTACCGAACTGATGCGCATCGCCAACCTCAATGCGATGGAAGTTCGGGTTGAAGTAAGCGAAAATGACATCCCCCGAGTTTCACTTGGCGATGAAGTCGATATCGAAGTAGATGCCTACATCGATCGCAAATTTAAAGGAAATGTAACCCAGATCGCTAACTCAGCTAACAGTACCGCCGGAGGAACGATCTCGCTGACCAGCGACCAGGTAACCAACTTCGAAGTGCGTATCAGCATCAATCCTAGTTCTTACAGCGACCTGATCTCTGAAGCCAATCGATTCCCGTTTCGCCCAGGTATGTCCGCCTCTGTAGAAGTGAATACCGAAACCAAAAATAATGTCATCAGCGTTCCCATTCAGGCCGTAACCGTTCGTAACCCGGAAGAAGAGAAAAAGAAAGGTCGGGCGCAAACAGTAGCCGATACCGGTGAAGAAGAAGTAAATGACGATGAGTTGATCGAAGTTGTCTTTATAGCTGTCGGGGACACAACTAATATGGTACAAGTCGTCACCGGCATTCAGGATGACTCTTACATCGAAATTCTCAAAGGCGTTCCAGAGGGAGCAGAGGTCATCTCGGGCCCCTATACTGCCGTATCCAAAAAACTCAAGCAGGGAATGGCCATCCAAAAAGTAAAAGAAGACGAACTCTTTAAAAATTAATTGATTATGAAATGGGGTTGTGTAAAAACTCGTTCCTCGTTTTGACACAACCCCGTTTCATAAATAAAACACCCTTGCCGTCGGCGAGGGTGTTTTATTATTTTATAGTATGAATGCACTCATTATTTTCACTAAAAATCCTGAAAAGGGTAAGGTAAAAACCAGGCTGGCCGCCACGGTCGGAGATGACAAAGCTCTGCAGATCTACTTGGAACTTCTAAAGCATACTCGCCAAATAGCTATCCAAACCGATGCATCCCGTTTTTTATTTTACAGCCGACAGATCAATGAGCAGGACGACTGGCCCAATCAAAGCTTTTACAAAAAACTTCAATCCGGAGAAGACCTTGGAGAGAAAATGGCCAATGCCTTCCGGGACGTCCTTCAAAGCCATTCGAAGGCAGTCATTATTGGTAGTGACTGCGCCTCTCTGAATCCCGATATAGTCAGGGAGGCATTTGATTTACTCGAGCAGTATGACTTTGTCATGGGGCCGGCTATGGACGGAGGGTACTACCTCTTGGGAATGCGCCAGTTTCATCCCGAAGTTTTTCAGGATATTGCCTGGAGTACAGAGAAAGTGGGATCTGCAACATTACTGAAAATAGATGAACTGGGAAAAACCTATAGTTTACTTCCTTTACTTTCGGATATCGATTATGAGGAGGATTGGAAGCGATACGGCTGGGAAATAAAATAAGTTTTTTTACCCGCTTCTGAGGTATTTTTTTCTGAAGTCTCACACAACATTTTCCCCGAATTCTTAATCTTATTTTAAGAAATCCGCTTTGTCGTAAAGAATTGCCTCTAATTCTTTATTTTAGCAACACTTAATACAAAGCGGGATGAAGCCTGCGGCTGTAACCGCAGGCTTCATCCCGCTTAAAAGAAAACAGCACCCAATGAAAGTTTTGTACCTTTTCGGCATTTCTTTGCTATGCCTCAGTAGCCTTTCGGCACAAAAAGATATTGAAGGGTTATGGGAAGGAACCATCACCTTTGGTGGAATCTATTCAGAGGATACGCATAAGTTTCAGCTCTACCTCAAATCAAACGGAAGAAAGATCACCGGCAAAACGGTTATTCACCTGGATAATGATAATTACATCGAAATGGACATCTGGGGCACCTGGCATGGCGACCGTTCGGTTTACATGGAAGAATTCAATTTTATACCGGTTGTAGGCAAAGAAAAAGAGGGCCAAAAACCTGAGTTTTACCGAAAATACCAATTCCTCCATTCGCGTAGTATCTGGGAGACAAAATTGGAAGGGTACTGGCAGGAAATCACTCCGGAAACTTTTGGGGAAAAAAGAAGAAGAGGAAAGATCAGCCTGAAGCGCGTGAAAGAACCTTCTAAGGCATAAAAAGGCGGTCGGAGACCGCTTTTTTATGCCTTATTTGGCCATTTCTTCAATATAAGCCCGCAGATCTTCAATCTGCTGGAGGCTCATTTTTTCCAAAGTATAATTCGGCATATAGGCCCGCTTACCGTTCATAGGAGAAGTACCCCACCTGGCTACCTGATACAGGGAATAACGAGTATACTTTGAAATGTTCTTATCAAGGTGGCGGAAAGAGAACTGTGAATCGTCGAGTTTGTAGAAGGAATATCTTTTGTTTTCATGACAATGCAGGCAAGAAGATTTATAGATAAGCGCCCCATTTGCTGCATTGCCTTCATAATCCACATTCCCTTCTTGTCTGTTTTCCGGCGGAGCTATAAAAGTTGCCGGCGAGGCCTGCAGGTATTTTGATTTGATCAGAGCAATCATTTCCTCCTTATCCCCTTCATTATTCAAGGCCTCTTCTATTGCTTTTCTTTCTTCTTCTTCCAAATGTAAATCTTCTAACTTTAACTGAATGCTCCACAAATAAGTCAATACAGACTCTAACTCCCAGGCCTCCAGCGCGCGTCCCTGAGAACATTCCACGGCACATAACTGAATCGCTTGTCTGAGATTGTTTTTTGCCTTTTCGACCAGGTCACCGTATTTTTTTACATAATCATCATTATAAAAACTAGTTCGGTTAACGGCTCCGTATAAGGCTGTACCCTGCAAAAAAGGCAAGCCTTTTTCGGTGACATATTCCAGGCGTGCCTGGGGGTCTGCCACACTCAGGTCAGGATCTTCACGTTGGATATTGTGACAGGAAGTGCAAACGAAGTGCTTACTTTGCTTACTGGTCTTCTGGCCAAACGCATCTGTAGTAATTCCATACAAGACCAGGTCACGTCCTCTTTCTAAAGAAGCATACTGGTTCGCATTGGAATCCACTTTATGGGGAAGCGGTTCATCCCCTAGTTTTTCCAATACCTCCGCCACAGCGTCCTGATCGCTTAAAGTTATTCTATGCGTAGGAATGAGAAAAGAGAGTATCAGAACAAAACCAAGAATAGAAAATGAATAAAAGATCGATTTCATATTGAATGATTCCCCTTTTTAAAGATTAAAAATTCGGGCCACTGTAAAGCCCAACCTGAATTCGCCTTGTCCCCAACTACTGGTCGTATACGGAATAAAGTCCGTTTCTATAATGGCCGTTGCATTGGTAAAATTAAGCTGAAAAACGTGCCCTCCGGTGTCAAACTCAAAACCTATACCCAAAGCGGGGTAAAAACCATTGTCGCTGATTCGGTTTTCAGAAAAAGGGACCGTCAAATCGGCAATAAGGCCCACAACCTTGGATAATTGGATTCGGGTAGCTCCTCCAACACTAAAAATACCATTCACATCCCCTGAGGGTACCAGGTTACGATAGGTATATCCGGCATTGATTTGTAGGGAAAACCCGTCCGAGAACTTACGCCCGGCCATCAGTTGAACATGATGAGCCATCCGGTGAGCAAACTTGGGGAAACTTTGGATAGCTTCTGAGGCTTCCTCAATTTTTTCGGCTGTTGATAAAGAGGTAATTCCAACAGCGGTCAGCGTTATAGGAGCACTACTATCTGCCCTCTGTCTGATCAGTCGAATTTTATATACACCATTCAGAATTTGCCTCAGGCCTGGCGTTCCATCCGGTAACACTCCAGCTCCTTTGGTGCGGAAAACGCCCAAGGTGAAATTATCACTCATTCCATATTCTGCTCCCAACAAAACATCCGTAGCATTTTCCAGGCCATAAACCGTTTTAAAGCCCCCATTATCCCCGGCAAAATCTCCAAATCGATGCGAGATCCGGACATCCAATTTGCGTTTAGGCAGGGTTTCGACCGAATGCACATTGATCACCCTCCGGTCTTTAAAGGTTTGAAAAACAAAGTCCTGCGACCAGGCATCTGTGAATAAGATCAGCGTAAAAATTAAGGTAAAACTAAATCGCAATGTTTTCATGATTAAAAATTAAAAATTACAGTTGTTAGTTTCGGCGGTCGCCGAGACTAACAACTGCTAAAAAATTACTTTTCGGGAAAACCTTTATCCAGCCAGCAGCGGATCAGGTTCAGTTCTGCTTCGGTTAGGTCTTTAGGACGGCCTTCCGGAGCATTATTTGGAGGCATACCCAAAATAGGATCAGCCCGCAGTGTTAACACCCGTTGTTCGAATTTTCCTTCTGTTAAATTATCCAATAGGCCCTCATAACTTGTATATCGCCCTGGGGCGATATCAAGATGGCAGCCGCTATAGGAACATGAGCGATCAATTAACTCTTTGATATTCAAATCATAATTAACCTCTAACTGGTCACAATCTACTCCTGGCGCCGGCTCTGGAAGCTCGTCAGAAGTACAAGCCTGGCCACAAAAAAGCAAACAAATAACGGCCCAACCGAGACCGTTCCATTTTTTCAAAAATTGCATAAATGACATATTATTGATGTGATTAACAGCGGAACCTGCACAGGATTCCAACATTAACCGGAAAAATTCCACAAGTCAAAACTATTGAATGCAGATACTCTAAAAAACCTCAAAAAAGAGGATTTTTACCTTTTCAATTCCTCAGAATGGGGAGAGTAAGAATCGAAAGTAAGCGGAAATAAGTTTGGGCCCTATTTACTTTTCCAAACATTTTTCCAAATTTGTACATTAAATAGAATTTTGGAAAACCAATAAGTACTCCGAAGTGTATTAATGGTTAATACAAAAATTCTTTATTTTACACGGAGCAATCAATTAAATGTTCCAAAACATATATAAATTTTTAACAAAAAAGAAAAACTATGTATCCTGTAGAGTTGACTATACCAATGGCAAAAGACCTGACTGACTTTGGTTTTGAAGGACTTTCTACTCCTGAAGCAGTTAGTGAAGTGTTGGAGCAGCAAGAAGGAACCGTAATGGTAGTCGTGAATTCTGTATGCGGATGTGCGGCAGCCAATGCCCGACCTGGTGCTAAAATGGCTGTTCACCAATCTGACAAGAAGCCTAACCGCATGGTGACCGTTTTTGCAGGTGTTGATAAAGAGGCCACTGAAAAAGCCAGAGAATATATGCTTCCTTATCCCCCCTCCTCTCCGTCCATTGCCTTGTTTAAAGATGGCCAGTTGGTACACTTCCTGGAGCGCCATCACATTGAAGGCCGTTCTGCGGAGATTATTGCTGCCAATCTTCAATTGGCGTTTGAAAGATATTGTTAAAACTAAGAAGGAATCGGCTGTTGCCGGTTCCTTCTTTTAATAAAAGACTATGGCTTTAAAGATCTTCAAAGCTTCTTCCCAATTCGATGCGGATGTAAAGGTTTATGAAACCAACGTCAAATCCGATGCCGATTTGGTCGTATATGAAGCCAGCTCTTCGTTCGACGGCAATAACGATGGAACTTCCTGGTACTACGTGAATGTTTCTTCTGATGCTGATAAAAAAATTTATGAGGTCAGCAGTCGCTTTGATGCAGATGTGGTGGTTTGTTTTACGAATGTTAGTTTTGAGGCAGAGTGGCGAAATTCCAGTAAGAGGAATCTTTTTAATTAAGGTGCCAAACGCTCGATCAACCACTTCCCTTTCTCATCCAAGCGATATCGGATCCGGTCATGTAGGCGGCTAGGCCGACCTTGCCAAAATTCGATGAGATCCGGCTTTAAAGAATAACCTCCCCAATGAGGAGGTATTGGTAATACTTCCTGTCCCTGGTATTTTTCCTCCAACCTTTTCACATTCTCTTCCAAAATGGACCGATCTTCAATAATGGTACTTTGCGGCGACGCCCAGGCTCCAATTTGGCTGCCTCGAGGACGTGATTGGAAATAGGCCTTTGACATTTCTTCTGAGACTTTTTCTACTCTCCCTTCAATCCGCACCTGCCGTTGTAGTTCCAGCCAGTTGAAGTTCAAGGCAGCAAAAGGATGTGCAGCTAATTCCTGCCCCTTTTCACTATTGTAATTGGTATAAAAAACAAAGCCTCCCTCTTCTATATCTTTGAGTAGAACCACTCTCGCACTGGGCCTGGAATATTGGTTAAGGGTTGCCAATACCATGGCATTCGGCTCCGGAACTTCTGAATCGACCGCCTCTACCATCCATTGCTTGAATTGTACCAAAGGATCGGAATCAACGTCAGATTGATCGAGGGTGTGGGCGGTGTATTCTTTTCTGAGTTGAGCAATGTCTATTTTCATAATAATTTATTTTTTCGAAAGGGAAGGCGGCTTTGCCGTCTTCCCCTTAAAACAAAAAACTCTGGACCCGAAAGATACGGATCCAGAGGAAATAAATAACATTGAAGTGTGTGATATTCTTTATTGGCTCACGGCCACTTTATCATCTTTGGAACGGTTGAACAAACCGTAAGTCAGATACTGCAGGCGGAAGGACAGCCAGTACATCACCGGTACCACAACCAACGTCAGGAAGGTCGCAAAAGTCAAACCATAGATAACCGTCCAGGCCATAGGGCCCCAAATCGCTGTATTATCCCCACCTATGAAGATTTGTGGATCGAGGTCCGAAATCAAGGTGAAGAAGTTAAAGTTAAATCCAATCGCCAGCGGGACTAAGCCCAAAACGGTGGTAATGGCCGTCAATAGTACCGGGCGAAGCCTTGTCGCACCTCCTTTGATGATCGCCTCTTTTAATTCGTTCTTAGGGAGCTGGAATTTATTTCCCACGCCTTCTTTCACCATCTTTCGCTGTATTAAAATATTGATGTAGTCAATTAATACAATGGCGTTGTTCACCACGACTCCCGCCAGAGAAATGATACCTACACCCGTAAAGATGACGGATATATCCGCTCCGGTAAAAGCATAGCCCAGAAATACGCCAATGGTACTAAACAGCACCGAGAGGATGATTATAAAGGGCGAAGCAATCGAGTTGAACTGAGCCACAATGATCAGGAAGATCAGAAAAAGGGCCACGGAAAAGGCTGTGTTTAAAAAGGCCATATCCTCTCTTTGCTGTTGTTGCTCACCGGTGAATTCGTAAGAAAATCCTTCCGGCAGATCATACACGGCCATTGCATTACTCATTTCCGCAATGATTTCATTGGCATTATACCCTTCCAATACATTAGAAAAAACGGTGATCGAACGGTCCAGGTTCTTCCGTTTAATGGCACTATAAGTAGAGGTATATTCCACATCGGCCACTGCTGATATCGGCACCTGCACCAATTTTCCGGAAGCCGGATCCCGGAAAGTAATTTTCTGATTCAACAGATTATCAATATTGTAGCGGTATTTTTCATCCAGGCGTACCATAATTGGGTATTCATCCTCTCCTACCTTATATTTGGATACTTCCTTACCAAAGACAGCGGTCCGAATGGCATCAGCAATATTATAGGTGGATACTTCGTATCTTCTGGCAGCTTCTCGGTTAACATTGATGATCAACTCCGGCTTTCCGATCTGTACATCGGCTTTGAGTTCCTCTATACCGGGGATGTTCTTACTATTAAAATAATTGATCAGTCGATCTGCTAGTAACACCAAAGAATCGACCTCCTCTCCCGAAACTTCCAGGTTGATTGGTTTACCGGTAGCCGGGCCGTCAGCATTTTTATCCACCACGATCTGTACACCGGCAAAGCCGTGAGCAGCTTCCCTAACCTTATTCATGACTTCCCAGGTAGAAATACCTCCACGATCCTGGGTCGGCACAAAAGAAACGGTCAGACGAGCTTTGTGAGGAGAAGACCCCGGCTCGGGCGGTCCGTTCGGATCAGAAGTATTCTCACCAATTTGAGACAGGACAGCCTCCACGATGTGGGCATACGGTTCTATAGCATCACTTACTTTTTTCTCTAGATCCTGCATCACCTGATCTGTCGCTTCAATGTCTTTCCCTAGAGGTAATTCGACAAAAGCATTGATATAGGTTGGTTCAGCATTCGGAAAAAAGATCACCTTTGGCGCTCGAATGGAGAGCAAAACCAAGGCGGCAAAAAGTAAAACAAAAGTGCTTGCGAAAACCATAACGGGAAACTTCAAAGCTCCGCGGATAAATTTGTCATAAATATTTTCCAGTACAGGTAAAGCCCGGTTTTGAAAATAAAATGAAGCCGGCCGCAAAGCAAAGAAATTCAACAGGGTGATCCCCAAAGCAATGCCTAGAAGATTCCTGGCCCAATGAGTAGCAGGCCCGGCAAAATGAAAGACGATTGCAAGGATGAGCATGATAACAGAACCGATCAGCACATTGTTCCTTTTTCTGATTCTGACCTGTCTTTCATCGGCTCGCTCATCTACCTTCATAAAGCGAGAGGTGAATACCGGGTTGATAACCAAGGCCACGAACAAGGACGAGGTCAGTACAATGATCAGCGTAAGCGGCAGGTATTGCATAAAACTCCCCATAATACCAGGCCAAAATGCCAGTGGTAAAAAGGCGGCCAGGGTAGTGGCAGTAGAGGCAATAATAGGCCAGGCTACTTCTCCTACCGCATATTTGGCGGCCTTTTTCCCGGTATATCCTTCCTGCATATATCGGTAAATGTTCTCGACCACCACAATGGCGTTATCCACCAATAAACCGAGGGCAAGAATTAAGGAAAACAGAACCACAATGTTCATTGTTACACCACTCGTGTATAGAAACATGATCCCCATCAACATCGATAAAGGGATTGCAAGCCCCACAAACAAGGCATTCCGAATGCCAAGAAAGAACAATAAAACCAGCACCACCAGAATGACCCCAGAAATAATGCTGTTTTCCAGGTTACTTACCTCATTACGCGTATACACAGACTGGTCGTTAAAAAGGCTGATCTTCAGGTTTTCAGGAAGCTGCTTTTCGGCTTTCTCAACTACCTCTTTAATCTTGTCAGAGGCGGCCAAAAGGTTCTCACCCGAACGCTTGATAACGTTGAGTGAAACCACCGGCAAGCCGTCGGAACGTGCAATACTGGTGCGATCTTCAAAGCCAAAGGAGACCTCAGCAATATCTTTGAGATAGATGGGCCGCTGGTTTTCACTCTTCACGATCATATTGCGAAGCTCTTCCATACTCTCAAATTCACCGACTACCCGGATGGCCCTCCTAGTGTCATTGCGTACAATTTCCCCCCCGGATAAAGTGATGTTTTCCGAAGAGATCGCATTTTGGATATCGCTGAAGGAGATCTTCATGGACTCCATTTTAAGCAGGTCCACATTCACTTTAACTTCGCGATCCATCACTCCCTGGATTTCGGCCCGGTTGATCTCGTCGATTTCCTCCACTTCATCCTGAAGATACTCTGCAAATTCCCGTAATTCATCATTGGTGAATTCTCCCGAAAGATTGATAGTTACGATCGGAATTTCTGATAAATTCACGTCAAGAACCGTTGGGTCCTGATCCAAATCGGTCGGCAATTCACTTTTGGCCACATCCACTGCATCTTTAATTTTGCGCACCGCCTCATCAATATCCTCATCACTTTCAAACTCCGCGACGATTACCGAAAAATCCTGAATGGATGTGGATTTAATGTCCTTAATACCTTCTACGGATTGAATTTCCTTTTCAAGCGGCCGGGTCACCAGGTTTTCAATATCTGCAGCCGAGTTACCGAAATAAGGTGTATTTATATAAACAGTAGGCAGCTCTACCTCAGGAAACTGCTCCTTTGGCATTTGCTGATAGGCCTGAATCCCAAATAAGAAGATCATGAAAGTGATAATGAACACGCTGGTTGCATTGTCCACCGCCAGGGAACTCAGGCCAAATTGTTTTGGTTTTTCTTTTTCTTGATTAGCCATTGATAGATTCTTTTTTAGGAGTTTGTACCTCGATAGCTTCGTTATTGGCAAGGCCTCTGGCGCCTTCGATAATAAGAGATTCTCCGCCATTCAAGCCGCTGGTGATGACAATGCTTCCCCGATAGCTTTCTCCGGTGGTTACGTATACTTTTTTGGCTACTTCTCCTTCATCTCCCTCTACTGAAATGAAGACAAACTTTTTACCCCCTACTTCCTGTTGAATCACATCCAGAGGAATAATGACCGCATCTTCATTGGTGTAATCATTGATGAGCATGACAGCCAGTAAGTTCGGCTTGAGTAGTCCTTTATAGTTACCTACATTCACTTCTACTTCAAAAGTCCGGTTTGCCTGATCAATGGTACGGCCGATCTGGCTGACCCGGGCGGTTTGTTCTTCATTAAGGGCAGGATACTGGATGCTTACCTGGTCGCCTCTTTTAACAGAAGTGAGCAAATTTTCGGGCACATCAGCCACCACTTTGAGTTGGTTAGGGTTCAGTATTTGAATTATAGGAGCCCCCGGAGAAGCCAGCTCACCAGATTTAAGAACCGCAACCTCAACTACCCCTGACACAGGAGAGTGAATTTCAGCTTTAGTCAGCTGATACTCTAGGGTTTCCTTGGTTTTTTCCAGTCTTTCTTTATTATTCTTAGCTTCCAGGTACTGTAATTCAGAACCGATATTTTGTTCCCATAACCTGGACTGACGTTCATAAACGATATTAGCCAGTTCAAGCGATTTATCGATCTCGGCGATTTGTTTCTTAATTTGCTCGAGATCTAATCTTGCTACCAGTTGGCCTTTTTTGATATAATCTCCCTCTTTCCAGGGAAGCTCCAGGATGATCCCGGGCGTTTCACTGGTCACATTTATGAGGTCATCTGCTTCCACGTTTCCCTGGATCTCAGCAAAGTGTTCAAAGTCTTTTTTTACTATTTGCGTAGTTGTTACCAGGCTTTTTTGCTGACGACTGATACTTGGATCCTGCGCGGCGATCTCTCTTTCTAATTCATCAATCACGGTAGTTAATTGCTGTAATTCGGCTCTTTTTTCCTTTAACAGACTTTTTTTACCGTCCAGATCTTCGGGTATTCCTTCTTCGGGTTGAGGAGCACTACAAGCTGCTAATAAAAAGGTAAGCAACAACAGTCTTGTGAGGTTTTTCATTATAGTTGAAAATTATTAGTTGTTAAATTTTTTTTTATTTAAATCCATTGGTTCTTACAATTCTTGAATGTGTGAAGCTTACCAATCCCTCCATTGTACTTCGGGCTTAGTAATCTTCATCCTTCAAATTCGACCTTCCCTGTCCGCTGAAGCCTCGGCGAAAGCGGACCGTCCTTCACCCTTCGTCCTTCGTATTTCTAATCCCCCTACATTTTGCCAAGCGCCTGATCGAGCTGCATCTTAGCATCCAGCACATCATACATGGCTTGTGTATAATTGCTTTGCGAATCGTACAGGCTCTGTTCGGCCTGAGTAACTTCCAGACTTGAGCCGACTCCTTCCCTGTATTTGACCTGGGTTGTATTATAAATCCGCTCTGCCAGGTCCAGGTTCTTGCGTTGATTTTCGAGCCTTTCCCGTGCATTGAGATAGGTAATTCGTGCGTTCACAACCTCTAAGGCGATGGCATTAACTAATTCCTCCCGCTGATTCTGGCTCTTTTCCAGGTCCAGGCGAGCTCGCTGAATCAGGGCTTTTTTATACAAACCATCAAAAATTGGAACACTCAGACGTACTCCCACAAAAGTAGTGGGTGCCCAGAATCCGTCTTCCGAGTTGTTACCCTGATACCCCTGTTGATAGGTGCCGTAAGCCCGCAGGGATGGTAGATAGCCTACCTTGTTTAATTTGACATTGAGTTCGCTCAATTCCAGTCCCTGATCTACCAAGGCAACTTCCGGACGGTTAGCATAATTCACCATCTGGGTGAGATCCTCCTCTGAGGCTCTGCTCATCAGATCAGTTATTCCTTCATTGACTTCCAGTGCCTTATTAACTGGAAAGTTCATCGCAAACTTCAGACCTGAGAGGGCGATTTCTTTTTGCCTTTGCAGGTTATCTCTTTCTACTTTGAGATTTGCCAGCGATAACTCTAACCTGTCCACATCCAATTGTTCTACAAAGCCTTCTCCGTACAATTGCTGGGTCTCGAATAAAAGCTTCTCCAGATTGCTGATGTTTTTTTCGAGCAATTGAAGGTTTTCATTCACCAGTAAAACGGGCAGATAGGCATTCACTACATTGTTTTTTACAGTGCGGCGCTGAACATTCAGGTCTACCTGTACATAATTCCGGTAAGCTTTGGCTGCCTGCAGGCCGACAAAATAACTCCCGTCAAATAACATGGCGTCCAGGTTCAGACTAGCGTTAAAGTTGTTCTGTAAAAAGAAAGAAGCTTCGGATGAAACTTCTCCGTTGGGATTTAAGGCCCGGATCAATTCAACAAACGCCTCCGGAAGAGGCTGTTTGGGTACTTGTAAATACCGCTGATAGTTTAACTCGCCGCTTAATTGAGGCAGCCCGATCGATCGGCGCTCGATGATTTGCTGCTCCGCATCGGCGATGTTAATCTGTGCATTTTTAACCGATAAGCTATTAGTCCAGGCATAGTCAATGGCATCTTGTAAGCTCACGACGGTTACCTCTTGCTGCTGTGCGGTCAGTGATGTCATAAAAAGCAGGAACCCAAATAGGGATAGGGTCCATGGCTTAATGGGTGAAATCATTTGTTGTTGGTTTTTAGCCTGTTAATCTATTTCTCCTTGTTTGTCTTCTAAATATTTTTCAAAAATTTTCAAGCCCTTCGGAGAAGCTACTCCATAAATGTGGTAGATCATATGCTCCTTGAAGAGTTGTTCTATGTTGTACTGTTGCAGAGGGAATAACTCTTGATCTGCTACCAGCGCACTTTTGGCCACATATAATTTGGATAAAATATCGGCCGACAAATTGGATCTGTACACACCTTCTTTCATCCCTCTTTCAATGTTTTCCCGAATCATTCTAATAATGTGACGAGTATGAAACGCCTCCATCTGACGATAAGTTCCCCGATAATATTTTTGTAGGTCATACATCACCGAAGGAGAAAATTGCCGCAGTTCTCTAATCACATGCCGGGCAATTTTAAGGATCTCATCGATCGCATCTGTTGATTCCGCCTTGTACTGGGCCATCATTTTCTGTTCTTCCTCTATTTTTAATTGAAAGATACTTTCTATCAGGTCAGCCTTATTGGATACATACTGGTAAAGCGTTTTTTTGGAAATACCCATCTCCCGAGCCAGATCATCCATCGTCACGCTCTTGATCCCGTATCTCATAAAAAGGCTCTCTGCCTTATTTAAAATCTGGTATTTGGTGTCCATAGTTTACTTCCTGTGAATCGTTGTCTTAAAAGTAGTTTTGCATGCTGCTGCAAATGTACGTGGAAAAAACGTAGGAAACTTTAATAAGGTTCAGAGTTTCCTGCGTTTTTTGAGTTTTTTGATAAAAGGAGGAAAAATATCGATGAATGAAGGGGAATTTGAAGGGCGAAGGGCGGTCCACTTTCGCTATAGCTTCAGCGGACGGTGAAGGGGAAGATAAGCTTTACTCCACTGAAAATTCTTCCCAGTCCTCCGGCGTATCTAGATCAATCTTGCCTTCCGGAAAGTCTATGGCAAATAATTCCTGTTCATATGATTTAATCAGGCTGCGGGCACCTGCAGGACCTTTCCGGTCTAATAATTTTGGAAACAAAGCTTTATCAAACAGGGCCGGAACGCCATAAACATCGGCATATCGGGCCGCTACAAGTAAAGGATGGTCTGCCTGATATGCCGCTAAAAACTGGTTGATCAACTCTACAGTAATAAAAGGCTGATCGACCAATAAGATCAAAACAGATTCCAATTGAGGAAAAACTCTCAGGCTATACTTTAGACCGCAAGCTACAGTAGAAGACATGCCGGACTCCCAGTCCGGATTCAGAAAAACTTCTATATCCGCCGTGTCGATCTGTGGGAGGATCAGCTCAATATGAGCCCCAAGAACCACCGAGACAGTATCAAAGTCAGAGGATTTTGCCAAACGAATGACCCTACTAAGGAGATTCTCTCCATCTATCTCCAGCAGTTGTTTGGGCTGTCCCATTCTGCGAGATTCTCCAGCGGCTAAAATGATAATGCCATTCATACTTTTTGTATTGAAGTAAACTACGCGGGAGGCGCAGTTTGCTTCCAATTTAGTTTATACGACCATATTTCTTCATTAGCTCAATCACTTTTTCAACAGGAAGTTCATCAATTGTATATCCATTCCCAGAAGCCGTATCAGCTGCGAAAAGAGAATTAATAATGGCTTCTTCCGTCGCTTCGATAACAGCCATAAAAAGCGGGGACATATGATCATTATGCAATGCCGGCTTGTTGAGCACGGGCTCGGAGGCACGGTAGGGTACTCTGATCTCTTCATTGGTAGAAAAAGCGATGATGTAATCGCCACTCCCATTAGAGGCAATCCCCCCTGCTTTAGCAATACCCAGCATAGCTCTTTTGGCCAGTCGCTTGAGGTTACGAGCTTCCAGAGGTGCGTCGGTTGCCACTACAACCATGATAGAGCCATCCGGATTATCGTTCAGCCTTCCCTTCATATAATATTGGTCGAGCTCCTCTCCTACCGGCACTCCATCCACTTGAAGGACGCCACCGAAATTAGACTGAATCAATACGCCTACCGTATATCCACCCGAAGATTTGGGGAGTTTACGTGAAGCCGTTCCGATCCCTCCTTTCCAGCCGAAGCAAATAGTGCCCGTTCCAGCCCCCGTGTTGCCTTCTTCGACAGCTCCTGACCGGGCTTTTTTGATAGCCTGGATCACATCTTTTTTCTGAACATGACGTCCGCGAATGTCATTCAGCCGACCATCGTTGGTTTCTCCGATCACCGGATTAACGGAGCGAACATTTTCGTTGCCTTTTTGATCCAATATATAGTCAATAACAGCATCAGCAGCTATTGGTACATTCAAAGTGTTAGTCAGAATAATTGGTGTCTCGATATTCCCTAATTCCTCCACCTGGCTATAGCCTGCCAACTTGCCAAAGCCGTTGCCGATGTAAATGGCGGCCGGCACTTTATCCTGAAAAATATTGCCGTCGTGTGGAAGAACAGCGGTCACTCCGGTACGAATGTCTTTCCCCTTTACAATAGTCACATGTCCGACTTTCACACCTTTAACATCGGTAATCGCATTAAGCTCGCCGGTGGGCAAGACACCAATTTTGATGCCCATGGTGCGTGGGCGATGCTGGCTGTAGGACATTTGTGTAAAAACAATGAGTAAAAAGAATGAAAGAAAATATTTAATCATGATCGTATATTTTGAAGAGGCTGACGAAACCCGCCGGCCGGCGGGTTTCGTCAGCCAATAATATTCTTTTAGGAGGTACCCGTACGGATGCCTCCTAAAAAATTCTATGGGGCGTCGAATCTACCTGAGTCGGTCCATTTCTATTTATTCCTATTTTTCCGTTTTATCCTTCTATACTTCCTTGGTCCGTACCATAGATACCAGCCGGTAAATATCATAACTAAAAGCCCTACGCCCAAAATATTCATAGATACCAGCTTAAATCCGTCGCTGATGATCGAGCCATCGTGAATTTGTTCGATCCAATCGGAATTACGCCTTTTTATAGAAAGCACTTCTGCGGTAGCACCATCCACCTGGACTTCCCACCAGCCTTTTTCAAATAATACTTTCACTATACCCTTGGAAGGACGAAGGTCCATACGATCGATGCCGGTATTGGAGTGGTTCGGATGAGCTTTATGGAAAGCCATGGTTGCTACTTCAGCCAGTTCGGCAATCGGCCGCCAATCAGAAAGTTCATCAGCCTGACCGTTTAAAGTAGGCGGCTGAATTGCCGCCACCTTTTTTTTCCAAGCTAAAAAGATGCCGGTAGCTGCACTGATGGTCAGGAAAGCAACCAGAACCAACCCCAAGACCTTGTGGATTTTGCGATACTGCCGTAAAACTTGGGTAATTTTATTCTTTGACACTTATTCAGGCTTTTGCCGCAGAAGGGGATCAATTTGTGTCCCTTATCTACAGTTTTGGGTTCATACAAGAATCTTTTCATCCGGCTTTTTTGGAGGAAGAATGAAGTTAAAAATATTCTGGATTTAGCTGGAAAAAAGGGGAATAATTTTTCATTTAAAATAGGAGATTGGTGACTGTAGCTACTGATTTCCTATTTTAAATGAAAAGTTGGCATGCTTCTTGCAACTTAATAAACAAATCGGATAAGTTTTTGGAATAGGAAAAATAAAGATGCAAATCGGGAACCTTAGCATTTCGTTCCTCATTGATCCATGGGATCGATGGGGAACTTTTTTTTTAGAAAAAATGTCCCTAAAGGCACATTTTTTCTGTCTTTATTAAACATGGTTTTGCGCAAGCGCAAAACCATGTTTAATAAAGGCTAAAATGTATTTTTAGATGAGCACTTCAAAAAGCGATATGAAATAAAGCATCCCCCTGATTCACCGCCGCCATATTGTTATGTCCGATGATCATGCCATCTCGACTAGCCAGTACATTGTATACCTTCAAACCTTTTGGAGTGCCGATCTCGCCGATAATCTCTCCTTTTTTTACTTCCTGACCAGAGCGACGAAAAAGTCTAAATAAACCGGACTTAGAAGCACGTACCCAACTGGTATGTTCAAATTGATGAAGCTGATTCTTCTCTAATCCAGGATCCTCAATCATATTGTGATAGGCTAAAAGTCGCAAAATACCGTCCATTCCTTCCTGGATAGATAGCTCATCCAATCGGAGATTTTCCCCTCCCTCGTAAATAATCAAAGGAGTTTTATTGTCAGAAGCAATTCTGCGAAAGGATTGTCGTATGGCTGTTTTGGCCAGTAATAAAGGCGCATTAAAAACTTTCCCAAGGATTTCTGCTGCGGCATCTCCTCTGGTGTACCTCACCTGAGGGTAGTTGTAGTGCCCTTGTCCGCCGGTATGGAGATCCAATACCATATCTACTTCCGGTAAGATCTTCTTTGTTAAAGTTCGGGCAATCCTGGAAGCCAGCGAGCCGGTCATATTGCCGGGAAAAGAGCGGTTGACATCCTTGCCATCAGGTACTTCTCGGGTTCGATTGATAAAGCCATATACATTGACTACAGGAATGAGAATAAGGCTTCCACATTTCAATTGACCTAACACCCCATTCAGGATTAAGCGCCGAAGGATTTCTACCCCATTGATCTCATCACCGTGTATACCGGCCGTGACCAGAATATTTGGGCCTTCTTCCAAGCCTCTTGCTATTTTCAGTTCCATAAAAACTGATTCACCGGAGGGCAATCCGCCGATGGGTAGTTTCAATGTACTTATTTGACCGGCTTCGATGCTTGTTTTATTTATGAGCATAAAATAAAATGGCTGGTTGAGACTTAAGCGGGCTTGTATAAAAAGAGTGGCCGCCGGCCACATTTTTTATACAAGTCCAGGTATGTTTTAAGTTTATTGCTTTTTTCGTTCGATAAAATCTATGATCTTCCCGGCTACATCGACCCCGGTGGTGGTTTCGATTCCTTCGAGCCCGGGCGAAGCATTCACTTCCAATACCAGAGGCCCTCTGGACGAGCGCAACAGATCCACTCCTGCTACATCCAGTCCCATGATCCTGCATGCTTTCACTGCTAATTCTTTTTCTCTGGCTGTGATCTCTTCGATCTTGGCTTGAGCTCCCCGATGAAGGTTACTTCTAAACTCACCTTCCATCGCCTCTCTTTTCATTGCAGCTACTACCTGGCCGGCTACCACCAAAACCCTGAGGTCTGTACCTGCTGCCTCTTCCACAAACTCCTGCAGCATAACTTTTTCTTTTAGTCGGTGTAAAGCCTCAATAATCCCGGAAGCACTACTATAGGTATCTGCCAATAAGACTCCTGCTCCGTGGGTGCTTTCTGTAATTTTGATGATGACAGGGAAACCGCCAACCTCATTTATCAATTCTTCGATGTCTTGCCCTTGCCCGATAAAAACAGATCGTGGGACATCAATCCCATAAGAAGCCAGTTTTTGCAAACACCTCAGCTTGTCTCTGGCCTGTAAAAGTGCATAAGAACGAGCCACTGTAAATACCTTCATTAACTCAAAGTGCTGGATCACGGCTGCTCCCTGGAAGGTTACGGAACTACCGATCCGAGGGATGATGGCATCTACTTCTCTTAAATATTCACCCTTGTAGGATATTTCCAATTTCCCTTTTTCCATAAATAAGTTGCAACCGGTATGGTCTACTACTTTCACCTGATGCCCTTTCCTCTTTGCTGCAGCACATAAACTTTTGGTGGAATACAAGTTGGGTCCTCTTGACAGTATGATAATGTTCATTTATAGGATCGTATAAAACTTGATGAAGGTGTAAAATACGTTTTTTTTATGGTTCCGGGGTTCCGGGGTTTCGGGGTTTCGGGGTTTCGGGGTTCCGGGGTTTCGGGGTTTCGGGGTTTCGGGGTTTCGGGGTTAAGAAAGATCATTTTAGAAATTCATTCTAATCTTTAGAACAAACTTGGTCTAATTACTTGAAAACTATTTAACTTGAACACTTGAATACATGAACACCAAATACTTTATGAAAAATCTCTCTTTCCTTTTCCTGTACAGTTTATTTTTAATTCCGTTTAAGATCAATGCCCAGCAATATTTAACGGAACGCCTGGTAGAGCTCACCATTGAAACCGAACAGGTCCAGGAGTATTTTGAACCCTTTAACACAGCATTTATCCAGTCTAATAATTTTTGTAATAATAATAATTGCAGAGCGGCTATTTTGTCTACTAATAAAAAAGTGATGATTTTGAGTAAGGATGAATTATTCATGCGCAACATGAATAAATGGATGGAATTCATTCTAATCAGGCGAAATGAAAATAAAGCTACCGTAAAAATCAAATTGCATAAAGGCGGCTTTAAAACATTAAAATTTGTCCAAAATCGCGGGGAGTGGTATCTAAAATAAATGGAACGGTATATTTTTTCAAGAAAATGTGCAAATACTCAAAATATAGTCGTACTTTAGCAAAATATTTTCTCAAAAAGGTGGCATTTTATTTTATATCTTATTATTTTTGATATGTTGTACATGCCCCCTATCGAGTCTGCCCTACAGTCATTTCTTCTGGCTGTATTTCAAGTATATTTAATTCTGATCGCAACTGTAAAAAATCTATGAGAAACTACATTACCCAACTTTGGGCCTAGGGAGGTATTTACTTGGCCCAAAAAAACTATGGCCATGAAGCGCACATTAGTATGTTACATGTTGCTAACTACTCTAACAGTATTTTTTACACACTCGCATGCACAAAGTTTTTTTAAATCAGAGGGGAGCAAAAGACCTGCAATTTTTCACGCCGCACAATTCAAAAGCCTAAAGTGGAGGAACATTGGACCTTTTCGGGGAGGGCGCAGCGTTGCTGTATCCGGAATTCCTGGTGATCCATTGACCTATTATATGGGTACAGTGGGAGGCGGCCTGTGGAAAACAGAAGATGCAGGACTCAGTTGGAAAAATATTTCTGACGGATATTTCCGAACTGCTTCCGTTGGTGCGATCGCCATTGCGCCCTCAGACCCCAATATCATCTATGTTGGTATGGGCGAACATGCGGTAAGAGGCGTTATGACTTCTGCCGGAGACGGCCTCTACAAATCCACTGATGGTGGCAAGACCTGGAAAAACGTAGGTTTGATCAAATCTCAGCACATTTCCTCTATTAAAATTCATCCTGAAGACCCGGATCTTATTTATGTTGCTGTACAAGGAGCCTTGTACGGCCCAAGCGAGGACCGTGGTGTCTACATGTCTGAAGATGGCGGAAAAAACTGGCTGAAGGTCCTTTTTCTGAATGAAACCACCGGAGCAAGTGACCTCAGTATAGACGTACATAATCCGAGGGTTCTTTATGCGGGGATGTGGGATCATCAGCGCACTCCCTGGCAAATTCGAAGCGGAGGGGACGGCTCAGGTGTTTATAAGTCCGTAGATGGTGGAAAAAACTGGAAAAAAGCCTGCAATGGGCTTCCTAAAACAATGGGGAAAATCGGCGTAAAAGTATCTCCGGTGAACTCCAATATTGTTTTTGCAAATATTGAAGCTGAAAAAGGAGGTATTTTTCGGTCGGAAAATGGCGGAGAAGACTGGACCCAGATCTCAGATGACAGAAGGACGGTGGGCAGAGCCTGGTATTACACCGAAATTTTTCCCGATCCGCAGGATGAAGAAACCGTCTATGTCTTAAATGTAGACCTCCTTAAATCCATTGATGGCGGCCGTACCTTTGTAGCCATTGCTACTCCTCATAGCGATCAGCACGATCTTTGGATCAACCCTTCCAATCCAAACAACCTCATTTTGGCAAACGATGGTGGTGCTTGCATCACATTCAACAACGGCGGAAGCTGGTCGTCACAACAGAATCAACCAACCGGACAGTTTTACCGCGTTATCGCCGATAACCAGTTTCCCTATTATATTTATGGTGGGCAACAAGACAACAGCACGGTAGCGATCCCTAGCAGAACCAATGGCGACGGGATAGACTGGAAGGATTGGTACGCAGTTTCAGGCTGTGAAAGTGGATTTATTGCCTTGGACCCCGACGATCCATCCCAGATATATGGTGGTTGCTACCAGGGATATATTTCTTTGTATGATGAGACAACTAAGGAATCAAAGGATGTAATGGCCTATCCGGCTATCGGCTTAGCCACCACTCCAAAAGACATGAAGTATCGCTTCAACTGGAATGCTCCGATCGTGGCTCAGCCACAGGATCCAAAAATCATTTATCATGCTTCTAATAAGGTTCTGCAAACTCAGGATGGGGGGCTAAGCTGGCGCGAGATCAGCCCTGATCTGACACGTGATGAGGTTAGCAAACAAGGTCTTGGCGGCACCCCCTTTACTAATGAAGGAGCCGGTGGGGAAAATTATAATACCATTAGTTATTTGGCCTGTTCGCCGCATCAGGAAGGAGTCCTCTGGGTTGGGAGCGATGACGGTTTGATCCACCTTACTAAAAATGATGGTGAATCATGGGCCAATGTAACTCCGGAGCTTCTTCGTGAAAAAGAAAGTTTGATCACCAGCATTGAGGTATCGCCACACAATCCTTCAGAAGCTTATGTAGTAGCTAGCCGATACAAGTTTAATGACGTTCAGCCGATGATTTTCCATACCGTTGATTTTGGAAAAAATTGGGAATTGATCGTCAAAGGAATTGCCAGGCATGACTTTGCCCGGGTTGTCCGGCAAGACCCTGTTCAGGAAGGAATTTTGTACGCCGGCACTGAAAATGGAATGTATATCAGTTTTAACAAAGGGGAACGCTGGTTTTCCTTTCAGTTAAACTTACCGGTCTGCCCTATTAGGGATATTACCATAAAGAACAATGATCTGGTGGTAGCCACAGGAGGCCGGGCATTTTGGATATTAGATGACCTGAGCCCCATTCAACAATCCATGGGGCAATTATCCAGAGGTCACGCCCAATTATTTAAGCCCAGGGATACTTATCGCGTGGATGGAGGATCAATCGGGGGGCTACAAGTTGGGAGCAATCCTAAGAGTGGAGTCGCCATTGATTATCATTTACCCTACCTCATGGAGGAACAATTGGTCACTTTACAGATCCTGAATGAGGAAGGAATGATGGTTCGTCAATTCAGTAACCAGGAGGATACTACATTTAAAAAATACGAGGGAGGACCTGATCCTTCTCCTATTCTACCATTTGAAGCCGGGCTCAACCGCTTTCACTGGGATATGCGTGGATATGCTATACCAGGTATAGATGAGGTTTTTATGTACGGAAATTATCAGGGAAGCAGAGTGGCCCCCGGGCAATACACCATTCGGCTAATCGCTCAGCTGGATACGCTTGAAACCAGTTTTCGTTTAATGGCGGACCCTCGCCTCGAGATTGATTCGCAGGAATACGAGCTACAGGAAAAGCTCACACAGCAAATTGAGTCGACCATTCGGGAGATCCATCAATCAGTCAATCGCATGAGAGACTTAAAAACCCAGGTTGAATTTCTCACGAATCAATTGAAAAAAGCGGGCTGTGTGGAAATCATGATAGAGAAGGGAAAGGAGATCCAACAAAGAATTGAGGAATGGGAAGCAGAATTGGTTCAATCAAAGCAAAAAACCTCCCAGGATGTCATCAATTTCCCTAACAAATTAAATTCTGAGCTGGCAAACCTGCTATCCAAGGTGGACACCCATGATCCCAGAGTTACTACCGGGGCTAAGCAACGTTTTAAGGATCTCACCAAAGAGTGGCAACGCCTATATACAGCCATGTGGAATATACTGAATAAGGATATTGCCGATTTCAATCAAATGTATAAACAGTATGACGTACCGGCACTGGTTGTGCCGAATCCATAGCGTTTTAAAGTATAACTTTCCCCGCGCTGCGGGGAAAGTTATACTTTAAATTGCTCCTTTACTTTTTACTTATTACATTTGCACAAGTAAAAACGGAAAACATGGAAGCAACTAAAAAATCAACCGGATTAGATTGGATAATCTTTTTTGTATCACTTGTGGCCATTATTTTATTGCTGATGTATGCAGATGAATGGTTCTGGCTGGCTTTACCTTTTGTATTGACTTATTTTGTAAAGGCTATCCGAGTGATCTAAATGTAAACACTGGTATTTACTACGAATAAAAAAAGGCGGCCCGAATGGACCGCCTTTTTTTATTTAACCTTAAGTTTGCTTACTTCTTGGTTTTGATCGTACACCCAATCGCTCTTGTAAAATCAGGATCTGCTTTTTTGCCGGCTTCGATAGCTTTAATGGCCTCTACCACATATTCAGTTTCTACAGCATCCGGATTATTGGCATTATCATCCAAGGCTCCAATATAGTGTACCTTGCGATCAGCTGTTAGCAAATAAATGTGAGGCGTGCGTGAAGCTCCATACTGAGGATACACCTTTTGGCCTTCATCCATTAAGTAGACGAATGGGAATCCTTTTTCTTCAGCGCGCTCCTGCATTTTTTCCATACTGTCGCCAGGCTGAACTTCCGGATCATTTGGCTGAATAGCAACGATAGGCCAACCTTTTTCAGCCATTTTTTTATGAGTGGCGATCAGGCGATCTTCATATTTTACTGCGAAAGGACAGGTATTACAAGTAAAGGTAACGATATAGCCCTTTAGCTCTTTTCCTTCCTTTTTATACTCTTTGGCAATACTTTCCAAAGAATACATTTTTCCATCAATATTTTTCAGCTGAAAATCTGGAGCGGTATCTCCTACTTTGAGACCTTCGGCAGGTGCAGATACATCTACTGTAGTAGCGGCTGTCCAAACGCCCAAAGCCACAAAAAGCATTAATGCAAGTCGGATTACATTTTTCATAGTGATCTTCTTTTTATTAAAAAAAATGTGATTAGAGGAATATTATGAAGCCGTCATCATTTCGCGAACGGTCGCTTTTAAGGCTTCGTAGGAATCTAATTCACCACTAATGAATTTTCGGTCCTTTTGATTATAAATGATCGTAGCGGGGATCGCTCCATCCCAAGCCTCTTCTACCTCACCGATCCAGCTATTATAATCTCCGTTAATAAAAGCAATTACGTCAGATTTCAACTGCCGCTCCTTCACAAATGGCTTCACTTTCTTTTCCAGGTCGGTATCAAAATCCAGGCTAACCAATATTACCCGAACTTTTTCATCTTTTAATTCTTCGTTTAATTGTTCGAGGTAGGGTAATTCTTTTACACAGGGCTTGCACCAGGTCGCCCAGAAGTTAATAACGTAAGTAGAGTCATTATTTTGTTCAAAGAGTTCCATGAGTTCTTCTGCCTCACTCCAAACCGGAAAAGGCACATCGAAAGCAGGTTCTTCAGCCTGCATGCTTACCGTTTGGCTTTCTTCACTCGCATCGGTAGCAGAATCAACTTCTGAGTTAGAAGCACCTCCACAAGCAGTAAATAATAACACCAAGAGGACAAAAAGACTAATATTAGTGGTACATCTCATAAAACAAAGCATCATTTGAGATGTAAAAATGTAACATTTTACTGGAAAGTAGGAAAATTTTTTAGTTAAGCTTGAGTTAATGTAAGGAGGGGTTGTGTAAAAACTCGTTCCTCGTTTTTACACAACCCCTCCTTACATTAGTTGATGGAGTATTTCAAGCCCATTTCCTCCAATGCTCTGATAAACTCCATATCTGCATTGACCTTTCGATCTTTAGACATGGTTCGTACCTTTTGTTTGACTTCTTTATCATAGAAGGTCAACTTCAGTCGATGCTTTCCTTTTCGGCGAGTGCAGAGTTCGTCGATCAGGTCGATGAGCTCTGGTTTCAGTCCATTCACCGGAATTTTGATGGTGATGGAATCCGTCAAGCTTTGGGCAATGCCTTCCAGCAATTTTACATCTGATAATTTAAATTCGAGATCATCCCGCCAACCTCTTTGGTATTTACCTTTTATATATAAGGCCTTACCCTCTTCGAGCAGGTGCTTAAACTTTTGATAATCCTCTCCAAAGAGTCGAAACTCGATTTTTCCATGAAAATCAGAGATCTCAAATATACCCCAGCCGTTTCCGTTTTTACTAACCAGATGCCTGGCCATGCTTACCATGCCGGCTAACTTCAGACCGCCATTACTGTTAGCCTTATGATTTTCAACCTTATTCAAGGGGCAGGTCGTAAAATTTTGGATTTCAATCCGATAATCATCCAGTGGATGCCCGCTGATAAAGATGCCGGTTACTTCTTTTTCTCTATTTAATTTTTCCAATAGCCCCCATTCTTCGCATTTGGGTATGGGAGGCTTCGGGATCAATGCGTCTTCCGAAGTACCGAACAGCGAAGTAGCCGCCTCTGCGATCTGTACCTTATGTGCGTGGCCGTAGCGAAGTAGGTGTTCAATGAAGGTATCATACTTGTCGGAAGGAGCAAAAAACTGAGTGCGATTAATTTCCTCGGTAAAGCAATCAAAACCTCCTCCCAGAGCCAGCGATTCCATCACTTTTTTATTTACAGCTTTAAGGCTGACTCTTTGAACCAGGTCAAAAATGCTGGTGAAAGGGCCACTTTTTTCCCGTTCTTCGAGAATAGCTTCCACAGGCCCTTCCCCTACTCCTTTAAGGGCTGACAAACCAAAGCGGATGTGACCATCTTTATTGACCGAAAAGTCAGATACAGATTCATTCACATCAGGCCCCAGTACTTTAAGGTTCATCCGATGGCATTCTTCCAGGAAGAAGGTCACTTTAGAAATATCGTTTTTGTTGTGAGTCAGTACGGAGGCCATAAACTCCGCAGGATAATGAGCCTTCAGATAAGCCGTTTGGAAGGCAACATAGGCATAACAGGTAGAATGCGATTTATTAAATGCGTAGGAAGCAAAGGCTTCCCAGTCTTTCCAGATTTTATCTAAGGTTTCTTTAGGGTGCCCATTACTTTCTCCTCCCTCAATGAATTTGGGATAGAGCATATCGATCAGCTTCTTCTTCTTTTTTCCCATCCCTTTACGGAGCATATCAGCCTCCCCCTTGGTGAAGTTGGCCAATTTTTGGGACAGCAGCATCACCTGCTCCTGGTAGACGGTAATACCATAGGTGTTTTCCAGGTATTCTTCCATCTCGGGAAGGTCATAGGTGATGGGTTCCTTCCCATGTTTCCGATTAATAAAGGAGGGAATGTATTCGAGCGGCCCTGGGCGGTACAAGGCATTCATAGCAATGAGATCATCGAAGGTAGTCGGCTCCAATTCCTTCATATACTTTTGCATTCCGGTACTCTCGTACTGGAAAATGCCGATGGTCTCTCCACGTTGGAATAATTCATAGGTTTTCTCATCATCCAGCGGCACTTCTTCAGGATCGATGTCAATTCCATGCGTTTCTTTTACCATCCGCACGGCATCCTTAATGATGGTAAGGGTTTTCAATCCCAGGAAGTCCATTTTAAGCAAGCCGGCCTCTTCGGCCACGCTGTTATCGAACTGGGAAACCAGCATATTGGAATCCTTATCAACCTTAACCGGAACGTATTTAGTGATTTCGTCCGGAGTGATGACGACACCACAGGCATGTATACCGGTGTTGCGAACGGAGCCTTCCAGTTTTCTGGCCGTCTGGATCATTTTACCGATTTCATCGCTCCCTTCGGCGAGGGTTCTGAATTGATAAGCCTTATCAACATCATCGGAGTTCATGGATCCTTTTAATTTGGGGTCGATGTCTCCATCTGCCAGGACGCTTGCCAGTTTAGCTTTCAGATGAGTTGGAAAGGTTTTAGCCACCCGATCTACATCAGACAAGGGCACGTTCATCACACGACCTACATCCCGCAAGGACATTTTAGCGGCCATGGTGCCGTAGGTAACGATTTGGGCTACCTGATTACGCCCATATTTTTCGATCACATAATCAATGACTTTCTGACGGCCGACGTCGTCGAAATCGATATCGATATCCGGCATGGACACCCTTTCAGGATTAAGGAAGCGCTCAAACAGCAGGTCATACTTGATCGGGTCCACATTGGTGATACCGGTGCAATAAGCCACTGCAGAGCCTGCTGCGGAGCCCCGGCCCGGCCCTACGGACACGCCCATCTCACGAGCTGTATTGGTAAAATCCTGAACAATGAGGAAGTAGCCGGGATAGCCGGACTGTGCGATAACAGAAAGCTCAAAGTTGAGCCGTTCTTCAATTTCGGGGGTTATGGTTCCATATCGTTTCCTGGCACCCTCAAAAGTCATTTGGCGTAACAGTTCGTCCTGAGTTTTAATCCCGGGTGGTAGTGGATAGGCCGGCAAGAGTACATCACGGGCCAGTGTCAGTTTTTCTATTTTATCAAAAATCTCCATGGTATTATCCAGTGACTCGGGTACGTCACTGAATAATTGGCCCATTTCTGATTTAGTTTTGAAGTAAAAATCAGAGCTAGGAAATTTGAAACGGTCTACATCTTCTACCAGGCTGTTGGTATTTATACAAAGCAACATATCGTGAGGAAGGTAATCATCCTCTTCTATGTAATGAGAATCGTTGGTAGAAATAACTTTTACATTGTATTTTTTGGCAAAAATGAGCAGTTGCTGGTTGACATCTTCCTGGCTTACGCCTAATCCGTCTATATTTTCCAGGCCGCGATGGCGTTGTAGCTCGATGTAAAAGTCTTCTCCGAAATGATCCAGCCACCATTTGAGTTTTTGTTCGGCATCTTCCAGGTCGCCCTGGAGGATAGCCTGAGGGATTTCGGCTCCTATACAGCAACTGGTAGCAATCAAGCCCTCGGTATGCTGAGCCAGAATCTCTTTATCAATTCGAGGGAACTTAGAATACAGTCCTTCTATGAAACCGATGGAACAAAGTTTGGACAAATTTTCGTAGCCTTTGGCATTTTTGGCTAGCAAAAGCTGGTGAAATCTTTTATCCTTTTCCCCTTTTGCTCTGGAAAACTCTTTGCGGTAGCGATCTTCTACCATGTAAAACTCACAACCAATAATAGGTTTTATATCCCGTCGCTCTGCTTCGGCCACAAACTTAAAGGCTCCGAACATGTTTCCGTGATCGGTCAGGGCAACGCCTTTCTGGCCATCTCGAACGGCCTTATCCATCATAGCTCCAATTTCGGAGGCGCCGTCGAGTAAGGAAAATTGAGTATGGCAATGTAAGTGTACGAAATCCGGCATCTTTTATGGTATTGCGTATTGAGTAATGGGTATTGGGACGCTGCTTTTATGAATCAGGGGCATAAGTACTATGAATTGCTTCATTATTCCAAGTGAAGCCTGGTTCAAGGGCAGCGAGAAAAAAATCTGATCGTTTAGAAATAACAATTAATTTACAACAATTAGTTTAATGTAGGTAAGTATTTAACAGAGTAGTTTTCCACATCTTGTTAGTAAAAATCGGTAGGTTCTGATTATCAGCAAAAAAGAGGAGGTTATTCTATTTTTTTGAAAAAAACAGGGTTTTCCAGGAAGGGAAGCAAAGTGTTTTCGAGCTTCACCCAGCTTTAAAAGTAACACTATCATGCCACATATTGAATTTTCATCCAATTGTAGTGCATCCTTTCAAAGTCTTTCAAATCCTTTCATTTTTTGGACAGGGAGCAGGAATGGATTTTTAGAAAAACCATTATAAGCTTCGGGGTATTGGCCGTAATCGTCTGGTATTGTGAATATTGCAAACTATAATGAACTCCCCTTGCGCTAATCCCTAGACCTCAAAGGTCTCGAGACCTTTGAGGTCTAAAGATAGTAAAACTATCACCTCTCCCCCACCGGCTGCGTCCAAGCCACCTCCACATCACCCGACATGAACGGATTATCCTTCACCTTGTCAGAAATCACCTTGGCACGTACGAATAATTCTTGGCCTCCCAATCTATATGAAATGCTTTCCCCCTCTACCGTTTCCATTACCTTCGGCTCATCCGCACCTTCCAGCCAAGCAATGACCTGAATTTGATAATTTACCCCTCCCTCAGGCTTTACTTTGACTACATACTCATTGTTTCTCACACCGAAATATTCTAACTCCACCCCTGTCGTACTATAAAAATTCCCTTCCTCCAAATTCCGGATCAAAGACTGCGGTGTAAGATCTTCAGACTCAACCATCACCCATGCCCGACCAGAATTACTGTATTCCAAGCCAAATAGGTGATAATTATGACTGTCATCTGTCGCAAGACCATACATCAGCGGCTGGCCTTTTTGAATGTAATGATGATTTATAAGGTCCCACATTGCTTCCGTGCCAATCCGAATGGAATCTCCATAATTGTTGACTAAAGGATGTCCGTTGAACACCTCAAAAAACCGCTCCCCTTCCAGTTGCATCATTTCTTCCGCCGTGATACCCCACACAAAATTGGGATGATTAATGTGTGGAAACATAGGTTGACCGCTCGCTTCTCTTTGCTCCAAAACGGCATCGATGTTATTTTGCATGACCTCTACGACACTATTGCCATGCCTCGGCTGAACAAGTTCCTTTACATTCGTCACATTGATATGAATGGGTTTCCCTTCAAATCCATCCGTGATCTCTTCGCTTTTAAGAATTAAAAAGGAGCCCTCTTCTTCAAATAAGGACCTGTATTCTTCTAGTGTCTTCAGGCGAACTTCCAGCCCGGGTGTGTCTTCGCGGCTCTCCACCCAATCCGTTCCGTATTTGTCAAAATATTCCTGATAGGCGTCTCGCCGAATCTTATTATCCGGAACACGTACCCACTTTTCACCTTCTTGAAGAGTATTATGATCGGATAAGCCGATAAAATGATAGCTATTCGATTTGTACCAATCCATGATCATCTCAGGGTAATCGTCTCCGTCACTCCATAAAGAATGAGTATGGAGATTTCCCTTATACCATTGAGCGTTCTTTTTTTGGCCGATTAAGGTGGGCTCTTCCCGACAGCTGAACAAAATAAATAGCAGGCAAAACAAAATAGGTGCTTGGTAAATTGTTTTCATTTAAAGTGTGTTCTGATGTTTTTATGAAGGTGAAAAATTAAAGATTTGAACCGCTATCGGATCAAATCTTCAATTTTAATCATTCAATTTGCCAGCTTTTATCCTGAAAAAGCTCGAATAGGTGCATGCCTTGTTGGTAAAAGCGTTTTACCTGATTGGGGCTCAACAATTTATCTCTTCGATAAAAAACCAGGTAATAATTCACGCCCTCTAAGAACCACTTTTTTTCTACTGAGAAAAACTTCAAGATCTCGTCGCCCATCACATGGCGGATATAATCTTCATCATCGCCTTTCAGGTAATATTGTTTGGAAAACTTAGGATACTCCTCAAAATCAATGTCTTCTATCCCAAGCCAACTGCCTATGGTATGAAAAAAGTTCTCAGGCTTCATGGTGAAGAAGGGGAGTCCTAATTTTTTGGAATGAACGAAAAAAACAGTTTGGTTAAAAACTTTGGTGGTTTTTCCGGTAGATACTACAAATCTGTAATCAAAGATGAAGACCTCCGAATTCATCATGGGGTCAGATCGATACATGAGATTGCTGATCTCTCTTCGCCCACCTACTCGAAACAATTTGAAATCTTCCAGAAGAGTATGCAGGTTCCAGCCGTCCTTTTCTTGAAAGGACATCTTCAGGTCGTAGGCTATCCTAGATAAATCTTCAGTTCTCTTTCCGGACATTTTTGTCTGAAAGATACAGAAAAAGAAAAACCTTATTTGAAAAGAAGGTATTCCTTTTTAACTCAATCTCTATTTTTCAGGTCGTTTTCGGGATACTAGTGAGGTTGTGCGTTTTAAGCTGCAAATCGGTTGGTAAAATAATTGCAAGCATCCCGTACAGTTTGAATACTAGAGGCTTCTTCGGGCGTAAGGAAAATTCCAAACTGTGCCTCCAGGTCAGCAATCAGTAAAGTCTTGTCGATAGCATCCAAATGCAGGTCATCTGCTAGATCTGAATATGGGTTAATCTGGGCACTTGGAATTTTGAGGTTCCAGCTGATCAAATCAATAATCTGCTGTTCCATGGTCGAATAGGTTGTTCGTTTTACCACTTTTCAAAAGTTTTTTTAAAAAACGCTTATGCCGGCAGATTGGTTGCCTGAGGAACCGTTTTTCAGACAAAGTTCTCATTTCCATCTTCCAGCGTTGCGTCTGGATGTATAATGTAATCAACCAATGAGGACTTTCTGTATGTAAGATGCACAAGTGGTATGCATCCCCCTATTCATTAGAGAAAAAAAGGAAGGGGAAAGGACGAAATTCGAAGGGCGAGAGGCGAAGATTACTAAGTCCGGAATGCAATGGAGGGATTAGTAAACTTCATTTAAGTAAAAATCGAGGATCGAAGGGCAGCAAAGGTTAAAGTGGTCCATAAAAAACTATCTACTCCTCTCCTTCGGCCCTCGACCTTCCTTAACTATAAAGTATAATTTGGTCGCAGATCTTCTTCCCCTTTTTCATAAAAAGCATTGATCAATTCGATCGCTTCTTTGGGATCATCCACAATCGGCAAAAGCTCGAGATCTTGAGGGCTAATATTACCGGCCTGCTCGAGCATCACGTTTTTTATCCAACCTTTTAAACCTGACCAAAACTCTGATCCTACTAAAATGATGGGTACCCGATCTATTTTTTTGGTCTGCACCAGGGTAATGACCTCAAACAACTCGTCCATCGTCCCCATGCCCCCCGGAAGTACGATAAAGGCCTGAGCGTATTTGACAAACATGACTTTGCGGACGAAGAAGTACCTGAAGTTGATTAATTTGTCATAGTCGATGAACGGATTGCTTCCTTTTTCAAACTCCAGTTCAATATTAAGCCCTACTGATTTCCCTCCGGCCAGAGAAGCTCCTTTATTGCCGGCCTCCATAATTCCGGGGCCTCCACCGGTAATAACCCCATACCCGGCTTCAGTTAACAAGGTGCCGACCTCAACAGCCGTTTGATAATAGGGATTACCGGGCTTTGTTCGCGATGAGCCGAAAACGGATACACAGGGACCGATTTCATTGAGCGTCTCAAAGCCTTCTACCAGTTCTGAAATAACTTTGAACAATGTCCAGGAGTTTTCTGCTTTGACGCTTTTCCCCCAGGTTCTCATTTCGTGCTTTTGCATCTTCTTAGTTGTTTGTTGTTGGTTGCTCGCAATTTAGAAGCAATTTCGCAATTTTTTTTTAAGTAATGGAATAGATATCTATTGCAAAAAAAATAGGGGCCGATTATGCATCGACCCCACTTGGGAAACGGTGGGATTGAATAACTTTAGTTTTTTGGGATGAATACTAACTGAGTGAACTACCACCCCCAAAGGAGGTGGCTTCAAGGAACGCATGGGCCAAAGGCCCAACATAAACCTTGAACTTTAGACGCTTCATCGCAATTTGCACCTAGAAAGTTAGGTGGCTGACTATCACTCCACGTCCGTAATCTGCTATCCCGGCAGATTTTTTCAACACTTTATTATACAGCTACACCGTTTTTATTTTTATAAGCCTTGTAGCGCTCGGCAATAAATTGTTGTAAAGACTCCAGATCATCAAAGCGATCGAATAAAGCACGATACTCTTCAATAGGCGACGCACTGACCGGTGTTACATATTGCTCTACTTCATTTAGGGTGATCACCGGGCCGCTGAGAATGATCAAACGTTCAACAACATTGCGCAGCTCACGGATGTTCCCGGTCCAGTTGAGGCCTTGTAATCTTTCAATTGCTCCGCCCGTAATGGTTTTTGGTGAAATGCCGTATTCCTTGCAGATTATTTCATTGAAGTGTGCGATCAGCAAAGGGATATCGTCTCTTCGATCATTTAAAGCGGGAACCTGAGCAATGATAACGGCGAGACGATGGAAAAGGTCTTCCCGAAATCGTCCTTCTCTGATTTCTTTTCGCAGGTCTTTATTGGTAGCGGCAATGACCCGCACATTCACTTTAATCTCCTTATTGCCCCCTACCCTGGTAATGCGATTTTCTTGTAAGGCCCGCAACACCTTGGCCTGGGCTTTCAGGCTCATGTCCCCGATCTCATCCAGGAACAAGGTGCCCTCATTGGCCTCCTCAAATTTGCCGATCCGTTGTTTGACGGCAGAGGTAAAAGAACCTTTTTCATGCCCAAACAACTCACTTTCTATAAGTTCGGAAGGAATAGCGGCGCAGTTGACCTCAACCAGAGGACTGCCCTTCCTGTGGCTTTTTTCGTGTATCCACCGGGCTACCAATTCTTTCCCGGTTCCGTTCGGCCCCATAATCAGA
Source organism: Bacteroidia bacterium (assembly GCA_030430845.1). Classification (GTDB taxonomy): domain Bacteria; phylum Bacteroidota; class Bacteroidia; order Chitinophagales; family Saprospiraceae; genus JANQPA01. Next base: position 27,788 of record JAUIKE010000017.1, on the reverse strand, counting down.
ACGCGTGCATCGGTTGGTGCCACCTGCTCGATGGTTTCTTTGATCTTGCCTATCGGAGCAGATTCTCCGATCATCTCTTGTATTTTTGAGCGGGAAACTTTGTGCTTGAGTACTTTTGTTTCGGTAATCAGGCTGGATTTATCCATTGCATTTCGCAAGGTGATGAGCAGGCGGTTCAGGTCGGGTGGTTTGCTGATAAAGTCAAAAGCTCCTTTTTTGACCGCATCTACAGCGGTATCTATGTTCGCATGGCCTGATATCATGATCACAGGTGTGTCAGGAGCCAGAACAGACAATCTTTCTAATACCTCCATGCCGTCCATTTTCGGCATTTTAATATCCAGAAGGATTACATCATACTTATCTTTCTTGAGTTTTACGAGGCACTCCATGCCATCCTTCGCTTCATCTACTTCGTATTTTTCGAATTCCAGTATGTCCTTTAAGGTACGTCTGATGCTGGCCTCATCATCCACAATTAATATCCTTGCCATTGCTGTTGTAGTTTTTCTTTCCTTTGATTTGACAAAAAATGCTCCACCCTGTCAAATCAAATTTATACTAATACAAAAAAATCACTATAAGACAAATATAACTTCAAGAACAATAATGTGCAAGAATATTGATTGTTATTGTGAAATAAATTTAAATTTTATCAATATGTGTTCAAAATCAACATGAGTCACGCGAATCAGGGGTAAGAGATAAAAGAGGATGGTTCAATTTTGAAATGATTTGTAACCATATTTAGATCATAAACCTGCCATAGGCAGGATCTTTTAATAACCTCAGGCTTCAGACTGGGGGAAAGGGGTATAAGCATTATTGAAGCCCAGTAGGGGCGGGCTTTCTGCCCCGCTGGGGCGAATAAATTAGGGTGCCACCTACCGTCTCCAAGCTAAAGCATGAGGCTATTGATATATCTTAAATTTCCTTTACTTGAATCACATTCACCGGGCAGGCCTTTGCTGCGGATTGATTAGCTTCAAGAGCAGCCTCATTTGTTCTGAGGGTAAAAATCCCTTTTTTCTCCTTCGCGCCAAGTAATACACTTTTCCCGTCTTTTTTGGACATCCGCCAATACTGATGGGCAATCTCTACACAGTAATTACATCCGATGCATTTTTTCCGGAAATGAGTTATGATTACCATTAGGCTTCCACTATTTTATAAAGTTTATCAGAAGCTCTGATTTTCTCAGGGACCTTGATCGAGCAATGAACACCTCTGGGCACACTGTCTACTTCTTTATTATCAAGCTGAATTTCTTCGGCTGTAAACTCCAGTACTCCGGTGGTTGGTCCGGTGACGAGCAATTGGTCTCCTTTTTTCAACTGGTGGCTTTCAATTTTGAACTCCCCTACCTTGATTTTGGAAAAATAATGGACGCCTCTTCCCAGGTAAATTTTCTTAGTTGTGGCCTTAGAACCATAAGTATCTGACCATTCCCCTAGTTTTTTCCCCAGATAATAGCCTCCCCAAAAGCCTCGATTGTAGACCTTTTCTACTTCATTCATCCAATGATCTACTTTTTCCTGATTAAATGTCCCCTGTTGAACTGCATTGATGGCTGCCCTGTAAGTAGCTGTCACTGTTTTCACGTACTCAGGAGCACGAGCCCGACCTTCAATTTTGAGCACATCTACCCCTGCATCCAGGAGCTTGTCAATAAAAGGCAACGTATTGAGGTCTTTAGGCGACATGATGTATTCGTTCTCGATCTGATACTCAAAGCCCTCGTCCCGATCCTTCACTTCGTACTGCCGTCGGCAATTTTGAATGCAAACACCCCTGTTAGCCGAAGAATTATGAGTATGCAAACTCAGGTAACATTTGCCTGAGATTGCCATGCACAAAGCTCCATGGGCAAATACTTCTATGCGTATCAATTCGCCGGAAGGGCCTTTAATCTGCTCTCGTTCAATTGCACGAGTAATATCTTTGACCTGCATCAGGCTCAATTCACGGGCCAGCACCATCACATCGGCAAAATGAGCATAAAACTTGACCGTTTCAATATTGGAAATATTAGTTTGGGTAGAAATATGAACGGGCATCCCCTTTGAGTGGGCATAGTTAATAACTGCCTGATCGGAGGCAATTACAGCAGAAATGCCGTGTTCCAGAGCTTCTTCCACAATTCTTTTCATCAAGCTCAGGTCGTGATCATAAAGAATGGTATTGAGCGTGATATATGATTTGACTTGATGCTTTTGACACAGTTTAGAAATATCTGCCAGATCCTCCAAAGTAAAATTCATGGTTGCCCTGGCCCGCATATTTAATTGTTCAATACCAAAATAAACAGCATCGGCTCCGCCCTGTATCGCTGCCATCATCGATTCAAAATTTCCGGCTGGTGCCATTAACTCTACCCGTCTTTTTTTCATTTATCTAAGGTTTTCATAAAAATAGCTACCAAAAACGCTGCTATTTAAAAAAAAGCCCGGAATAAAAAAATGACAAAAGTTATGGGGATATTAATGGGGCTGTCTCACAACTCCTTCGTCGTTATGAGCCGCCCCATATCATTCTTCTCTAAGGGGTGTTTTTTAGAGAAAAACGAAGTTTTTCTCTAAAAAACACCCCTTAAAGAAATATTATTGGCTGGCGAATAAGGCTGAAAGACTTATGAGACAGCCTCATTAATTAATTCAAGTCGCTTTTAATTCCTGCACAGCCATCCAGGCCATCAAACCAGGGCCGACCTCCAGGCAATCTTCATCTACATCAAAGGTGTTGGTGTGTACGGGAGAGGTGATTCCTTTAGAAGGATTACCAGTACCCAGGCGATAAAAACAAGCAGGCATTTCCTGAGAATAGTAAGCAAAATCCTCTGCGGACATCCGAACGGGCAGGTCGACTACATTCTCTTTTCCCAGATAATCAATAGCAGCTTGCTTGCTCCGTAAGGTCAGAGGCACATCATTATGCAAAAAAGGATAGCCGACTACGATATTAAAATCGCAGCTTCCGCCCATACTCTCTGCCATTTGCGTGGCCAGGTTTTTCATCAAGCGATGAGCTTCGAAGCGCCAGTTTTCGTCGAGGGTGCGAAAGGTTCCCATCAGTTTTACTTCATTGGGGATAATATTGGTGGCTCCGCCTGTAGAGTTGATCTTTCCGATGGTTAAAACCGAGGGCGTGGTAGGATTAGAACGTCTGCTGACGATCTGCTGCAAGGCTGTAATCATATGAGCAGTGATCAAGATAGGATCCACACAATCCTGCGGTAAGGCCCCATGTCCTCCTTTTCCCTTTATACTGATGTACAATTCGTCGGCAGAGGCCATAAAAATGCCGGGTTTAAGTCCCACTTTCCCCACATCTAAAGGCGGGTGTACGTGCTGCCCGATGATAGATCTCGGGCTGGGATCTTTTAATACTCCTTCTTTTATCATAAGGGACGCACCGCCGGGCAGTTTTTCTTCGGCAGGTTGAAAAATAAGCTTAACCGTTCCGCTAAACTCCGTTTTTAGTTCATTCAATATTCTGGCGGTACCCAGTAAAGAAGAAGTATGCACATCATGTCCACAGGCATGCATGACGCCTTCATTTTGGGATTTATACGCCACTTCATTAGCTTCCAGGATCGGAAGCGCATCAATATCTGCACGGAGAGCTACTACACTTGAATTGGGGTTATGGCCTTCGATATATGCCACCACTCCATTTTCGGCGATCCCATGCCGGTGTTTTATCCCATAGGTCGATAAAGTCTCGGCAATGTACCGACCGGTTTTGGATTCCTGGTAAGACAATTCGGGGTTTTGGTGGAGATGCCTGCGAATAGCAATGATATCCTTATGATGTTTCGCTGCTAATCTTTTGATTTGATCAATCAACATGTTTTTCTCTTCTTTTTTTAAACCAATAAAAAAACAACAAGCCGATAGCCGTAAAAACTAAGCCGGCAATAGCCTGAACCGGCCGCTGGATCAGGGTATTGATCACAAAGGCTGTCGAAATACATACAAAGATAGCGGGAATGATGGGATACCCCCATACTTTATAAGGTCGAAACTGCTCGGGATTTTTGACTCTGAACACAAAAACGCTGGCTCCGGCCAAGGCCATGAAGGCAATATCCATGAACGTAACGTACGTGATTAAATTGGAGAAGGTTCCCCAGAATATCAATAAGGCGATCGCCCAAAAAGCCTGAATGAGCATCGCATTCAGAGGCGTTCTGAATCGCGGATGTACATTGGCCAGTTGTTTGAAAAAAATACCGTCTTCCGCCATCGCAAAATAAATCCGAGGAGCTGACATAGTGTAGATGCTGATGGTTCCAAATATAGAAATCGCAATGGCAACAGCCACCAACTTACCTCCTGAAGGAATCACACTAGCTACTGCATCTCCAGCAACCCTGGCAGTGCCGGCAATTTCGTTTAACGGCAGCAGGAGCATATAAGCCAGATTGATCAATACATACATTAAGGTAACGATCAGGGCTCCCAACACCATGGCCCTGGGCACGTTTTTCTGCGCATTGATGGTTTCGCCTGCCAGGTAGGAGGCGTGATGCCATCCTCCAAAGGACCATAACACTCCAATCAGTCCGATCAATAAGGCTCCTAAAAGCCCATTTGGTATATTTTCTGTAAGATTAAATTGAAGAGACACGCTCTGCGGTTCATAAAAAATAAAACCGACGACGACGATCGCCAGCATAGCCAGTAATTTTAAACTCGTAAAAATACTAGCCAGCGCCTGACTAAGGTTAACCCCTATCCCATTGATGAGCGTAAGCCCCAGCACAACGCAAATCGCAAAAATGACTTTACCACTAGCCGAAAGAGGCACAAAAAAAGTAAAATATTCCGCCAGGGCCATTCCCAAAGCTGCTAAAGCACCTGTATTAATAACCAACAAAATAACCCAGCCGTACAAAAATCCCCAATGGTCGCCATAGGCTTCTTTTATGAAAACATATACGCCTCCTGCCTTAGGGAACATACCTCCCAGTTCGGCAAACGTCAGCGCTCCGGTCAGTGCAATGACTCCTCCCAGCACCCAAATGATCAGCACATAAGCGTGATGTGGAACAGCCTGGACAACCTCATAAGGCGTCACAAAAATACCAGAACCTATACAGGACCCAACAGCAATCATGGTTAGGCCGAAAAGGGTAAGCTTTTTTTTGAGTTTTGTCATGAGTTAGTTTTTAAGTTTAGGCGGCCTCCGGCTACCTAAGCTTAACAGCTTATATATCAAATATGGATGGTAGTACATACTGTGCTACTAATGCGATCAACAAAATAGCCAGAATATTCAATATCACTCCGGCCCTGACCATCTGGGGTATTCGCAAATAGCCGCTGGCAAAAACAATGGCATTAGGAGGTGTTGACATAGGAAGCATAAAAGCGCAACTGGCCGCCAGTGTTACAGGAATACACATTAATAAAGGATCGACTCCCATCCCCACAGCGATGCCTCCTACCACGGGAAGGAAAACAACCACCAGAGCCAGATTAGAGATTATCTCAGTCAGAAATAAAGAAACCGCAGTCAAACCAAGCATTATTACAAGACCTACATTTTGAGTACTTGAAAACTGTTGGCCGATCATATCGATGATACCTGTTTCATTCAAGGCTCCTGCCAGGCTCAGCCCCCCTCCAAAGAGCAATAAAATTCCCCAGGGTAGTTTCTCGGTATCTTTCCATTCCAGGATAAACTTTCCTTTTTTGTAATCAAGTGGGATGACAAAAAGTAAAACAGTCGCAATAAGAGCGATACTCGTATCACTAAATTGCAGTGTAGGCAAAAATAGGCCAACTAATTGATTAATCTGGTTGCGCAGGATCCAGAAAAGAGCCGTTCCTCCAAAAACAAAAAGTGTTCTGCGCTCGCCTATCTGCATTTTCCCCAGCTTAGCCAGTTCATTCTTAATTACCTCCTGCGCGCCTTGGAACTCACCCAATCTGTTTGGAAATAAAAAGCGTGTGATCACCCAATAGGTCAAAAAGATCATTAACACAGCAAAAGGTAATCCCAGGATCATCCAATTCGCAAAACTGACAGTATAACCATAGGTTTCTTCCATGAAACCTGCAAAAACAACCGTAGGTGGTGTCCCAATTATTGTAGCTGTACCGCCGATATTCGCTGAGTAGGCAATCCCCAACATCATACTGATGGAAAAATTCTTCATCCCCTTATTCTCAGAAAGCTGATCGGGATTCTCGCTTAATAAGTCGATCACCGATAACGCTATGGGAAGCATCATAACCGTAGTGGCCGTATTACTGATCCACATACTGATGGCTCCGGTAGAGATCATGAAGCCAAGTATGATCCCGTTTGCATTGGTCCCCGTAAGCCGAACAATGTTTAAGGCAATCCTCCTGTGCAAACGCCAGCGTTCCATAGCAACGGCGATCATAAAGCCTCCCATAAACAAAAAGACAATGGGGTTGGCGTAAGGAGCAGCCGCAGCTCTGATATCCAGTCCTTCGATTCCAAAAAAAGGAAGGATAATAATGGGTAAAATAGCCGTTACCGGGATAGGGACAGCTTCTGTTACCCACCAAATCAGCATAAAAGAAGCCATCGCAATAACCTTCCAGGCATCAGTACTTAGTGCAGAGGGGGCAGGAAAAATTAAAATTATAATAAAAAGCAGGGGGCCTAAAAAAAGGCCGATCTTTTTTAGGTCAACAGTCATTTATTTGTTATTTGCTGGACAAGTGGTTTTTCATCTGAACCTGGCTTACTACAAATTCTCCAACCCTCTGGCCCTGTTTGATGCCTATCTCGATTGCCGGCCTGTAGTGAATCCCGCCATATAATCTGCTTAAAGCAGCTTCCTCCGAGGCTTCAAGAAATGAATTAAAGCTGCGGGTAGGAAGGCCGAATTCGTTTTCAGTAGTATCATCAAAAGAAAATTCATTACCAAAAATTGAAGTTAAGGTCACCGCTGCCGCACGAGAGATAACACTATGCCCGCTGGTATATTCAGGGAAAGGAGGCGTTTGGAGTGTAGGCCTCCAATTTTCATCAATGTGCCGATTAATGACCGTTTCGGGACGGATGAGGTTACTGCGGTATTTTTCATCCCAACAGCTGATAAAGGCATCTGCCAATGCGATTGAGGTAAGCGTATATGCTTCAATGGTTCGCACAACATCTGCTTGCGCCTTTCTCCCTGCGATCTGAGTGATTCCTATCCAGTGGCCGCCGGGAGTAATCTTTTTGGTGGCAAACATTACATGTCCCGTATGATGTGATACAAAAGGATTGCAATCCCAAAATTTGGCAATGGCCACTCTCTCTTCTTTGTCTCCTGCCTGTAGCGCCTCGTATACTTCCATCGTTTCCTGATAAAATTGGCTGCCGGGATCTAAAGAAAATTCAGTAGGCGGAGGTGGTGTGAACTGCTGAGCAGAATCCAGCACAAAGGGACGAATTTCTCGCCAGTGCGGTTCTATACCATCCATATAATCCGGGGGGGTAGGCTGCCAACGAGAGGCTTCCTGAGAAGACTTAACCGAGTATTTCGGAAAAGTCCGAGTCTGTTTATAATTATCCTTGTCCACCCAAGCCAGAATATGACGACTTACTTCTGCTCCATATTCCATTGACTCGTCAAATACTTTTGAGAGCAATATTTCTTTGTACTCGTCATAGATTGACGCCTCAAATTCCTCAATCATCTGCTCTGAAAAGATGAGTGCTTTGCCTACACTCAGGAAAGCATGAATACTAGCTAAGGGCAAAAAGTACTCTTTTTCAGGATTTATCTGAGGCACCGGCTCCAAGCCATTTAACTGTCCCGCCAAGCTTTGATAGCCTGTTGTATCCTGTATGATGACCTCATAAGCAGCTATACTTGGATAAGCATATATTCTACTGGCCTGGGGCGGAGAAAAAATATTATGAACGATCACATCCGAGAGTTTTTTCATCGAGCGGTGCATTGGTTCAGCACTTTTTCTTAGTTCTGAGACCTCAGTCGATTCTTTGGCGCAGGATCCTATGCAGCATACAATGACTAAAAATATTATTCCTCTTTTCATAATCAGGTCAAAATTTTAAAGGAAGTTGAAGTACAAAAATTATCCAGACTATACCTCATTTTAATCAGATCCAATTATTTTTTTAAAATAAGGAACTTTTTTAAATCAAAATCCTCAAACAGGTGTTACCCATTTGTTCCCTCTTACAACAATATATTGAAAAGTAACTTTTTTCTGCTTCAGGTGGAAAAAAGTTCTTTTCAATTAGCCGGCGAAAAAGTTTTTTTGTCACTCAGCGAAAAAACTAATCGCTGTACCCCCTCCCGGAGCTAATTTCAAAGAGAGAGACATATTCCGATCTACTGTTTTTTCTTCGATTACATATTCGGTCGGATTGTCATCCCAGTGGGCATTATCACCATCTCGATAGATGAGAGCCCGATATTTTTTCCCTTCCGAGAGAAAATCAAGTTGAATGTCTAATTCCCGGCTATTTTCATCGGTGATGCTACCTAGAAACCACTTATCGGCGCCTCTTTCCTTTCTTACAATGGTTAGGTAATCTCCTATTTCTCCGTTCAGGACGATGCTTTGATCCCAATTAACCGGCACATCTGAGATAAATTGGAAGGCAGGGTGATCGCCATAGTGCTCGGGAAGATCAGCAGCCATTTGTATGGGGCTAAAGATGGTAACATACAGTGCCAATTGCTTAGTAAGCGTCGTATTGACCTGGTTTTTATCTTTATACTCATCAAACTTCAGGTTAAAGATGCCGGGAGTAAAATCAATGGGGCCGGCCAGCATCCTGGTAAAAGGAAAAATGACAGTATGCTCCGGTGGGTTCATATCCGCGCTCCATGCATTGAATTCCTGACCTCTTAATCCTTCTCTTGCCATCATATTAGGATAAGTCCTTCGCAATCCAGTTGGTTTAATCGGCTCATGTGCATTCACCATAATTTTATGTACCGCCGCCTGCTCCAAAACCTTTCGATAGTGATTGACCATAAACTGGCCATGGTGGTATTCTTTTGAAGGAGAGATAGGGCCTACATAACCGGTTTTTATGGCATGGATACCCATTTTTTCCAGTAATGCGAAAGCTGTATCCAGTTGATTATCATAATTTTCTACATTGGAGAAGGTTTCGTGATGAGCTATGAGTTCCACGCCCTTTTCTTTTCCATAACGGACAACTTCTGCCAGGTCATAGTCGGCATAAGGAGTCACAAAATCAAACTTCCCTCCGTTCCATCCGGTATACCAACCTTCTACCAGTAAGCCGTTGAGCCCTTTTTGAGCTGCAAAATCGATGTATCTTTTAGCATTTTGAGTAGTAGCGCCATGCCGGCCACTTTCCATATCCCAGGTAGTTTTGCCCAGGTGGAGTTCCCACCAGATGCCGACATATTTCATCGGCTGGATCCAGTCTGTATCGTCTAATACATTGGGTTCATTAAGGTTCACGATCAGCTTCGACTCGATCAGATCACCTGCGGATTCTCCAAACTGGATGGTTCGCCAGGGGGTTTGAAAAGGGGTACTGGTTTTCACCTTATGCCCTTGAGGAGAGCCCACCAATTCACTAACCCAGGCCTGGTTTTCTGCATCCACTTTTAGCGTCATACCGGAATAATTGCTTAGGTTGGCTTCATGAAAACTGAGGTACAGTCCTCCATCTGTTTTCATAGTAACAGGAGTATTCACGGCATTTTCAGGTATATAGGTTTGTGCAACGGGCTGATCCCGTTTGGCCAGTGCATCAATTTCTGAGAAGCGGGTATTATTGTACAGGTGTTCATAGATATCCCAATCGCCTGGAATCCACCAGCACATATGATCGCCGGTAAGCTTAAATTCCGTGTTCTCATCCATGATAACGACCTCTTCCATGCCTTCCTGTTCCGGAAAAATATAGCGAAACCCCAAGCCGTCGTTATACACTTTAAATTCTAGCTGAAAAATACGGTTGGGCGCTTTTTCTTCTTTAAAAGTAACCAGTAATCTGTTATAATGATTCCGTACATTGGCCTGCTCTCCCCAGAGCATATCCCATTCCTCGTCGAAGGAATTATTTACCATACTCTCGATGGCAACCTGATCTTTTAAAGGAGACGCATCCAGGAAATCAAAGCCCAGGGTAGAGGTATCAATCACCATTTGATCTTTCCAAAAAACAGCATAAGAAGGTTCTCCAGCGTTAGTAAGAGAAACCACCAGGCGAATGTTTTTATCAGGTGATGAAACTTCCGGCAAGGTATCCTCTTTTATCATATTTTTCTGACAAGAGAATACGCCCAAAATCAAGCAGGTAAAAAGGATCTTTTTCATAATTTTAGAAGTAACTATTTTAAGAGAGTGAACTGATTTAAACCTATCAGATAGAAGGCGAGGCCAATTTTATTAAATCTGTTCAGCAAGTGAAATTAATAATAATTCAATTATATGGAAGGGCTGTTTACTTATGATGACGGAAAAAAACGTTGCTGGTGGTGCCAGGGTGACGATTTATACATGAGCTATCATGACCAGGAATGGGGACGCCCCGTTAGTGACGAGCGTCGACTATTTGAAAAAATATGCCTGGAAGCTTTTCAGGCCGGGCTAAGTTGGATTACGGTGCTTCGCAAACGCGAAAACTTTCGTGAAGCCTTTTCCAATTTCAAATATGAAGAAGTTGCGCGATTTAATCAGCAAGATGTAGAAAGCTTGCTTCAAAATACCGGAATCATACGCAATCGACAAAAGATCGAGGCTGTGATCCATAATGCCCAACAAGTTGATACGTTGCTTCAGGAATTCGGCTCTTTGGGCAATTATTTCTGGCAATTTCAACCAGCCCCAGCCGAAAGACCCACAGAACTGAACTACAGCGCTATCAGAGAACTTGCTATCACTCCTACTTCTAAAAGGCTAAGCAAAGACCTAAAAAAACGAGGCTTTAAGTTTGTCGGTCCTACCACCATGTATGCTTTTATGCAGGCCATGGGCCTTGTCAATGATCATTTGGAGGGGTGCTGGATCAAGAAAGAAGCTGATCAACAAAGAGCAATTTTTCTTCAGGAGTAAATTTCAAACAAACAAAGAAGAAGGATTTCAGCTTAGCAGGATGTTTATGTCAAATGACCGACATTCATTTCTCTTCTTCCACAAGGGCTTGGTTAATAAAAAGTTATATAAACTCAATAATTTGCTCTTTATCGAAAATCGAATTTACTTCTGTATTGATATGCGTCCATGATTAATTTGAAAATCGTCTAAAATCAAATTAATTTACTGTAAATCAAAAAATAGCTACCTTGAATAAATAAGTCAATAGAACCAAAGGACACAATTTTAACTCACTAGTTTTCCAACCTGAAATGAAGAACCTTATTGTACTAATCGCCCTGATCAGTTGGCCACTCATAGCCTATCCTCAAATCAAGGACCTGGACATTGCCCGCGGGAAGGAAAGAGTTGAACTACCGTTTGAGTATGTCAATGATTTTATTATCCTTACTGTCTATTTCAATGAAATCCTTCCGCTAAAATTTATTTTTGATACGGGGGCCGAATATACCCTTATTACCAAAAAAGAGATAACAGACCTTTTGCAGGTCGATTACAGAAAAAAGTACCCCTTACTGGGAGCGGACCTGACGACCGAACTATACGCCTATTTGGCTACAGGCGTTCGCCTGCGAGTAGAAGAGTTTGCAGCGATCAACCGGTCCATTCTGGTGTTGGAAGAAGATTACTTCCAATTCGAGGAGTTTGCGGGAATCAATATTCAGGGTATTATCGGCTCCGACCTCTTCCGTCGTTTTGTCGTAAAAATTGATTATAAAAGGAAAAAGATCATTCTCATTGATCCAAGTCAGTTTGAACCTCCGGGAGCTAAATACAAAAAATTAGACATAGAGGTATTTCGGCACAAGCCGTATATATTTGCACGTACGCAGATGCAAAACGATACGACCTCCTTTGCAGTAAAATTATTGGTAGACACCGGTGCCAGCCTGCCTCTCTTACTCTATACCGATACGAACGAGGGGATCACCATTCCCCCCAAGGTCATCCGAAGTAATATTGCAATGGGTTTAGGTGGTTTTATAGAAGGGTATCTGGGACGAATACAGGAAATACAGGTTGATGAATTTGTACTAAATGATGTAGTCACCAATTTTCAGGACCTGACGATTAGCCTTGACTCCCTTAGTCTGAATGAGCGAAATGGGATCATTGGCAACCGCATCCTCAATCGCTTTACCGTTATTATCGATTACATTCGCGAGGATATGTATTTGCGAGGTCATAAGAAATTCAACCGCCGGTTCAAATACGATCGAAGCGGCATGACGGTCATCACCAGTGGTAAGGACCTGAATGTATATAGCGTAACGCGCGTCGTACCAAATTCACCGGCTGAGGAAGCCGGCGTACAACCAGGGGATGAGATACGCGCAGTTAATGGTTGGCCCACCTTATTTCTAACCCTGGATTCTATCAATAGGAAGATGCGCAAGAAGATTGGCAAGAAAATTAATCTGATCTTAAACCGTGATGGGGAAAAGATCAAGGTTAATTTTGTCCTCCGGGATTTAATTTAAGGATATGTTTGTATTTTTTCCAACATACTAGTATCTTTGCAGACCATTTTAGATAACTCAATAAATTAACTGACGAATTATGTTCGCAATTGTAACCATAGCTGGTCAACAGTTCAAAGTTGAGGAAGGGCAAGAGCTCTTCGTCCACCAGTTAGAGGCCAATGAGGGAGACAATGTTTCCTTCGACCAGGTGCTGCTCGTCGACAATGACGGAAAGGTCCAGGTCGGGGCTCCGACCCTCAAAGCATCCGTGAATGCTACTGTTCTGGGACATCAGAAAGGTGACAAGGTCATCGTTTTCAAGAAAAAAAGAAGAAAAGGATACAAGAAGAAAAACGGTCACCGTCAAAGATTCACAAAAATTAAAATTGACAGCATTGCTCTTTAAGAGGCCGCTGCTCTAAATCGTTTTATAAAAATTAAAAATCTCTAAGCCATGGCACATAAAAAAGGTGTAGGTAGTACGGATAATGGAAGAGATAGCAAGAGTAAACGTCTCGGAGTCAAATTATTCGGAGGTCAGTTTGCTAAAGCAGGAAATATCATTATCAGACAAAGAGGTACCAAGTACCATGCCGGTGAAAATGCATATATGGGGAAAGATTTTACCATCCACGCGTCTGTTGACGGGACGGTAGCTTTCAAAAAACGCAAGAAAAACCGGACTTTCGTAGAAATCATCCCTGATGGTGTTGTTTTGGAAGCACCCGCTCCTACCAAGCCAAAAGTCGAAAAGCCTGTCAAAGCAGAAGCTCCAGCTCCGGTAGCAGAAGAAAAGCCAGCTGTTGAAGAAGCCAAAGCAGAAGCTCCTGAAGTTAAAGAAGAGAAGCCAAAAGCAGAAGCAACTCCTTCTGATGAAAAACCTTCAAAAGTTAAAGTAGGTGGCAAGAACTTCAAATACGACGATCTGAAATTGGTTGAAGGTATTGGTCCTAAGATCGCTGAAATATTTACAGAAGCAGGTATTGGTACCTGGGAAGCCCTGGGTAATGCTCCTGTTGAAAAATTGAAAGAAATACTGGAAGGCGCTGGTAGCCGCTACAAAATGCATGATCCTACCAGCTGGCCTCAGCAAGCTAAACTGGCAGCCGAAGGAAAGTTCGAAGAACTGGAAGAACTTCAGGATAATCTGAAGGGAGGACGAATTGAAGAAGATGACAAATAAGTCATTAGCTGTCTAATTCACTTGCAATAGTTTTAGTTTTCATAGCTTTATTAGTCCTGCCAAGCCTGGCAGGACTTTTTCAGGGCTTAATATAACGAGAAAGAGGAGGCCGTCGCCTCCTCTTTCTCGTTATATTAAGCTAATTTCACCTTTTTGCATCCAGCCTATTTGTCCATCCGAAAGCCTGATTTTATACCAACTATTCAACTCACTAAGAATCTTACAGCTTGTGCCGGCATGAAGGGTCATGAGCACCTCGCTTTCTGAGTCCGGAGCTATACGAAAAGAGGATTCCAAAGGCATGACCACTCCCCTTCCGTTGTCAAATTCAAATGAGTACCGGCTGTAAGCCAGATTACCAAATATAATACTTACCAAAAACAGAGAAACCCCTACAAAGAACCCCCACTTTCGGCTACTCCTGGATTTTCCAATCCTCCAAATGCTCAGTCCTGCCATGGCCAACCACACAAATAGGACAGATAAAATGGTCCAGGCTTGAGAAGACATCAACTGGTACGCATTTTTCCACCAACGGATTAGAAATGACTCCGGGATTACATCCAACTGGTCTTGAAGATATTGTGTTTTAATAATATTCAGATTATGCTGAACATCTTCATCTCCAGGCTTGATCAACAAAGCTCTTTCGAGATACAAAACGGCCTTTCCCATCTGTTTTTTTTCCAGGCAAGCCATGCCCAGGTTATATAATAAGGCCTCAGAGCGGTAATCTTCTGCCAATAGCTGCTCATATAAGGTAATGGCTTGGTCGTAGTCTTTTTGTTCGTACGCTTGGTTGGCTTCCTGAAAAGTCTTTTCAGGATTGACAGCAAACAGGCTAATGGTGCTCAATAACATCCCAAGCAATAATGTGCATCTTCTCGCCTTCATTTTCATTGTTTTGAGAATAATTCTTCCTTTGGTTTAAACAAGTCATCCAGGCCTTTAGGACGTGCATCGAATATCCACTTGAAGCCATCCAGCCGCATGGAATTATGGTCAACGTCCTTCATAGGATCCGCTGCTCCCTGCGGTTGAACCAAAAATTTAATGCGATCAGCCTCTCCGTCCTTAAAATAGATCATCATTTCGCTACAGGCCGTTTTATTTACCCCTACATAGGCTCCATTTTCATCTAAACCATAATAGATGGATTCTGCATTTCCTTCTACCAGCATACGATCAATGGCATCCTCTTTGAAAAAAGCCGTGATCTTCTTGCCTTTTATTTGATTATAAAAACCATCGTCTTCACTATTAATAATAATTGCTTTTTGTTCTAAAAACACCCGATCAATCGCCTCATTTTTCATTTGGATCCGGATGGTATCTGATGACATCTGTGTGGTATCCGCCCACATGATGGGATTATTAAAGAACGTAAAAATAGAATCTTTTGAATTGAAAGTAAGCGAATCGGCTAAGGCCTGTAAGTTACTCTTAAATATCCGAACATCATTGTAGGCAATCACAAAGCGAGAGGTATCCTCCTCTGGCTTCATCACCATCTGGCTATCCAGCGCCATGGAGTCCAGGCTTAAACTATCCAGGCTAAGGCTATCTATGGCCAGTAAATCCGGCCCTTCAGAAAGCGGCGCTTCAGTGATTTTTTCTACTGCGGCGAGCGTATCCTTAGGAGGACCTCCCGTTAATATTGTATCCATCATCAAACTATCCGGCATCAAGCTATCAAGGAGCAGGCTGTCGGTTTGCAGGCTGTCCAGTTCATACTTATTATGAAGGCTATCCAGATAATTGGCTCTGACAGCCAATAAGGTATCGGCCGACATGAACATAGTGTCTCCTTCTACCAGAGTAATCATCAGAGGGCGCCCTCGAACGCCTCCACTTGCCTTCAAGTAATCTCTTTTTTGATCATAGTATACTTCCATACACTTGATCGTTAATTCCGCAGAGGTATCCTGCCAGATTACATTCCCAAATGCATAGCCCCCGCCCTCTTCCTCACTAAAGTCCACCTGATCCGCCTGTAATATTTGAGGGGGATCGCTGATAAAGGATCGTCCTGTGGTATTATAGGTTTTATCCTCTGCATTATAAAAGATCTGCTCTGCCTCTACTAGTCTGGGGCCGTCATGAAAACGAGCATTCCCGCTTAGCGAAAAAACATCCTTTGCCTGAAGATAGGCGATGGTATCAGCTTCTGCTCTCTGGTCCGGCGCCGTCACAATGGCATTACCAATCAGGGTAAAGGAGGTATCGATTTGTTGATAACGGATGAGTTGGGCTTTTCCCAACTGTTCCCCGCGCTGAAACTGTGCATTTTGAGTGAATTCAGCCAGGCCGTTCTCCGTATCATAAAACCCTCCTTCGCAATAAATTTTGGTCGTGTCACTGGTGATCAGCGTAGAATCAATAAAGTGAACTACTTTGGTTTCGGTATTAAACTGCAGGGTATCCGTTCGCAAATTAAAATCCGGATCGATCACCACTACACTATCTTTAAAAAAGGCCTCTTTACTCTCCACGTAATAATACCCGACTTTACTGCTCAATTGGGTTTCTTCATTAAATAAGGTGGCTCCGGCAGTGTAAGTAGCCACCTTTTGTTCCAGATCATAATTTAGTTTATTATTGGTAAATAATTGCTGGGGGCCGTTCACCAGGATCACGGTATCGCCCATGAGTACTGCTTCCCGGGTCTCTACATCATACTCCAGGGAATCAGCAAAAACACTGATGGTATCTGTTTGTTGTATGATGATGTTTCCAAAAGCCCAAACTCTTTCATTGTTTTCAATAATCGCCGAATCGCAATAGAAGAACACGCTATCCATCCGCAGCTCAACTGAGCCCGTGAGCTTTTGAGTGATCAGGCCGCCACGCTGAATAATGAGGGAAGAGTCCGCATATAAAATATCCACCTTCTTTTGCTCCTCCTCCTGTTCAGATGCCGGCGGCGCTGTTTGCGCCTGCAAACCCGAACTCCAAAATCCGACCAGAAGTAATAAAAAGATCCTGCAAATGTGTAGATGCATATTGTTATCGGTAAATGTCTGTACAAACCACAAAAGTATGGTTTCTATAGGGAAAGAGGTGTGAAAATTCTATTAAAAATGGCCCGACAGCTTAAATTCTAGTTATCATAATTTAGTCTGTCAAAACGTTTTTACAGCTAAGTCCGCCGCCTCCTCTCCTACCAGTGTCCCGATCGCCACTCCCATGCCGCCCATCCTCACTGCCAGGGTGATGCGAGGACTGTGTTTTTTTATAATGGGAGACTTCACTGGTCCGATACCGAGTATACCACTCCACCACTGTTCAATTGAAACTGGCTGATTGGGCAAAATTACTCTTGAAAGTAAGTCTTCAAGGGACGACCGGATTAGGGGAGTCGTATCAAAGTCGGTAGTAGTTTCTCCTTTAGGGTCCAGATTTCTTCCACCTCCTAATAAGATTCTGTTCCCTACATTCCGAAAATAATAATAGCCCGCATCATAATGGTAACAGGCTTTTAGTGGGAGCCCAGGAATGGGCGCTGTGATGAGTACCTGGTTACGGGCTGGTTTCAGAGGAAGGTCCGGCAGAAATTGATGGGTAAAGCCATTTGTGGCAATAATGAGTTGATTGGCCCGTACCCCCCAGTTCTCCTGCGAGATCAGCCGTACACAAGTCTCTTCTTCTTCGATCTGCTGTACCTGAAAGCCATTAAAAACATGGACTCCTTCTTCTCTGCAAAGATCCAACAGTGCCTTCATCATTTTCCCTGGATGAAGTTGCCCTTCGGCTTTGTTCAAAACTAGGTGCTTCACATTTGCAAAACCGGTATGTTCCAGGTCTTGATCTGCTAATGTAAAGGTATTTTCCAAACCGGTTATTGCTTTCATCTCCTGGTTAAAAGCTTCCATTTTATGCAAACAATCGTCGAACAAAGATTGATCTTCGGGGCTAAATAGCTCATAGCCTCCATAGTGCTCATATTGAATAACATCAGCCCCCAGTTTAGCGATCATCCTTTGCAGTCCATTGTATCGTTTTTTGACTAAAGCCCAGAGTGCTTCCTCCGGCATTTGCTTTAGGTCGTTGAGCAATTCGGTCATACTTCCGATACAGGCGAAGCCGGCATTGCGAGTGCTGGCGCCGATGGGTAGAATCCCTCGTTCGAGTACAGCTACTTTGGCATGAGGGCGCAGATATTTGATATGCAGCGCTGCATTCAGTCCGACGATACCGGCACCGATGACGGCAAAATCGAAATCGGGTACAAAAATATCCTTTTCCCAAAAGCTGAGGCGGTGAGTTAATTTGTTCTGCATAGCAAAGTTTATTTTACAAATGGCTGGCTCCGAGGGTGGTCAGTCATTTGTAAAGTAAATATTTTTATGGTGAGCAGCGGCAAACCATAAGTAATTAAAAATTTATCTTTGTAGCCGAAAAATTAAAATGACGAGACATGATACAAAGAATTCAATCGATTTTTTTATTACTGGCAGCCGGTGCCTCCTTTGGACTATTCGGGCTGCCGCTGGCTACTGGTGCGGAGGCGGAACAAAACGTCCTTTTAGCCGACGGGGTATTTAATTTGAATGATCACATTGGCCTGATCATAGCATTTGCAGGTGCGGGTGCCCTGGCATTAATAGCCATATTGTTATTCAAAAACAGATCCTTGCAAATGAAGATCGCCCTATTTAGCCTGCTTTTTATTCTGGGCGGCATCGGTTTTGGAGCATACTTGCTGTTCTCTCAAGCTGGTGAAGCGGTCAACAATTTGAATATAGGTATTGGAACTTTTATGCCATTACTTGGAATTATATTGACAGTGTTGGCCAATCGGTTTATCAAAAAAGACGAGAAATTGGTTCGTTCAATGGATCGTTTGAGATAAAAGAGATAGGCCAAAGTTTCGGACTGAAACTTTGGCCTATCCCAAGAGGGTGATAGTTGGTGCCTTCCGTAAGGCCGGCACCCTATCCGATGTTATTAACGATGGCGTTAAAGAAAGCTAATTGGATATTTGAGATAATATCCTAGAGGCATTTAGCCTGGTTAATTAACGTTTGGATCTTTTTTAGCCGAATAGTTAACTTTTAATTGTCCGGACTTCCTCAGCTGAGTTTTAACATCCTGAACGATACCCATGGTTACTTCGCCATCTACACGGAGAGAAGAAGTAATTTTAGGGCGCTTAGCTTCAGGAACCTTTACTTTATGCTTTTCGAGAAAGAGCGGGATATCAGCCACGGTAGCGAACTTGTCACCAAGTTGGATACGCGGTTTGGTTCCATACAGGTTCTGGTATTTTTTAACCGGACGACCTATATAGACATAGTTGACAAGAGACTTTTCCTCCAGCTTGGTCAGTTCTGACGCAAAAGGCGTGCTAACCTTCACTTTCAGCTCAGCATCTCTCAATACGGTAACAACCATAAAGAAGAAGAGTAGCATGAAAATGATATCTGGCAAAGAGGCGGTTGACACCTCTGGAGAAGCCTTTCCTCTTTTTTTGCTAAACTTTGACATAGTTCTAATTTTTTAGAACAACCTTCCTGAGAAGGATGCAGGTAAAGAAAAAGCGGTAGTTTTTTGACGAAGGGCCTGAGCCCCTAAGCTAGTCCGTTATTCTTCACCAAAGTTTGTTGGTTCTGCTTCGGAGAGCACGAAAGGAATTTCGCCCTTAATAGCTTTGCGATAAGCCAGAGGCAGATCATCGCTATAAGGAACACCGAACTTCCTGCGACTGAGTTCATCCCAGAGTTCGTTATAAGCTGCTTTGAGCTCATTATAAACCCTCAGATAGGTGTCGTAATTCGTTCCCCTGTCATTCTTTAAAGAAATAATCGCCTTAGTTGGTTTCTCAGCCAGATCCGAACGTTTTTGCGGATTGGAGATAAACTCTTTGGCATTATTCTTTAAATCTCTAACGCGCATAGGCTCTCCGCGGACGAGTAGTTGATTTTGAGCATTTACCAATACAGCATAAACGTTACGTTCTTTCAGTCTGGTAATGTCAGGTTCTTCTTCAGACCATGGTGGCAATTTTACGGTAATCCCTTTATCCTCCACGATCGTAGTTGTTACGAGAAAGAAGATCAATAACAAGAAGGCAATATCGGCCATAGAGCCGGCATTGATCTCGTTCTTCATTCTATCTCTAGTCCTAGATTTAGCCATAGCTTCAATTATTTAAAAATGTTACGAATTTCCGATAGCACGAAAGAGGCTGCTGCCAAGCCGATCAGTATCAGGGCGGTAGTAATCGCTCCGCTGATGAACTTGAGGTTTCCGGCAGTCAGCCCACCGGCTTTATCAGCTGCTTCTGCTACGGCACCGGTTGCTTCTCCACTTGCGGCTGAGTAGGTAACGAAGAAAACAATGATCAGTACTACCAGGCCGATGATTCCCTTAAGGGAAGATTTGAAGTTAGTTGCCACATGATAGACACCGAACAGCACCATTGCGATAGCTGTAATGATGATCAGGACGACGGTAGCCTTCAAACCGAAATCAAAGATGGTGGTACTGAGTTGTTCTTCATCAGCTAGCATATTGAACTCACCGATTCCTGTAAATACGCTGATCAGGAAAATAACAGTGATAACAACACCCAGCAGGAAGGCAACCAATTGCCCATTCTTTACTAGAAAGTTATACATAATTAAGTGGTTTCTTCTTATTTGTTAAATACGTTATTCTCTGCCATAATATCAACCAAAGCGATAGAAGCATCTTCCATTTTGTTAACGATACCGTCAATCTTGTTCACGATATAGTTGTAGAAAATTTGGAGGATGATCGCTGTGATCAGACCGAATACCGTTGTCAGAAGGGCCACTTTAATACCACCGGCAACAACTGATGGAGAAAGGTCACCCACCGCTTCGATACGGTCGAAGGCCTGGATCATACCAATTACCGTACCCATGAAACCAAGCATCGGTGCAATGGCGATGAACAGAGAAATCCATACTAGACCACGTTCAAGAAGTCCCATTTGAACGCTACCATAAGAAACAACGGCTTTTTCAACCGCTTCGGGTCCGTCATCCGCATTTTTCAATCCTTCATACAGGATACTGGCGGTAGGGCCAGGCGTTGACTTACAAACTTCCATAGCGCCGTTGATGTCATTGTTTTTCAAATTCTCATCAATGCGGGCAAGAAGCTTGTCCGTGTTAGTGGTAGCAATGTTAAGCGTAAGAATACGCTCAATACAGAATGCGAGCCCAAGAATCAAGCAAACCAATACAAAGCTCATAAAGATCCATGAACCGTCGATGAAGTACTTTTTCAACAACTGATAACCGGAAAGGTCAGCAGTAGAAGAAGTTGGCTCATCTGCCTCAACCGGAGGCAAAGTAGCTTGCTCTTCAGCAGGGGCTGTTTGCTCTTCAGTGGTCGATTCTGTTTGTTCATTCGATTGGTTCTCAGAATCCTGCGCATACAATGCGTTTCCAGAAAATACTGCCAAACCCAAGACAAGCAGTAATGCTATTAATTTTCGCATAGTCAATAAGGTTTTACGATCAATTTGTTGTAAATAATAAAATTACTTTCTAAATGAAATTAAGTTTAAACATAATAACAGCGGAGAGAGAGGGATTCGAACCCTCGATACCCTGTTAGGGTATACACGCTTTCCAGGCGTGCCTCTTCAGCCACTCGAGCACCTCTCCAAACTTTCATACGACTTGCTTTCCGGGCCTCCAAGACGGCTCTTTAAGGCTTCTTTAACAAAAAGCAGCAGCCACAAAAATTGTAAAAAGATATTACAAATCAAAATTTTTTGCAAGGCTAGTAAGTGCCTGCACAAAATTTAGCTGACATCCGCCCAAAATACGAACAGATGATTAGTTTAATATGGAGGCTAGCTACAGTTGCGATCCATATAAAACTTTGGATTTCAGGATTCAAAAAGCTTTAATGCATTTTGAGTGGTAATGTCGGCAATTTTTTCTATACTTTCTTCTTTTATCTCTGCAAGTTTTTGAGCAACATAAAAAACATAGCTGCTTTCGTTTCGCTTACCTCGATAGGGAACTGGTGATAGATAGGGAGCATCTGTTTCTAAAACCAGGTGTTGCAAGTCCACTTCTTTTATAGTTTTATCAAGTCCCGAATTCTTAAACGTTAACACTCCACCAATGCCCAATAAGAACCCCATGTTCGTGATAGCCTGAGCTTGATCGACCGTTCCGGTAAAACAATGGAAAATCCCTCTCAACTTTTCATCCTGTACTTTACTTAAAAGTTCAATGATCACATCTGTAGCTTCTCTGGAATGAATGACAATTGGTAAATTATAGGATTTGGCCCAGCCTATCTGCTGTAAAAAAGCTTCTTTTTGCTCCTCGATATATGTTTTATCCCAATACAGATCAATCCCTATTTCTCCTACTGCGGCAAAACTTCTTTTTTCCAACCAGGATTTGACAAGGGACAGTTCCTCCTCAAAATTTTCTTTAACTGAACAGGGATGCAACCCCATCATTGCAATACACCTACCGGAGTATGCCTTTTCCAACTCCAGCATGCTTTCGATCGAATCACTGTCAATATTAGGTAAATATATCCGCTCCACTCCCTTGTCCAAGGCTCTTTCCAGGACTTCCTCCCGGTCCTTCTCAAATTGTTCTAAGTACAAATGTGCGTGCGTATCAATTAATCTCATTATTGCTATCTCTTTCTTTCCCCCAAATGTATAGATTAAAAACCGTTTTTTTTTGGCGTGTAGTTAAATGATTAAACAAAAATAACTCAATATCCTTCGTGCTGCGAAGGATATTGAGTTATTTTTGTCCGGGCATTTCCAAAGCCTCAAACACCAATAAAAATTTTATGGCAAAAAAGAAGTTTTATGTAGTCTGGGAAGGTAATGAACCAGGAATTTATTCCTCCTGGACGGACTGTCAACTCCAAATTAAGGGATATCCTAATGCTCGATATAAATCATTTAAAACGTTAGAGGAAGCACAACAGGCCTTCGGAGACGGCCCTGGTAATCACCTCAGCGCGTCGAGTAAAAAGAAGCCTGCTCCTTCCCTATCCAATTTTAAAGAAGAAATTGAATGGAAAAGTTTATCAGTAGATGCTGCTTGCAGTGGAAATCCAGGGAAAATGGAATATCAGGGAGTAGATACGGCTACCGGAGACCAGATCTTCCATCAGCAATTCCAACTCGGAACGAATAATATAGGTGAATTTTTGGCCCTTGTTCACGGCCTGGCTTATTTGCAACAACAAAATGATACCCGTCCAATCTATACTGACTCTAAAATTGCCTTGGGCTGGGTTCAGAAAAAGAAGTGCAGAACAAAGTTGCCTCACACCTCCAAAACAGCTCGCCTGTTCGAACTCATAGAAAGAGCTGAGTTGTGGTTGCACAAAAATACTTATGAAAACAAAATCCTTAAATGGAATACAGAAAAATGGGGAGAAATCCCTGCTGACTTTGGGAGGAAATAGGGATGAGACGGAGCTATCGAATGCGCCTGTAGCACCGTCTCATTTCTATTTATTAATGGCAAATTTCATTTTATAATCCACATCAATTTTTCCTTTGCGGATGTGCTCCAGTTTTCTTTTTACGAGGCGCTTCTTAATGGGCTTGAGGTGCTCAATAAAAAGCACTCCGTCAATATGATCGTATTCATGCTGAATCACTCTGGCATTCATACCGGTAAAGGTTTGGACATGCTCTTCAAAGTTCTCATCCATGTATCGCAGCGTAACAGTTTCCGGCCGATCTACATCTCCCCGAACATCGGGAATACTTAAACAACCTTCCTCGTAAGCCCATTCTTTTCCATTTTCCTCAATAACCTCAGCATTGATAAAGGCTTGCTTAATGCCTTTTTGCTCTTTATTTTGCTCTTTATTTTCCTCTTCATCATCTCGATCCAGTAAAGTCGTATCAATCAAAAAGAGCCGAATGGACAGACCAATCTGCGGTGCAGCTAAGCCAATACCCTCTGCATGGTACATGGTTTCCCACATATTATCGATCAGCTCCTTTAAATTAGGATAGTCCGGCCCTATATCGACGGCCTCTTTTCGAAGTACAGCTTGTCCGTATGCGTATATTGGTAAAATCATAAACTCATTTATCCTTTAAAAACCTGGCAAAAGTAGCAATTGTTTTTTAACTGAACAATTAGTACTAAAAACAGATGAAGGAGGATAGGTAAAAACCTCTACGATCTCCTACTTTCCATAAATTCCTGGAGGATCAGTACTGCACTTACCTTATCGACCAGCCCTTTATCTTTCCTTTTTTTCTTCTTTGCGCCACTTTGTAAAATGATCTTTTTTGCTTCTACTGATGTGTAGCGTTCATCAATAGTTGCAATTTCAACATCCGGAAACTTTTTCTTTAGGGCCCGAACGAAGCCGACCACCAGATGAGCAATTTGCGCAGGACTTCCATCCTCATGCATGGGTTCACCGACAACAATGCACTCCACCTCCTCTTCAGACAGATACTGCTCAAGGAATTCGAAAATATTACTAGTCGGAACTGTGTCAAGGCCACTAGCAATAATTTGCAGGGGGTCACTTACAGCAACTCCCGTTCGTTTGGTTCCGTAATCAATTCCAATTATTCTTGCCACAAAAGGAAAATTAAAAAAGATGGGAGGGGGAGAAATGAAAAGTTGCCAGGCACTCGGAGTTTCCGGGCTTACTCCTGGCAACCGTTCCCCCTTACTATTAAAATAGAACGCTTTCCGTATTTAAGTGGATTCAGAGTTAAAAAAAATTGTCATGTCTCTGAATCAATCGCTAAATTATAAAGATTTCCAATAAAAGACAATTGTAATACGCAAAAACTGCGAAAAAACAAAAAATATTTTTTTATAATATGTAAAAACTGCATAAAATTGCAAAATGGGAAGGAGAAATGCCGCATTAGATATCAAGAGCCCATTTCTTAGATAAGTAAGTTGCGATGTGCACAAGGTAAATTTCATTAGAGTGTTTAAAATGCCAGGTATTTTAAACACTCTAATAGAAAAATTTATTCAATTGCGAGCTTGATCGCAACCTAATTTAATTACTAGCGGCGGTAACTTATGGAGGAAGAAATGCCTTTCAAAGTCACGTCCTTCAGGTCATATGTTCGGCCGTTTCTATAGTAGCGCAAATCGATATTATCCCCGGGCCGGTATTGTGCAACTTGTTCTTGCAGTTCCGGAACGGTACTTATTTTTTTGTTATTGATCCCCACAATGATATCTCCGGTTCTAAGCCCGGCATTAGAAGCACTACTATTGGGGTTTACTTCGCTGATATACACTCCACCAACAAAGGGGAGGTCCAGTCTTTTGGCCAGGTTTCCATCTACTTCTCCGATCACAACGCCCAGAACCGCTCTGCGAACCTCACCATAATCTTTGAAATCGCGAACTACTTTTCTAACCAGGTTTGAAGGAATGGCAAAAGAATACCCTTCATAACCACCGGTTTCACTGAGGATAGCCGTATTTATACCTACCAGTTCTCCACGAGTATTTACAAGAGCCCCTCCACTATTGCCTGGATTGACCACAGCATCGGTTTGAATAAATGATTCAATAGAATAGGTTTCATCTATAATATTAAGATTGCGCCCTTTAGCACTTACAATACCGGCCGTCACGGTTGAGGTCAAATTAAAAGGGTTGCCAACAGCCAGGACCCACTCACCTACCTGCACCAGGTCTGAATTGCCAATAGAAATAGCTTCTAGTCCATTTACGTCAATTTTGATCAAAGCCAAGTCAGTGGTTCGATCGGAGCCAATTTTTTTGGCCCGGTACTTTCTTTTATCTGAGAGAGTTACTTCCATCCAGTCGCTACCTTCAACAACATGATTGTTTGTAATGATGTATCCGTCATTGGAATAAACAACTCCGGAGCCGTTTGCCCTTGGGTATCCGGAATCAGTATAAGTGGTAATGTTTACCACAGCGTTGGTTACTCGTTTGGAAGTACTGATAAAATCTGATGGAAAGGCGGAAGTTTTTGAAACAGCAGGCTCGGTGTATTCCTTAACTAAAACGGTGTTAGCAGAGGGCTGAGGTTGTATGGGCTGAACCATTTGATTATTTTGAATCAGGAAAAAGGTGGCTACAGCACTTACAACCGCAATTATGGTGCTCTGAATAATTTGTCTCATAAGTCGGGTAATTTTAAGTGGTTGATTAATAAGTAACTCAAGTTGCGATATAGCTCACAATCGAATATTTTTTTTTATTAGAGGGTTTAAAGTGTTTGGCCCGTACGGGCCAAACACTTTAAACCCTCTAATGAAATTTTGCTTGCATACATCGCAACTTGGATTGAGTAGATGATCAAATGTTTGAAAATAAGGTGGCCCTGACTGGGATTAACGGAACTCCTTTAAATATTTACTGAGGATTGAATTTTGCAATATGTTTATAAAAACGAAAAATATTCTGGTTTGGATCTAGGCAACTACCTCATTTAACAGAAAATAACATTTTAACCAAATAAAAAAGACCGTCAATTTGACGGCCTGCTGAACACACATGAGAAAACCACTTAGTAAAAAGGCAAGTTATTCTTATAAAACAATCGGGTAATTTTAAATTTTATGCTAATTCATGAATTCCTGATCAAGGCGATCCAATTGATACTTCTCAATAATATTTAACAAATTCTTATCAAAATCAAGGTCGGCAGATACCTTCGCCTTATCCAGGGCCTTTATCCACTGGCTGTAGTTATTGCCAATATGAAATAAGCCGGAATAATTTGCTTGAAGCAACAAACTGTGCGCCCGCCAATTTTCCCAGGCTGTTGTAAAAGGCTGCCCCTGCATTAAATAACCAAAGTGATTATTATTAATCGAAGCTTCTGATTTTTGCCCTGCTTCACTTTCAAGAATCCCCCAGGCCATTTTAACACTGGCAGGGATACCAAATTTTTGCATTTCGACCATGGCTACCTTTCTGAAACGTTTGATATAAACCTCAACATCCTGATCATTTAAATCCACAGACATTGAAGAACCGGCATTCCTGGAAGTTTTCTTTCTGTCTTTAAAAGATATGGCCTGGGCTATATTCATACCCTGTCCGGAAGCATCTGCATGGATATCGGTCATATCCTCCTGGCCAGGTACGGCCTTTGGAGCCTTCATATTGATTGAAAACTGGAAATCTTTTTGTGTGAAAATGAACAAGACTAAGCCGACCAGACCAATTTTAAACCAGGGAATCTTCCACTTTCCGGTCCCTTGCACATCAGAACGGTCCATTGGAGAATAGTTCGTTTTTTTATAAAACTGGTATTTAAGGGCAACCAATAAACGCTTTATCCCCATAAAAAGACGCTGAACAAGGTCAATTAAGGTAATATTGAATACCGGGTAATACCATTGCCCTTGGCTTACACTTTTTCCATCCGCCTTATACCTTTCATTATGATTCCGAGAACTGTCATAATATGGTTTATTCGTATATCTGGTTTTCATGACTATAGATTTAGTAATATTTTGTATCTTCCAGACCGCCTTTTCAAACATTTTGAATGACTCAGCGGCTTATGACACAAATATAAAACAAATAGTTTCAAAAAACAACACAATAAAACATTTTTGTTTTAAAATTATGGGTAATTTTAAAGAACATATTGTAAACCAACGTTTTAATAAAGTATTTTCTTGGCTGGAAAAAGAAAAGCTCATCAAGGGTAAGTCTGATATTGCCAATAAGCTTGGAACCTATAACCATGTAATCAATAGTATCTTAAAAGGACAACGAAATATAACCATCGATCAACTTCAGAAACTGTTTGAAGAATTTCCTATCAATGCCAATTATATTTTTGGAACGAGCGACGAAATGCTGACACAACACCCAGCTTCCAATGGCGAACTTCCCACCCGCTCCAAGGACGATTCCATCCCGGGCGGGCGGGCGAATATCACCCTGGTACCTGAACGGGCCCTGGCCGGCTATGCAGTAGAATCTCAAAATGATGGATACCTCGACGATCTCCAGAAATTCTCCGTCCCCTATCTCGACGGTCCACTCATCGCCTTCGAAATCAGCGGAGATAGTATGCATCCTACGATTACGGACGGAGACGTTGTTA
>JAUIKE010000016.1 GCA_030430845.1 Bacteroidia bacterium | reverse complement strand
AGAACTAGGTTCTTCTTTTTGAGTAAGTGCTAGCATATTTTGTTTTTTGGTTTAAACTAAAATACGCATACTTTACTCAATTGAAGAACCTTTTATTTTAAATGTCAACCGGCATGTGAAACATGCCGCCATTTCTTATATTTTACTTTTCTTGCGATTTCTCCACCATATAAAGCCTAAGGTTCCGACAATCAAATAAGGGGTAGCCAACATGTACAGAATTCCCGCATTCAGCCCTTTTCCGGCAGTACCGCCGTTTTCGAGATTACTTTCCGCCGACATCCGGCACATCGGGCACTGAGCCCACATATCTGTTGAAAAAATCACTAATAGAACGACCACCAGTCCGAGCAGGGTGGCGTATTTGATGGTTTTATTTTTCATAAGCTGTTTTTTATCCTTTATGCAAATATAAGCCTCCTTTCACAAATACGCGCCATAGATGCGTCAAAATCAGCCGTAATACGGCATCAGCATGAAATAACAGACCGGCCCGGTAATGGCCACGTACAGCCAGATCGGGAAAACCCAGCGCGCCATTTTCTTATGCTTCTCAAACTGATTGGTATAAGCTCTGATAAAAGTGAATAGGATAAAAGGAAAAATACCCGCTGCCAAAATGATGTGTGTTGCCAGCAAAATAAAGTATACCGTTCTTAATCCGCCGGTAGCCGCTTTCTCTGCTGCGTCCACTACCCCATCATGGTTGGCGTCGCCAAAGAGGGTAGGAGGCGCCGTAAAATGATAAGCCACATACGACAGCAAAAACAAGGTCGACAAGCCGATGGCGACGTAAATAGCTCGCTTGTGAAGCTCTATTTTCTTTTGCTTAATAAAGTACAAGGCGATGATCAATACAAGCGCCGTCAGTGCATTTAAGGTAGCGTGAAAAGGTGGAAGAAAATACAGATCTGCATTGATCGGCAGGTCTACGTATCTCATTAAGGTGACGAGTGCAATAACCGCCACTGTAACGATCCAGGCAGCGACATTCAGTTTTTTTGCTAATTGAAGATTTTGTTCCATATTATTTCTCAGTTTCTCTTTTAAAAACGACTTTCTTTCTTGGTTTTAGAGGCAAAAACATAGCCGTATAAGTCACCATTTCGCGAATAGCCTCCATATCATTAATGGGATAATGTTTCTGGACGATCTGGCTGGTGTCACAGAGCGCGAAATAAGGGTACCCCTCATTATTTGACTCCGGGAAATATAGTTGATCGACCACCCGGTCCATACCGCTGCTATCGGCCGGAATCCAGTACACCAAGGGTTTGTTGAGCAGATCATATTGTTGAGCAAAAGCTTTTAAAGCTGCTTGATCATCCGACTGAGGATTGGTGCCAAAGGACAGCAACACCAGTCGGCCCGTCTCTTCGAACTGATCACTCAGTTTGACCATCAATTCACCGAATTCTTTGGCTTCATCTTTGCGTGCTAAGCTCATCGCACTGGCGATCACCATTCGTCCCTGCAAACTATCCGCCACTACCTTCCGTCCGTCAATAGTTGTAAAGTCCATATTTGGCAAAGGCCCTAGGTTTTGCATATTTTCCATAGCCTTCTTTCGGTAATCATATCCCCGCTTTAAATAATAGTAAGATCCAAGAGGAATAATGACGATGAATAAAAGGAAGCCGACAATTTGTATCCAACTTTTATTTTTCATTTTTAACTTTTTCAGATAACGTGACTAGGAACTTAGGGGTTCACTTATTTATGTTTTATTTGTGTCCGATTTTGGTAATTTTCAGTACTGAGGTATAGATGTCGATTATTGTTGGAACCGCGGATTTTCGCGGATTCAGCGGATGGCACTGAAATGTATTTTTGCCGCTGGCAAAAAATACTTCCGGGTAATCGGTCCAATCCGCGAAAACCCGTGGTTCCAACAATATCAAAAAAAAAGAAACCAAACAACGCAGGGTCATTTGGTTCCAATTTTTATATTTCTAGAATAAATTCAGTTCTTAACTTTCTAATTCCGGCACGTACACATCATCTTCTTCTATCGGATTAATCATGCCGTGCCCTTCATCATGACCTGCATCTTGTATCTGCTGGGCAGGGATCGCATGCTTATCTCTGATCTGAGCTCTGCGTGCTTCCCAGGAACCTCCTTCCTGCAAAAAAGCGATGATCGCCCAAATTAACAGAGTGGTAGGAAGCAATACACTCATGGCTAAGCTTTTTACCTCATATTTCATATGCATGAACTCGTAGATGATGAAATAAGCCTTGTACAAGGATAAGACAATAATAATAAACCCGGCGGCATACACCACGAAGGAGATACTATGCATACCCGGAATAATATGACCTTTGCCAAAAAGAGAAATAAATACCTCCACAAGAGTTACAATCGCTAGCAGGTACAAACCGTACCGCACTCTCTTTTTTGAATCTTCGTAACTTAAGTGTCCCATTTTATATTGATGTTTTTTTGTTCGTTAGCAAATATGGATATTACAAAAGGTAGAATACCAGGAATACAAATACCCAAACCAAGTCTACAAAGTGCCAGTAGAGTCCAATTTTCTCTACCATTTCATACCCATTTTTACGCTTGACATATAAGCCACTGGCTACGTTGACACAAATAATGGTTAAGAATACCACGCCTGAAAATACGTGGAAACCGTGGAAGCCGGTAATGAAAAAGAACAAAGCGCCAAAGGCTTTGGGGCCAAACTGCTGCTGGCCGATCATTTCCTGGCCGTCTTCGGTTGTAAAGCTAAAGCGACGCTGTATCCAAGAACTTTCACCGGTATGCTCATCTACACCTTTGTGGATCAGGTAACTGTCTCCAGCTTCGAACGTCTCAGCTTCTTCTCCTGAGGCGTACGGATGGCCATGCTCATCGTCAATATAAACCCCGTCGGTCACATGTGATCCGAATGGGTTGGTGGTAACGGTCATGTGCTCTGTAGCGATCAGGTTGGTCCATTCCCAGGCCTGACAACTCAAGAAGCCTGCCCCCCCAATGATGGTCATCAACATCCAGAAAACGACTCCTTTCTGGTTTTCCCGATGTCCTTCCTGAACCGCCCGCACCATAGTTACCGAACTCACGATCAGCAAGAACGACATGATGGTAACGAAAATAAGCGGCAAATGGCTATCTCCAAACGGATGCGTCTGGAACACGAAATCAGGTACAGGCCATGTAGGGCTACTGAATCTAAGTGCGCCGTAAGCAATCAGAAAGCCGGCAAAAGTAAATGCATCGGAAAGCAGGAAATACCACATCATCAGTTTTCCATAACTCGCCTTAAAAGGCTCCTTCCCTCCCGACCAGGCGTCACCCTGATTTTGAATCTCTTCTTGTTCGATTATAGGTTCTGTAGTTGCCATTAGTTAATATTTTATGGTCTTAGAATGAGGGGCTTTCATCACCCCAACTACTTGCTAATATTAAGATTGCAATGTAAAAAACAGCAATAGATAAATCCACAATAAATCTACAAAGTGCCAGTAGGTTAAGGTCATTTCAAAGCGCAATTTCCGGCCTTCCGTCACTTGATATTTTAGTACAAAAGCATGGATCAACGCAATGATCAGGGCCCCGATACCTCCCAGAATATGGGCTGCATGCAAACCGGAGATCACATAAACGAAAGAGCCCGAAGGATTCGTTGTCAGTTCAATTCCGATGGCTACCAGCGATTGCCAGGCTTCGTACTGCAAAGCTAAAAAGGCAAATCCTAACAGCAAAGTAACAACCAAAAGTCCTTTGTATAAAAGTGGATTCCCTTTTTTGAAGCCCCAGTAAGAGGCGTGCAAGGTAACACTACTGAGCAGTATTACCAACGTATTCACATAAAAAAGCGTAGGCATTCTGAATTCAAGCCAGTTCCCCGCCGATTGACGCACTATGTAGGCACTAGTGAAAGCAGCAAACATCATAACAATGCTTGCACACGCTACATAAAGTGCAAATTTTTTGGGATGGATCTTGTTTCTTCTATATTCCTTTGCCACTGCTATTTCCATATTATTAAACTTTCCTTTATTGATCGATGCCTTACAACAGATTGATATATATCGCAATCAAGGATACCGGTATGTATAAGAAAGAAAAAAACATCAGCTGAAGCGCTGTTTTTTTGTCCATACCTTTATAAAACTTCCATGAAAACACGGAATAAGACATCGTCAGGATCAATAAAATACTTAAAGATAAAACCCCGGCTATTCCTGTATACCAAAGGCCAAAAATTACAGGATACAAAAACAGGGTATAAATAAAACTTTGCATGCCTACTGAAGCATCCGGTTGGTCAGCTTCAGAAGCCGGCATGATCTTGTAACCTGCTTTCTGGTAATCCTCAAACCCCAAATATCCGATCGACCAAAAGTGAGGGAATTGCCAGAAAAACTGTAAGCCGAAAAGCGCCAATCCCAGCCAGCTCAACTGCCCTTGTGCTGCTACACATCCGATCAGTACAGGCAAAGCACCGGGTATAGCTCCCACTACAACCGAGAGTGGAGTGATTCTTTTCAAAGGTGTATAAACAAAGGCGTAGCTCATCAAGGCAAGTGTGCCCAGAAAAGAAGTCCAGGGATTGAATAAGGCCAGAATAGTAATACCGACCAAACTCATGAATCCGGCAGCCAAGACGGCTTCTGATACCTTCATACGCCCGGCGGCCAGGGGCCGGTCAGCCGTACGCTTCATCAGTTTATCATAATCCTTTTCCAACACCTGGTTTAAAGCATTGGCTGCTCCTGTTATTAAAAATCCTCCGAGGCTCAGGGTGAGCACGGCTTTCCAGTTAAAAGCACCTCCGCCGGCAATTAGGAATGCCATAACAGAGGAAAAGACTACCGTCAGCGACAAGCGGAGCTTGACTAACATCTTGTAATCAATTACTTTTTGGCTAACCAGCCGAATCCCAGCCTTTTCGTTTGCTACTTTTACAGCCACTTCGTTAAACTAATTAAAAGGAGATAATAGAATTTGAGGCGGATGAATTTCCCCGCTGCTCCTATTCTTACAGGGAGGTTTTTAAGTAAAAAACAGAGTTTCCTACTTAAAAACCTCCCTGTACAAGTAGTATCACCTCCTACTATTTATTTCTGAAAATGTTAGGTCAATTTAGTGTACTTCTTTTTCGTCCGGTCCGATGGGTTCCACTTGCGTAATGAAGTCTTTACCATCCTTACCGTAGTCGTATGCCCAACGCTGAACGGCAGGTAATTTTCCTGGCCAGTTACCGTGGATTCTTTCAATAGGTGTTGTCCATTCAAGCGTAGTTGCTTTCCATGGGTTACGGTCGGTCATCTCCTTACCTTTCCAGATACTGTAGAAGAAATTCACAATAAAGATGATCTGGAAGGCAAAAGTAACAATCGCTCCGATAGTGATGAACTGGTTCATGCCGTCAAAATGGGCAAAAGCCTGGAAGGCATCGAAACTGTAGTAACGACGCGGCACCCCTGCCATTCCCAGATAATGCATTGGCCAGAATATGGCATAGGCTCCTACCAGGGTTCCCCAGAAGTGAATCTTGCCCAGGGTGTCATTCATAAATCGTCCATACAATTTCGGGAACCAGTTGTAGATCCCAGCGAACATACCAAAGAAAGCCGCAACTCCCATTACAATATGGAAGTGAGCCACTACGAAATAGGTATCGTGCAACTGAATATCCAGTGCAGAGTTACCCAGGAAAATTCCTGTCAAACCACCGGAAATGAACATTGAAACAAAACCGATAGCAAATAAGCTCGACGCGTTAAATCGAATATTACCTTTATAAAGCGTCGCAATCCAGTTGAATACCTTCACCGCAGACGGAACTGCAATGATAAGCGTAAAGATTACGAAGAAATTCGAGATAAATGGATTCACTCCTGACATGAACATGTGGTGTGCCCATACTATAAATGACAGGAATGCAATCGCCATGATAGAATATACCATCGCCTTGTAACCAAAGATCGGTTTTCTGGAATGTACTGAAAGTACTTCCGATACAATACCCATGGCAGGCAGGATAATGATATATACCTCAGGGTGCCCGAGGAACCAGAACAAGTGTTGGAACAAAATCGGACTTCCACCTACGTGGTCCAATGCCTGGCCACCGATATAAATTTCACTCAGGAAAAAGCTCGTACCCAGGCCTCTATCCAGCATCAACAATAAGAAAGCGGATACCAGTACCGGGAAAGACAACAGACCGATGATGGCTGTGATGAAAAATGCCCAGATTGTCAGCGGCATTCTCCACATGCTCATTCCCTTCGTACGCATATTCAGTACAGTTGTGATATAGTTGATACCCCCCAGCAGAACTGACACCACAAAGAACACCAAACTCAAAGTCCAGAGCGTCATACCGGCTCCCGATCCCTGGGAAGCCTGCGGTAATGCACTGAGCGGCGGATAGGCCACCCATCCTCCCGAGAATGGTCCGGTGCTGAGAAAGAGTGAAGCGAACATAATCGCACCTGCAAGGAAAAAGAACCAGTAAGACATCATATTCAGCAAGGGCGATGCCATGTCACGGGCTCCCAACTGCAAGGGTATCAACAAGTTACTGAACGTACCACTCAAGCCGGCCGTTAATACAAAGAAAACCAGGATGGTACCGTGCATGGTAACCAGGGCATAATAAAAGTCCTGTGACAATACCCCTGTTCCATCTGCACTGATCTCGATCCATTTTCCGAGTACAGGCTTGAGCCAGGCTAAACTTTCCTCCGGAAAACCTAATTGTAAACGAAAAACCAATGACATCAAGGCACCAATAACCGCCCAAAACATCCCCGTGATCAGGAATTGCTTGGCGATCATCTTGTGATCCTGACTGAAAATATACGTAGTTATAAAATTGGACTGATATTTGTCGCCGTGATGATGATCGTGAAAGTGATCATCAAAACCCAACTCCTCTATCAGCATATCTTCTCTTATTGCTTCAGGTTGTGATTGTGTTGCTATGTTAGCCATTTCGCTGAATAATTTAATATAGTTTACAATCCTACTAGGGAAAATTATAGTCGAATATACAAAAGTTCCTTCATATTTCAATTTGAATGAGACACTCACTTAACATTATATACGCGTGAGAGTTCAAACAAATGAACGATTTTACACAGACAGTATACGGAACTCAGTTCTGCGATTATCTTCTCGACCTTCTTCTGTATCATTGCTACTTACTGGTCGAGTATCGCCATAGCCATTAGCAGTAAGGCGCGACTCATCTATCCCTTGACTTACTAAGTAATTGAGCACAACATTTGCCCTATTTTGAGAAAGTGTCATATTAGCATCCGCATTTCCGGTGTTATCCGTGTGTCCTGCTAATTCAATTCTCATGTTAGAATACTTATTCAAGGCGTCTACCAGAAAGTCTAACTCATATTTAGATGTAGGTGTCAGATCTGCAGATCCGGTTTCAAATGAAACATACTCGAATTGAAGCACTTTGTCCGTTGCCTCTTCCGAGCCAATAGCAGATTCCAGCTTAGTATTAAAGTTTTCTTTCCGCTCCGTAATTTCAGATTCAAACCACTTGTCCGTATATGGATCGTCTTCTGTGCCTCTTATCAATTGCATATAATGGGCCGTCTGAGTCGCTTTCCAGGCCTCGTATTCATCTTCTGAGACAATACGCACTAATTTTTGCATACTCCAGTGGCCTCTTCCGCACAATTCAGCACAAGCCAGTTCGTAGTTGAAATCTTCCCACAACATAGGGCTCTCAGGGTCATTAGGATCCACCGGCACCTGATATTCAGGATATTGACTCAATTCCTGGCGATATTCCTCCGTGGTCTTAGTTGGCGTGAATACGAAATAAGTCGGCATACCAGGTACCGCATCCATTTTCAAACGGAAATGAGGCAGGTAAAAGTTATGAAGAACGTCACGAGAAGTGATACGTACTCTGACTTTCTTATTTACGGGTAATACCAATTCGTTGGGAAGGAAATCATCAAGGCTGGCCTCGTCGTTCCAGTCCATCCCCAGGTCATTGGAGCCCTGCTTAATCAACTTATAATCTTTTCTACCTAATACGCCGTCCTCTCCGGGATACCGAAGTGCCCAGGCAAATTGATAGCCTGTAGCTTCTACCTCTAAATACTCTTCATCTTCTCCGACATCTGCCATCACTTCATTCCAGGCATCCAAGCCGCTGATCACCAGAAAGGCCATCACTACAGCCGGAATAACCGTCCAGACGATCTCCAGCTTGTTATCGTGGGCGATGAAAGAAGCTTTTGTACCTCTTTGAGCCTTGTATTTGAATGCATAGTAGAATAACAGTACTTGCGTAATCACAAATACCAGGCCTGTAAAGAATAAGGTTACGGCGAACAAATAGTCCAGCGTTCCTCCATGTGCAGAGGCTGATTCATGAGGACCGTAACCCAGAAAATAGTTTTTGTAGTAGTACGAAGAAATAATAGTTGCTAGCAAAAACAAGATCACGAACGCAAGCATATAATTTGCATTACGACGATTTGACGCCTCTTGCATCTCTTCTTCTCCCCTGATCTTGGTAGCCAATTCCGTAACCTTACCCACCTGCACAACAATGATGGTAATAAGGCCGATACATAATAATACTAACAAAACAGTCATCGTATCTTTATTTATTTTTTTTCACTGATCGAAATCAAATTTATAACAATAACAAAGAGTTCCGTAAACCTGATCAAAACCCATGCGTTATCTAGAATAAATCTAAATAAAACTAGGCGTGATGTTGCAAACTCTCTGCGTAATACGGATCGTTTACTGCGTCCAGCGGAGCCTTAGCCATGTTTCTGAATACGACAAACAGGAACAGGGCCAGGAATCCAAGCATTGTACCGAATTCTAAAAATCCTGGAACGGTGAATCCAATTTCAAATGTAGAAGCGGCATGGTGGCCGGCTTCGGCTGCATGTTCGGCAGCTTCAGCAGTAGCTCCATGATGAGCCAATGTTTCATGTGCGGTATGCAGGGCACCTGGCTTGATCATCAAGAAGAAATCGATCCAGTGACCGATGAAAACAAATGCTGAAGCGAACATCATGGTACCGTATTTGCGAATGTTGTCTTCCCGGATCAAAATGAAGAAGGGAAGAACAAAATTCAATACGAGATTACCAAAGAACAAAACAGGGTAGTTATCCAGACGCTCTCTGAAATAAATAGTCTCCTCCCCTACGTTTCCGTACCAGATCAACATATATTGAGAAAACCACAAATAGGTCCAGAAAATACTGAAAGCAAAAGTATATTTACCAAGGTCCCGCAGGTGTTCAGGGGTTACCTTTGCAAAGTATCCCAGGTTTTTCAGCAGGATCAGTGTCATAATTGTAAGTGTCATGGCTGATACAAACCAGCTCGCTCCTGTGTACCAGGCGAACAGGGTGCTATACCAGTGAGCATCTACAGACATCACCCATTGCCAGATAATGGCAGCACTTGAAAAACCGGCGATCGGCAGGAATGCGGCAGCCCAAACACGCATCTGGCGGTGAACTGCAAAGTTCATCCCCTGGTTCTCATCTTCTCTGAGAGACAGTTGACGCAGCTTAGTGGCAAAGAAAATCCAGATGCCCACAATTATCAGGGTACCGACTGTATACCAGCCCTTATTCAAAAAGCCTTTCTTTCCCAGCAGGATTGAATCTTCTGCAACCGCCTCTGCATCTGCCCAATGATAAAGGTGATGGAAACCGCCCCACAGACCAATAACAACAATTAACATCAATACCAGTCCGGGAATCAGGAAAAGCGAATAGGCCTCCCAAATCCTCTTGATCAGGGCATACCATCCAGCCCAGGCAGTAATAAAGGCGGACAATATGAATAATGAAATGAATGCTATACCAGTGAAAAAGACGGAGTTATGCAGGAAGTTCGTCCAGAACCGGGTGTGCAACTCATCATCGATGAAAAAGGTAATAGCCAAACACAAGACTCCGAGGCCCATAAAGCCAAAGAGTACATTTTTTATCTTGGAATCGAATACAAAACGCTCCATTATGTGTCTTTTGTTTTGTTCTGCTAGAATAAGTTAATATCTGTCAATTAGTGTCCGCCGCTCTGGCCTTCATCACTACTGTGATCACCTTCTCCCTCTGTTTCCGGAGCCGTCGTTTCAGTTACTTCCTCATTAGAAGCCATTGGCGCAACCTCGCTTACAGGAGTACCAAAAGCTGGATTCAGCGTATTGGCTGCCTCACTGTATTCCAGGCTCTGATCCTTGGCCTGAAGAGAGCGGATGTAATGAATCACCTGCCACCTTTCTTCATAGTCCATCTTATCGGCATAGCCGCCCATAGCGTTTTTCCCATAAATAATGGCGTGATAGTAACGGCCGTTACTGGAATTGGCATAATCCGGAAGAAGCAGGTTAGCAGGGAGTACAGGATACTTTCCGCCGACGTCCCCTTTAGCAGGGTCTGCTTCTCTTACGAGATAACCGTAACCATCTCCTTTTTCTCCGTGGCAAATACCACAGAAAATATCATACAGTTCTTTTCCTTTCGCTAAGCCTTCTGCAGTAATGGGGAAAGGATTGTCGAGGATCTCTGCCATCGCACGCGTTCTCTCCTCTTCCGTATCTTCGTAATAGTAGGGTGCATTCCCATTAACCGGCACAGCGATGGTGTTAACAGCATCCCCGCCTCTTAAGGTATTCATCACCTCATCAGAAGACTGCTCGCCGTTCAGATATACGCCTGCATAACCTCTGGCAATCGTTCCTTTTACAGGAAGACGAGGGTTAGACAAGTCCTTCAGGCGGAAGGTACTGGCACTGTCCCAGGTGTTGTAGTAATAGTAATTATAAACATTCGCTTCGTAAGCCACCGAATGTGCCATATCAGGCATATATTCGCTACCGGCAAAGTTTCCATCCGCCGGACTACAGGAATAGAAGATGACTACTGCAGCTAAAACGTATATATAGTTTTTAATTTGTCTCATCGCTTTCATCAATTCTAAAAATGATTAAATAGTCTTTGTATTCACTTCTGAGGCTCCTGTAGCCGAGAAGAATGATTTATATTTACTGACCTCCTCGTCAGAGGCATGACTTGCATCAAACGCTATACAAAACTTATCATCCGTTATCCGAAGATCGAGTATCGGATTCACGGCCCCGGGACCCATACCGCAAATGATAAAGAACGTAAAGACCATTCCCACAGAAGCGAACAACACGGTCAACTCAAAAGTGATCGGAATGAAAGCAGGCGCCGAGAAGTATGGCTTACCTCCAAAAATGATCGGCCAATCTGCCGTGAACACCCAGGTCATAAACAAGAACCCGGTCAATGCACCGATCGCGCCGTAGATGAAACCGGCAGTCGGTAGCCTACTGTGAGATAAACCCAGGATAGGATCCAGGCCGTGTACCGGAAATGGAGAGAATACATCCATAATGTTCAAGTGATCTGCCTTAGCCTGACTGACCGCCTTCAGCAGGATCTCCTCATCATCGTACAAACCAAAAAGGACCTCTTTATTTGAATTTTCCATCTTTATATTAGTTGTAAGATTATTGCCTTGATTAATTAATGAGTAGTTGTTTGTTCACTGGCATGATGTGCATGCGCATTCGGACCGACATATTGATCGCCTCCCGTCTTTAAAATAGACTTGATTTCTGCAATCGCTACCACCGGCGCAATTCTGGTGAAAATCAAATAACAAGTCGAAAACAAACCTAAAGTACCGATGAATAATCCGATCTCTACCCAGGTAGGTGTATAATAACTCCAACTGGAAGGAATATAATCTCGGGCCAGGGTACTGGCAATAATCACAAACCGCTCAAACCACATACCGATATTCACAAAGATGGACATCAGGAAGGTGATCAGGATATTGCGGCGTATACTGCGCCACCAGAAGATCTGAGGTGACAGTACGTTACACGACATCATCCCCACATACGACCACCAGTACGGCCCTAACACCCTGTTATAGAAGGCAAATTGCTCATATATGTATCCGGAGTACCAGGCAATGAACAGCTCTGTTAAATAAGCTACCCCTACAATCGTACCCGTTAACAGGATTACCTTGTTCATACTATCAATATGCTCGATGGTAATATAGTCTTCCAGATTCAACACCTTCCTTGTGATCAACATCAGCGTCTGTACCATAGCAAATCCGGAGAAGATCGCTCCCGCAACGAAATAAGGAGGGAAGATCGTAGTGTGCCATCCGGGTATTACTGAAGTGGCAAAGTCAAAGGATACAATGGTGTGTACAGAAAGTACCAGTGGAGTGGCCAAACCTGCCAGGATCTTTGACAAGGTTTCCCAGCGCTGCCAGTGCTTTGCAGACCCGGTCCAGCCAAATGCCAGTACATTATACATTCTTTTGCGCAGCCCCTTGGCACGGTCTCTTACGGTCGCGAAATCCGGCACCAAACCAGTGTACCAGAACAACAAGGATACCGTAAAGTAGGTAGAAATCGCAAATACGTCCCACAAAAGCGGAGAGTTAAAGTTCACCCAAAGCGGCCCCCTGGTGTTTGGATAAGGGAAGATGAAGAATCCCAGCCACAAACGTCCCATGTGGATCAATGGGAACTGGCCGGCACAAATTACCGCAAAGATCGTCATCGCCTCTGCCGCACGGTTAACCCCTGTACGCCATTTTTGACGAAACAGCAAAAGGATCGCCGAGATCAGCGTACCGGCGTGACCGATACCAACCCACCAAACGAAGTTGGTAATGTCCCATCCCCAACCGATCGTCCGGTTCAGGTTCCAGGAACCGATACCTTGCCAAATGGTCCAGCCTACACAGAATACATAAAAAGCCAAACCTGCAACTGCCAGAATGAACGCAATCACCCAGGCAGTAGTAGGGGTGCGTTCCGTTGGAGAACAGATATCTTCCGTAATCTGGTGATAAGATTTCCCTCCGGTAATGAGGGGTTCACGTATCGGTGAAACTACTGCACTCATAAATTTTCTATTTTATAGAATCCACTTCTAATGTGGTAGTAATAAAATCAAAGTTCTTTAAATATATTTTTTGGCGGACCCCGTCCGCCAAAAAACGCTCAACATTAAGCGTCTAACTCTTCGTCTCTGTTGTTGATCTTCGCGCTGTAGAAAACAGAAGTTTTCACGTTGATCTCTTCCAGCAACAGATAGTTCAAGTCATTATCCAGGCGCTTGCTGACCATGCTCTCCTTGTCGTTGCGATCACCAAATACAATAGCACCGGTAGGACAAGCGGTCTGACAAGCTGTTTTAACATCCTGATCTCTCAGTTTTCTCTGCTCGCGCTTCGCCGTCAGTTTTCCTTCCTGGATGCGCTGTACACAGAAGCTACACTTTTCGATCACCCCGCGAGAACGAACCGTCACATCAGGGTTTAATACCATACGAGTCAGGTTGTCGGCTCCGAATGGCAATTCTTCACCGTTGACGGCATATTCGTTGGCTCCGAAGAGATCCGCCGTGGTGTAATCTAGCCAGTTGAAACGACGTACCTTAAACGGACAGTTGTTGGCACAGTAACGCGTACCGATACATCTGTTGTAGGTCATCTGGTTCAAACCTTCAGAACTGTGGTTCGTGGCTGCTACCGGACAAACGTTCTCACAAGGAGCATTGTCGCAGTGCTGGCACATCAGCGGCTGATATACAACATTTGGATTTTCGTAGTCGCCGTAGAAGTAACGGTCGATACGCAGCCAGGTCATTTCGTGGTGGCGTGCTACCTCCGTTTTACCAACAACCGGAACATTGTTTTCCGCAATACAGGCTACCTGACAAGCTCCACAACCGATACATGCATTCAGATCGACATGTAGCGCCCAATGATGGCCTTGCGTATAAAACTCTTCCTTATATTTTTCGTAAGGATAAAGCGTTGCATCGTTCAGGTGCTGTGCTTCTTCTCTTCTTTCCTCTATATGGTGAGCCAGTTCCTCTACCTCTTTCAAATTAGCCTGGTAAATGATCGTACGATTTGTGATACCGCCCTGGTAACCTTCACCAAGTGTCATACTGGCTTTTTCATCTACATTGATCTCTTCACCGGAATTCGGATCGGTTCCTTTCAGTCCCATTGAGTGATGGTACTGAACACAAGCGAATTGATCTTCTTTTTTCACCGCATCAGAAACCGCCACCTCTGTAGCATAGTACTGAGTATTTCCGTCAGCGTCGACGCTCATCATCGGGTATGCGTTGATACCGACTTTATTTCCGAGCGCTTTACCCATCTGGCCGGTTAGGTCGCGACCATATCCAATAGCCAGAGAAACCGTTCCCATCATTTGTCCGAATTGACGGACAACGGTAATTTCGTTACTTTGCCCCGCTACGTCCAAATTAACGATGTCTGCCTCTCCGTAAATCTCGCGATTATTCAGGTTGTTCAGAGACTGGAAGCGACGTCCGCCGTCCCAGCTAACGGGGATAGCCAGATAATTGCCCCAGGTTGTACGAGTAATCGGGTCCGGCATTTCCTGCAACCATGGGTTGCCGGCATATTGCCCCCCGGCCATGTTAACCGTTTCAAAGAAAGAGATTTCCATCTCGGCGCCGGAAGGCTTGCGTACTTTGGAAGCGGCTGCATTTACGTCAGCTGCGAAGTCGTATACCTGACCTCCTTCCTGGGCGATCTCCAATACACCGTCGTGCAGAGAGCTATCCCAAAATCTTTGGAAGGAAGCAAATTTATTTTGTTGTGGGAATAGAACTGTTTCCCAGTGTTTTTTCAAATATTCAAAGTAAGGCTGCTCTGCACTTGCATCCAGTTCCTCGCTTTGTGCCCAGCGCAACATACTCTCTCCCGCTTCACGAGTCTTGAACAAAGGAGAGATCGTAGGCTGGATCAGGCTGTAATGCCCAACTTTTGGGCTTGCATCGCCCCAGCTTTCCAGGTAATGGTGAGTTGGGGTAGCATAATCGCAAAGCAAGGTAGTTTCGTTGGGTACTCCGGAGAAGGAGATCTTGGTTCCTACCTTAGCCATACCAGCCGCAAAGTTAGCCGCTGCGGGTGTATCCCAGGCAGGGTTAGCGCCGTCCATTACCATCAGAACGCTTACGCTACCGGCATTCATCTCGCGAACGAGTGCCTGAAGGCTTGCATCATCTCCCTGGCGTTGCAAAGAAGCATGCGCAAAATCCAGTGTGCTGCCGTAGTTGCCGAGCATAGAGTTGATCGCATTGATCAGGATCTGCTCGCCTTTATTATTAGAACCGGAAACAACCAGCGATTTTCCGCGGTTGTCGGCCAGTCTTTGAGCTATCTTCTTGAATTTAGCCGCTTTGTCTCCTTCCAGTGAGGGGCCGCTTACACGACTTCCTCCGGTCAGGGCTGCTACTTCGTTGTAAAGTGCAACGATGGCCGCACCTTGCTCAGAAGGCTTCACCAGGATTCGGTTGTCGGCATTCGAGCCGGTCAGGCTCATGTGGCTTTCCACCTGTACGTGGTAAGACATACTAGGATTGTGGGTATCTTCGATCTTGCGATTCTCGGCATATTGTCTGGCAAACTCTGTCGGAGAGATCCAGGTACCGAGGAAATCAGCTTCGAAGCTCACGATCACGTCTGCTTTGTCGAAGTGATAGTCCGGCACCATCTT
This sequence comes from Bacteroidia bacterium, assembly GCA_030430845.1. Taxonomy (GTDB): domain Bacteria; phylum Bacteroidota; class Bacteroidia; order Chitinophagales; family Saprospiraceae; genus JANQPA01. Next base: position 59,423 of record JAUIKE010000016.1, on the reverse strand, counting down.
CATGCCGAAAGATTCTTCGTTGGCCTGAAGCATGGCAGAACTGGAAACAGGATCGTAAGTAACCACCTGTGTATTAGGATATTTCGCTGTAAAATCAGCGATGGCTTTTTTCGTTGTTGGGCTTAATAAGGTGTGGGTCACAATGCGAATCTGTGCATTGGCGCTCAATTTACCCATGATCTCTGCGTCGATCTCCGCCCAGGTAGTTCCCTGAGCCCCTCTTTTCTTAGGTAAATCCAACTGACCGTCCACGATGCGGACAGGGCCTGGAATACGGCTGGTGTCATACAGGCTCAATACACTCGCCTGCGCTCGTGCACTGGTACCACCTTGGGTGATGCTTGACAAGCTATTACCTTCTACTTTGATGGGACGGCCCTCTCTGGTTTTTACCAAAACAGGCGTATAATCGCCCCCCTGAACAAAGGAAGAAGCATAATAAGTAGCTACACCAGGAACAATAGTATCCGGCTTGCTCACATAAGGAATGGCACGCTTAACAGGAATATCGCAACCTGCAGCCAAGGTGGCCGCACCGAGGCCGAAGCCCATGTATTTTAAGAAATCACGGCGGCTGGCTTGTGATTCAAGCGCTTTATCATCTGAAAGTTGGTCTACAACAGGAAGTTCTACGAATTCTTGATCATTCGCTTTTTGGTATTCCGGATGGTTTTGGATCTGCTCCACCCCGAGCCAAACTTTTTTCTGGTTTTTCATTTAACAGCGCTATGTTTAGTTTAAAGCCGTCCCGAAGAAGCGGCCTAAATTAGGTTCGTAAATAAATAAATGGATTAATAGTGGCATTTCTGGCACTCCAGACCTCCAATCTCTTCTACTGTTACTTTCGATCTCTGTCCGGTAGCGATCTCTTCGTGATACTTAGAGTATGCCTTATAGTATTCATTACCTTCGAATTGAACTTCAGTCTGTCTGTGACAGTTGATACACCATCCCATTGAAAGTGGAGCGTATTGTTGTACGACTTCCATCTCTTCAACCGGCCCGTGGCAAGTCTGGCACTCTACCTGCCCTACCGAAACGTGCTGTGAGTGGTTGAAATAAGCATGATCAGGCAAGTTATGGATGCGCAACCATTCGATCGGCCCCTGAACTTTACGTTTGTTATCGTTAGTAAGGGAAGAAACGATGTCATTCCACTGTCCGTCTACATAGCCGGGAGCAGGAGAGGACTGATTTTGCGATACATAAGTATCAGCAATCCACTTCTTATACACTGTGGCTACGGAATCCTGTGACATATTCTCGTAGTTATCAATATAACTATCGGTGCTGGGGTTATATCCGATGGATGCATAGATCTTGGTGATCTCCGCTGTTCCGTAAGTGCTACCCACCTTAATGGCACGGTGACAGTTCATACAGGTATTCGTAGAAGGAATAACAGAGTGCTTACTTCTGCGGGCGCCGTCGTGACAATACTGACAGTCAATCTTATGTAAGCCTGCATGTGTAGCATGTGAAAACTTGATAGGCTGTTCCGGCTGATAACCTTGCTGACGGCCCAGGCTGATCGCATTATTCACAGTTGTATATCCGCCCAAAACTACCAAGGCAAAGATGACAAAGGCAATCACTCCTTTGCTGGTCAGGATCTCTACCAAAGTCTTGCGATGGCCGGGGTCTTCTCCGTCTTTAACCTTTAATAAATAGTTCAGATTGGAAATAATCTTTGTCAGGATGATAGCCAAAATCCCCAATACTAATGCCAAAACAATGAATAACAGGGTATTGTCTGGTTTTTCTTCTACAGCAACACCTCCATCGCCTGTAACAACAGGCTTAGGTCCATAAGAGCCATCATAAACGCCCTGAACATATCCAAGAATGTTGGCAATTTCCTGATCGGTCAAATTGAGAAAAGGAGTCATCACGGTAGGCTGCCATTGGTCCCACAGCTCAGTAGCTTTTGGATGCCCTTCGGCGATCATGGCCTGTGAGTTGCGAATCCAGCGGTACAGATCAGCTTCCGGATAATCGGCCCAGCGCTCCTGTACGCCTCCAAGGGCCGGACCCGTAGCGTCGGTTTTCATATCTGTGGAGTGACATACCCCGCACTGAGCCCTGAAAAGGCTCTTCCCCGCGTCCAAATCCAATGTGGCTGCTGCTTCTTCTTGCGCAATAAGATTTGCTGAAAACAGAAATAAAGACAAAGCAATGGTTAGTCTTTTCAACCAAAATGTATTAATCATGTTGCTTATTAGTTTATCAGGCTTAAAACTTAAGTCATCTTGACTTCGACGCAAATATAATTTCTCGTCTAATTTTTTAACAAAATTTTGATAAAAGCCTCTACTATTTAGACCTCTTCTAAATAAGCCTTATTTTAACATTTCTTTAAGGCTTGTCAAAAAATCGTCACAAATATAGACATATTAATATGTTTTCATAGCAAAGATGCGAGAAGGTTTTTTCGTTTTGCGAAAAATATTTGTCCTAAGAGGAAGGGGTTGTGTAAAAAGTCCTTCGGCCTTTTTACACAACCAATAATATTCCTTTAGGAGGTCGTTTGAATAAAAAAACTTCGTTTTTTTATTCAAACGACCTCCTAAACAAAATTTTAAGGGGGGTGTGAAAACGAGGAACGAGTTTTTACACAACCCCTTCCTCCTTAAACTGCCACCTTTGCTTTTATACTCGGATGAGGATCATAATTCTCCAGCGTAAAATCTTCATATTTAAAATCAAAAATATTTTTCACCTCCGGATTTATTTTCATAATAGGTAAGGGCCGTGGATCCCGGCTAAGTTGTAGGTGGACCTGTTCCATGTGATTGCTATATATATGTACATCGCCAAAGGTGTGTATAAATTCGCCCGGCTGCAGGCCGGTCACCTGAGCCATCATCATGGTAAGCAGGGCATAGGACGCTATATTAAAAGGTACGCCCAGGAAAACATCCGCCGAGCGTTGGTAAAGCTGGCAGGACAATCGGCCATCGGCCACATAGAATTGAAACAAAGCATGACAAGGCAGCAGGGCCATCTCTTCCAGCTCTCCAACATTCCAGGCACTCACTATGATGCGGCGGGAGTCAGGTTTCGTCTTCAGCATATTTACTGCTCGCTCGATCTGGTTAATAGTTCGTCCGTCAATACTTTGCCAGGAGACCCACTGTTTGCCATACACCGGACCCAGGTCGCCGCTCTCATCGGCCCATTCGTTCCAGATGCGCACCTTATTTTCCTGTAGGTACTTTACGTTTGTATCTCCTTTTAGGAACCATAATAATTCGTGGATGATGGATCGCAGATGAAGTTTTTTGGTGGTCACGAGCGGAAAGCCTTCTGCCAGATCGAAGCGCATTTGGTAGCCGAACACGCTTTGGGTGCCGGTGCCGGTACGATCGCCTTTCTCAGTGCCCGTATCTAGGATGTGTTGGAGTAAGTTGAGGTATTGTTTCATAGTTGTTGTGTTATCAGTTATCAGTTACTCAGAGTCTTGTTTTTTGACAATCAGTTATTAATGATTTTTCGGTAAGCCACCGGAGAGCAAGCTTCAGCCTGCCAGGAGGGAAAGCTTTAGCTTGCCCAAAACTATATATTTCCTTAGCAAGCAAACTGAAGTTCGCTGTCCTGGCAAGCTGAAGCTTGCTGTCCAGTACGGCAAGCATTTTCTTATCGTCAAAAAATCCAAGGCCTTCTTCTAATTTTCTATATTCTAGTAAAAATATAAAGAAAGGCCCAAGCCTACAATCTAATTTTTCCACATTTCCACATTTAATCAAATAGTAGAAAAGGTAAAAATTAGCCAAAAGCATCATTAATTATAGCGAGCAAGCAACTTTAAAAAGAATTTGCAGTTACATTCTAGTAAAAAATATGATACTTAGTGAATTTTTTTTTCATTTAACCGATCAAATTATTATTTTTCGATCTTATTATAGCCTGAATTAATGTTTGCAGAAAAGCACTACCCAGAAATGATGCTGCCGGAAGAACTGGATGCCTACCTGGCGAAAGGCTGGTATCGTATGGGGCAGGCTATCTTCACTACTCATTTTCTGTGCTTTGGCGAAGAATTTTACTCCGCCGTTTGGGTACGCCTCTCACTGGAAACTTACACTTTCAGAAAAAGCCTTCGCAAACTTTCCAACAAAGCAAAAAAGCGATTTACTACTCATTTCCAAAAGGCCGTCATCGATGCGGATCGAGAGGCCCTTTACCAAAAATACCGCTACCATTTTAAAGGTATTCTGGCGCCTAATCTCACAGATTCCTTGCTGGATGGAGAAGAATCTAACCTTTTTAATACCTACGAACTGGCGGTGTATGACGGCGACCAAATGATCGCGCTCAGCTACTTTGATCTCGGGGAGGACAGTGCCGCCAGTATCATTGGCATCTATGATCCTGATTATCGGTCCTACAGCCTGGGGATATTCACTATGCTGATGGAGATCGAGTATTGCCAGGCCCACAAGCTGAAATTTTATTACCCTGGCTATGTCGTACCGGGCTACGAACGCTTTGACTACAAACTCCGCATAGGTGAAGTGGAGTATTATGACCTGGCCAGCCGCAAATGGCTTCCTCACAATCAAATGGACAAGCTGGATATCCCCATCTATAATATGCGGCAAAAGTTGGGTAAGCTTCAACAGATCCTTAAGGCAGGTAATATTTTTAGTCAAAAATTATATTATCCTCTGTTTGAGGCTAACTTGTTCGGCTTCTGGCCAACCTACTTCTTCGATTTTCCGATTTTCCTACTGTGTCACCTCGGAACGCAACCAGATTATTATACCATCGTGGCCTTCGATATCCGAGAGGGCAACTACCAATTATTGGGCTGCCTGCCGTTCGAGGATATTCAGTTCTATTTTAACGAAACCTATACCAACTCCTTCGATCGCTCCCGCTTCTTCCTGGAACTGATCGTGGTGGATCGGCTTTTCCATTATTCTGCCAGCCCAGATGCCATCGCCAGGGCAATTTTTCAACTGTCCAGTCAACCTTCAAGAGGTTATTAGCCGCAACAGACGTGGCCGCCTGGGAGCCTAAAAAGTATAAAGCCTAAACATCTTGTGCATGCTATTGTTACTTCCTATATGGGGGTTGTGTAAAAACTCGTTCCTCGTTTTTACCCACCCCATTAAATTTTATTTGGGAGGTCGTTTTAAGAAAAAAACTTTGTTTTTTTCTTAAAACGACCTCCCAAAAGAATATTATTGGTTGTGTGAAAAGGCCGAAGGACTTTTTACACAACCCCTATCTATAATTTACCATGCAACTTTTTCTATATAGACCATGAAGAAATTACTCGTTTTTATCATACTGATATTGGCTTACGCCTGCTCAACCTATAAAGGCCTCCCCCCACTAGCCACCGATAATGGCTGGAAAACCAAGATCATTCCGCCGCATCCTCAGCAGGAAGAAGGGAACCCCGAGGCGGGTTATGAATACCTGGTGTATGGAAATTATGTAGGCTCAGGCCTGCCCTACGGCATAGCTAAAAAACAATTCGGGAAAAACCCCAAAAATGTTTTAAACAGAGAAGGTATTAACGCCAGCATCAACTACCAGGCCACCGTTTTCCCGGCCAAAAACGGGCTGATGGTGGCTAACGGCAACTGCTTCACCTGCCATGCCGGCCCACTCAACGGACAAGTTGTGCTCGGCATGGGCAACAGCTTTTCCGACTTCCGCTCTAATTTCGGCCTGTTCGCCCAACTGGCCGGCTTCGGAATGAGCCTGAAGTATGGGAAAAAATCGCTGGAATGGGAAGCCTTTGAAGACCTCAATCATTACCTAAAAGCATCCGGCAAACACATCAAAACCAATCAACCCGGCGCCAACCCCGCCGCCGTACTGGCTGAAGCCATCGTCCGGCACCGCAATCCAGAGGACCTTACCTATGTCGAAGAACCTTATTATGAGATGCCGAAATACACCATTGCTACAGATGTTCCGCCGCTTTGGAATGTCAAAAAGAAGAATGCCTTGTATTATACCGCTGTAGGCAGAGGTGATTTCACTAAACTATTGTTCCAGGCTTCCTACCTGGGCATCGAAGACAGCACCGCCGCCCGCCAGGCCGTGGAGAACTTCAAGGACGTCGTGGCCTGGATGAAACAGATCGAACCTCCAAAGTACCCCTACCCTATTGATCAGGAGTTGGCAGAAGCCGGCCAAACCATTTTTGAAGAACATTGCAGTGGCTGTCATGGCACCTATGGAGAAAATGAGACCTATCCTAACAAGGTAGTTTCGTTGGATGTGGTAAAGACGGATCCCTATTATGCCAGTTATGCCGTACAGGCCCCGATTGTAGAATGGTACAACAAAAGCTGGTTCGCCACAAGCTCGCCCCGCTCCTACTTTGAGCCGGAGGCAGGTTATATCGCACCTCCTTTGGATGGCATCTGGGCAACGGCCCCTTATCTGCATAATGGCTCTGTGCCCACCATTGAAGACCTGCTCAACAGTAAGCAGCGCCCCAAATTCTGGGAGCGCAGCGGTCGTACCTCAGACTATGATGCCAAAAAAGTCGGATGGAACTATACGGTCAAAAAGAATAAAAAAGGGAAATGGACTTATGACACGACTCTGCCCAGCTATAGCAATGTCGGGCATTATTTTGGAGATAAATTGACGGAGGAAGAACGGAAAAAGGTGATTGAGTATTTGAAGACATTATAATGGGTCAGTGAAAATTTCAATTATTTCGCTAAATTTATTTTGAGTTCAATTTTCACCTCACCACTCACACCTAAAACCATGGAGCGAATCTGGAATTTTCTGGAAAAACCTTACCTGTATCTTATTATTGTTGCCGTTGGCTTGGCCTTTAAAGTAGCTCAGATAGACCAGGGATTTTTCTGGGGAGATGAAATAGCCACCATTTTTCACACCAATGGACAGGATGCCACCAATTTTTTTGACAAAAACAACAACGAGACCATTCGCCCCAGTACCTATTACACCGATCTCATCCGACTGGGTGAAAGATCAAATACGAATTTGGCAGGACAGTTGGGTAGAATGGCCGTCAAGCCCCAATTCACGCCCTTGCATTATCCCTATCTTGCTATTTGGTACCGAATTGCCGGAGATGCACCGATGGCCTATCGTTGGTTTTCGTTATTCTGTTTTATTTTAGTTTTGGTAAGCCTTTTCTTTCTGGCAAAAGCCCTGTTTCAATCCAAAACAGCCGCCTGGATAGCAGTTAGTTTGATAGCTGTTTCTCCATATTTTCACTTCATTGCTTTACCCGCCAGGTATTATATTCTTTTTACGCTTTCCTGCATTGTGGTACACCTATGTCTGCTTTATGCACTTCAGACTAATAAAAAATTGTGGTGGGGATTATATGCCCTCGCCTTGATTCAGTCACTCTATGTGTCGTTTTTCACCATTTTCGTCATGTTGGCTCATACCCTTTTTATTGTATGGAAAAAAAAGGATCATTGGAAACCCTATGGTATTAGCTCAACAATCGCCACGCTTGGATATGTTCCATGGCTGTGGTTATTATGGCAAAATTACCAAGAAATGTACCAGGCCATGGAGTGGCACAAACTGGTATCCTTGTCTTTGACAGACATGATCACATACCAACTCAGGAGTTTTGCTATGATACTTACAGAGTTACAACCTGTACAAATCTTCAACCCATTAATTCCAGAAAGCTTGACTCCTCTTAATGTATTTTTCCTAATTACCAACGTAGGGGCTATTCTTTTAGCCATTTGGAGTATCATATATTTGGTTCAAAAAGGAAGGACAAGTGCCAAGGGGCTAATTCTACCCAACATACTAATTGGCTCTCTTTTTCTGTTTTGGTCAGACATTTTCCGAAAAACCTTTTTATCCGTTTTATTCCATTACCATATTTTTATGGTTCTCGGCGTTTTCCTGGCCATCGTTCATCTGTTATTCACAAAAATTTCGTTAAAAAAAGCCGGCTTTCTTATCATCTTTGGTATTATTATAAGCTTCAGCATTATTTCCCTTGCCCTGCAACAAGGTAACAGATGCCTCAAAACACGGGGAGATTGTCAGGGAAATATCGAAATGGCCCGATTATTCGAAGTGCCGGGCCGCCATCTATTGGTCACCAATCTGTTTGTCAATTATTCCGGAGAAAATGTAGTGGCAATTTTAAATGAGTCCATTGCTCAAAACTTAGATATTCTGACCATCTCAGATGAGTCTGATCTTCAGCAACTCATTCCTGCTAGTACCTATGACCATATTTACCTGTTTGAAATCGGGGAGAAAAAAGAGGCCATACTCAAAGAAAAGTATGGAGAGCAAATGAGTGTGGTATCGGAAAAGCCGAGAGCTATTCTTTGGGAATTAAAGCTGGAGTAGACTTGTAATTATTTGTCTAAGACCTATGCAATCAGGTACAAGTATTTTTTCTCTAGCCTTATTGCAGCTTAATAACGACAGAAAACACCTATAAACCATGGAAAAAGTTTGTTTTCTCAATCTGGGGGTATTGCTGACGCTGGTTCACCTACTTTACAATAAAATAAACTTAAAAAAAGTAGCTTTTGTACCCATCCTTCTTAGTATCATGGCCCTGTGCATTGTTTCCATTGCCTTACAGCAGGGTGAACGATGCCTGCGAATACGCGGCGATTGTTCACCTAATATCGAAGCAGCGCGATTGTTGGAAAATGAAGGGAAGAAACTTTTCATTACAGACCTCAGTGTAGGTGCAAACGCTTCCAATGCTCTGACTATTCTCCTTGAAACCAAAGCAAAAGACCTCGATGTGATGTCCGTTTCTTCTACTTCCGATGTGCTCCGACTTATTCCTGAAAATAAATATGATAAAATATATTTATACGGGACTGCACTCGAAATTGAACCACTCCTAAAAGAAGGATTAGGAGACCAAATGGTTTTGATTTTTCAGAGGGCCCGTTTCCGGTTCTGGGAATTAGCCTTACCTTAAAAAAGAATAATGAATGCTGCCGGCCGGCAGCATTCATTATTCTTTTTTAAGGCCTATTATAAAAACACGGCAGATCACTCTGATCATAAATGACCCCCTCCAGTCTTTGCAACAACACGATCAGCTTCTCACGGGTTAGCTCGTACTCACTGAGCAAATCAGATAGCTCCTTAGGCTTCAGTGCCTGATAGTCCTGGCTGACGATCTTGCCATAAGTATCAAACAAACCAGTCAATTCCTCCTTATCTTTTTGCATAGCCTTCAGCATAAATGGAGAGACCTGCAAGGAATCTGTGTTCACCCGAATAAACGAATCCAGTTTTTGATAAATATTATCGTAGCAACTCAGATTGTTGTAGTAATCGGCAGAAACGCGAACATATTTGTTAACATTCTCCTGGTAAGTCGCATTGTCGATCTCGGCAATCTTTTCCTGGACTTTTTCACCGCACAGCTCACATAGCGGATATTGGTTGGAAGCCATATTGATCAACATGTGTTTCTTGGCAGAAGCGACGACTCCCTGCGGCACTTGAAAAGCCTTGTCAAACAGGGCTGCCTCGATCAGTTGCAGCTGTTTTTTCGTGATCAGGTATGTTTCCAGTGATTCGATCTCCTTCGGGATCTTGCCCTGAATTTCCGTTTGACGAACCCGGTCGCGATAAAAGTTCAACAACTCAATGTGCTCGTACAAGGTGCGAGAATCCATCGTAGAATACCCGACAAAGCCCCGATAATCAACCAGGTAGGAAGCAATGGAACGGGCGCGCGTCAGCAATTCGGTGGTAAACCAAAGGTCAATGTCATTGATCACATTCGAATACAAACGGCTGTATTTATCCTGGATGAGCGGATCGGTTACATTAACCAGTCTGGCCACCTGTTCTTCTTTTAAAAGCCGAACGTCATAATATAGGTCGATCATCTTGGAAAAGGCCTGCCAGTCTCGGTATTTGGTAGCCATGCTGTTGTTGAAGGTCTCGATCTGTTTATTCAATTCCAGGGCCAGTTTGAGCACTTCCAGGAATTCCTTTTCTACCTCTTTTTTCTCCAGATTCCGGATATTGCGGTAATCCTTTGACTTGCGAGCAATGTACTGCTGGTTGTAGGCCAGTTCTGAGTGGTCGGTATTATACTCCGATTTGGTCTGGACAACCAGGATGTAACAATTATTTCTGGAGGTGATGGAACGACGCAGATCATCTACTTGCTCTGCAACTTTCAATTCCTGATAAAAATCGGTATCCCTCGGTTTGTCAATATCCCAGTGAATTTTGTACAAAGTAGCCGATACTACTTTTTCCTGGAAGAGAGCGCTCATTTCTTTATTGAGCAGGCGAATATAAAACTCGCTCGTCATTTTCCCTTTGGCGCCAACCTCTTCGAGGGTATTCAATCCTTTGGATACCTGCGGTAAAACCTGGTTGGTCATGGACAGGAAGGTTAAAGGAGCGGCTACCAGTGAGGTAGCTGTTTTACCCAGATCAATAGAAATTTGGGTGGCTTTTTGCCAAAATTCGGAAGTGCCGCTTCCTCTGATAGCTTCGAATTTGACTTTGGCAATGATATCTCCATCCTTCAACACCTCGTCGGGAATGTTTTCCAGGAAACGGCCGCCGTATTCTACCACATTGGAAGCATTCGCCGGATCACGGACGTCGTGGATCATAAGCGGAATAGTGAGGTCCTCCCCTTGTTTCATAGGGTTCTGAATGGATACTGCCAGGTACATGTATTTCGGAAAATCTCCTTTTTTAACATCCACCAGCTTTCTCTGTGAGCGGTTCAGATCTTCCCCTGAAAACACATTCCCCAACTGATGTCCATTGACGAGATATACGTAAGCAGAATTGAGGTTAAAGTCTGAATTCGGATAATCCTCTGTAATCCATTCCTCCACGGGAGTAGCCGTAATGGCCTGGCCTAAAAGCCCGGTTTGTATGTAAAAAAGTAATGAAATGCCGATGAAAAACTTAAAGCGATTCATGTTTTATTATAATTTGATCCCTGTTAATACACTGATAATTATGTCAAACAAATGCCCGCGGAAGATCCGCACATGGAATTTTAATATTCCGTTTTTGCAACCGGGGCAGAGACTTGTTTGGTGATATTATGGGCTCTATGGTACCCAATTGGATCACCAAATAAGCTCGGTGTTTAATATTAATAATCCATTTTATCGAAATAGTAACAGACAATATTTTAACAAATATTTTGTTTTAACAAAATTTAAGCCTTTTCAAATTAAGCAAATGGCCCAAACCGAGAATTTTATATTTGAATGCAACATTCTTGTAGATGAAGCTGAGGAGTTTGGCTAATTAGATAGGCCGATCAAAAAATATCCCGTACCTTGTCGCCGTTAGAGTTTTTTAGCAACCTAAATCTTCCCATTTCATCCTTAGTAATTATTACAGCTATACCTACTGCCAATCTTATTTTCATCAATTACTAATAATCGTAAAAAACACGGTTTTATTTTACTAAACATCATAACAATGAAAAAACCAGTATTACTATTTTCTACTCTCTTGCTATTTTTTATGGCAAATTTTCAACACCTCAACGCCCAGGAAGCTGCCATCAAGAGTCGTTTGGGAGAATATATCGAAGCTACCAATTCTGAAAATTGGGACAAGGTGTTAGACATGGTTTATGACAAACTGTTCGAAACCGTTCCTAAAGAACAAATGAAGCAGTTATTTAGCCAAATGGGAACCATGGGATTGAAAATGGAGGTCAAGGAATATACCATTGCGAATATGTCGGATAAAATGACGGAAGAGGGTACCGATTTTGTCATCGTACAATATAATGCACACGAAAAGCTGACATTGAATGGCCCACAATTCAGTAATGAGGCGGTTATTCAGCAAATGCAAACTCAGTTCAAAACAATGTACGGAGAAGACAATGTCACTTATGATAAGGAAAATAATGCCTTTACCCTGAAGGGAACCAAAACCATGGTGGCGGCTACCAAAGGTGGAGCCCAAGACTGGAAGTTCATCGAGTACAATGTAACCAACCCGATGCAGGCTCAAATGTTCGAGCAGATCATTCCGGCTAATGTGATTACAAAACTAAAAGAAAAGAAATAAGAAAAAGGGATCGGCTTCTGGCCGATCCCTTTTTCTTATTTCTTAAAACCGTAAATATTCTGTCCCACAAAACCCTCCGGGAACTCTTCTACTCCGGGAAAACCCAGTTTTATATCCCTCCCCTCATACGGAATGTGGGCCGTTTTGAAGATATAGTCCCAGCAAGCCAGCGTCAGGCCGAAATTGATACCATATGGATGCTCCTTCGGCATTTCATAGGCATGATGCCAGATATGCATTTCAGGATGATTGAAAATGATCTTCATAAAAGGCCCAAAAACTACAATTCCTGCCACCACACCGCCGCCGATCACCAAAAGCTCCTGCCACAAACTCAATTCCTGAAAGATATGGACGTCAAAAGCGCTAGTGGCAATCACTATCCCGATCAATCCACCAAGTATTCCTCCAGTCACTCTACCCGAAACCGTAATATTGGAATGATTATAATGACCTACTGCCAGGGTAAAGATGTGAATGATAAAAAAGTCGTATAAACCGATACCCAACAAGGCCAGCGGTAAATATTCTATGGTGCGATACACCACATTTTCCATCCAATGATATCTCAAATGTGCCGCAAAGCCCATTTGCTCGACACTGTGATGCACTTTGTGGAACTCCCACAAACGAGGACTGTAATGGAGCAGTCGATGCACCCACCATTGAACAAAATCTCTCACTACAAAACCGATGAGCAGGATCGCCCAGGCGGGAAAATGCTGCATCGGGTTATTCGCTTGCAGGTTGAAGCCCGTCAGAGCGAGTATCCCGTCATTCAGCAAATTGACCACCACCATGGAGGCTGCATTGAAGATGATCAGGGAAAAAAGAAAGAAGTTAAAAAACATATAGAAAAAGTCCAGCCAGAAGTCTTTCCTGAACTTGGGTTGTTCTTTGCGCCAGGGGGTGACGACCTCCAATACAAAAAAGAAAAGGGATACCAATAACAACCAGTAGAAATAGTTGTGCCAGTTGGGGTTGGTGACCTCCTTCCAGAGGTAGTTGATATAGCCTTTGTAGCCGTTGATGAATATGTCCCAGTAGTTTTGCATATTTTGTTGTCAGTTGTCAGTGAAATCTTGCAAGTTTTGTGATCGTGCGGTTTATTGGAGATTTTCATTTGGGCACGCAGATTTCGCAAATTTCGCGGATAAAACCATCTGCGTAATCGGCGGCATCTGCGTGATAGAATAAGATCTCAAATTATTCCCAAACCGATTTTCCGAATCAACAACACCCACGGAAATCCGTGCAGCACCACATCAAACCAATCCATCGGCTGCATGCCCACCGCACCGCCTACTATCCACTTGATCTTCCCCCATATATGCGGCTCCGGAAAAAACGGCGCCAAGCCCAAGGTCAGGCAGGCTACAATAATCAATCTCCAATCATTTAGAATGCTCTTCATACTTCTTTTGGTGTAACAGTGTAACGGTCCACTAGAACCTTGGAACCTTGGAACCTAATCTAAAAAAAACTGCCCCAAATTTACCGCTACCAATCAGATAATTACGTAATTCGTATCACAAAAGAGAAAAAACCCATGGGAAGCATACTAAAAAGGCCCAAAATAGTAGTATTGGATGGCTACACGACCAATCCAGGCGATTTGAGTTGGAATAAAATCAAGGCACTCGGACCTACTACCGTTTATGAGCATACGATGGAGGAAGAAATTCTTGACAGGGCTGCAGAGGCAGAGATTCTCCTGGTGAACAAGGTACCTATGAAAAAGGCGACCCTGTCTAAGCTCCCGCATCTCAAGTGTATCTGTTTATTAGCCACCGGCTACAACAATATTGATACGCAGACCGCTACAGAACAGGGTATTGTGGTATGTAATGCAGTAGGTTACGGCAGTGCGTCGGTCGCCCAACATGTTTTTGCCTTATTACTTACACTCACCAACCAGGTGTATCGCCACAATGAGAGTGTGCAAGAAGGGAAATGGTCGGAACATCGCGACTTTTCCTATTATTTGCAAACCATTCCGGAATTAGCAGGCAGCACATTCGGCATTTATGGTTTCGGTAAAATCGGGCAGCAGGTCGCCACCATTGCCCAGGCTTTTGGGATGAAGATACTGGCTACCCACAAGCACCCCGAGCGGGATAAGCGGCCCGGTGTAGAATTCGTTCCAATAGCGGAGTTGTTTTCCAAAAGCGATGTAATCAGCTTGCATGCTCCCTTGAGTAATGAAAATAAAGGCATTGTTAATAAAGAGCTTCTTCAGAAAATGAAATCCTCCGCCATATTGATCAACACCGGCCGCGGAGGCTTGATTAATGAAGCAGATCTGGCGGCAGTCCTCAGAGAAAAGGTTCTATTCGGAGCTGCCCTGGATGTATTGTCAAAGGAGCCACCGCCCAAGGACCATCCACTATTTGGGCTGGACAACTGCCTCATCACTCCCCACATGGCCTGGGCGGCCAAAGAAGCCCGCGAGCGCTTATTGGACATCACCGTAGAGAACATCTGCGCCTACTTACACGGCCAACCACAGAATCAGGTAACATAAATGTATGGAGTTGGGTGACTGCTCAACTCCACACATTTAAATATATACACCATATTTCTCTAAAATTGTTATTGAAAAACTTATATTTGCGGAGTTTTTCCCAGAAGGACTTGTAAATCAGTCGCTTTTGGGTTAAATAGGAATTGGAATTATTATTTTTTAACTAACGCTTGAGATAAGTATCTGGAAAAAGGATCACCAGGTGCTTATTTTCTAAAAAGTAAATTTTGAGTTATGCAAGGTAAAGGAGTAGTAAGGTTCTTCCTTATTCTGATGACATTGGTGACCTTGTGGCAGTATTTTCTTACCATCCCGACTCGGAAAGTGGAAAAGGAGGCAGAACAATATGCCAGAACTGCGAGCGCCAACATCGAGGACGAACTACAGCAGAATGCGGTATTTAAACAAAAGAGAACCGCGTATTTGGATTCTATGTCAACAGAAGAAATTCTGAAAGTGCCTTTAATCAAGGCTTTCACTTATCAAGAGCTGAAAGGCCAGCAGTTGGCATTAGGACTGGACCTCAAAGGAGGTATGAGTGTCGTACTACAGGTTGACTTAAGAGATTTCATCAGAGCATTAGCTAATAATTCCAAAGATCCTACTTTTACAGAAGCGTTAGAAAAAGCAACAGAAGCACAGAAAAATGCTCAAACGGACTACATCACCCTGTTTGCCGATGCCTGGAGACAGTTAGCCGACGGCCGCAGAATGGCCTCTATTTTCGCATTGAACGAATCTTTGTCTGACCAAGTCAACTTTGAAACTTCCGACGGTGAAATGACGCGTATCCTGCGCCAAAAAGCCAACGAAACAGTAGATCTGACCTTTAAGTTATTGAAAGAACGTATCGACAAACTGGGAGTTACCCAACCTAATGTTTCTTTGGATGCCAGCCGGGACTTAATTGTAGTAGAACTTCCAGGTATTGATAACCCGGAACGTGCCCGTACATTCTTACAGGCTGCTGCCAACCTCGAGTTCTGGAATGTTTATCGCATTAGCGACGCCGGTATTGCAGGCGCTTTTGAGAGCGCTAACCAGAAACTGGCCCAAACTAGCGGAACAGAAGTGGAGCAGGAAATCCTGCGCATCGATACCAGCTATGTAGTGGATTCCCTTGGAAATACAGATAGCACACAGATTGCGAAGATTGATACCATTTACAATCAGTTCAATTTCAATCAAGGCCCCTTGTTCGACCTGTTGACCATTAACAGAGGAACATACGGTCCTTCTACCATGGGTATCGCCGAGCGCAACAAGAGAAATACAATTGACTCTCTGCTGGCTAAGCCTGAGATTAAAAGATTATTCCCAAGAGATGTAATATTCAGATGGTCCAAAGACCCTATCCGCGATTTGGAGACCAATGAGCCCACAGATCTATACGAACTATACGCTCTGAAAAGAGAGGGGGCTTCCGATGAAGCTCCTCTGACCGGAGATAAAGTAACAGATGCCAGAGCCAACCCGGATCCTCAAACCAATAAAGTTCAGGTTTCTCTCGCTATGAACGGTGAGGGTGCCCGTATCTGGGGACAAATGACCACCAAAGCTGCCCAGGACAACAATCGCGAGATTGCCATTGTACTGGATGACGAAGTCGTATCCGCTCCGAGTGTACAGAACCCGATTACCAATGGTAATTCTTCAATTACCGGCAACTATTCCATACAGGAAGCCAAGGACTTGGCTAACATCCTCCAGATCGGTCGACTACCTGCCGAAACACAGATCATCCAGGAATCGCTGGTAGGTCCGTCACTCGGGCAAGAGAACATCAACCGGAGTATCATTGCCCTCGTGGCTGGTTTTGCACTGGTATTGATTTTTATGATCCTGTACTATGCAGGAGGTGGTTTAGTAGCGATCATTGCCCTATTCCTGAACCTGTTCTTCATTTTTGGAGCGCTGGCTTCTTACGGAACGGTACTGACGCTGCCTGGCATTGCCGGTATCGTACTGACGATCGGTATGGCGGTGGATGCCAACGTGATCATCTTTGAGCGGATACGAGAGGAGATCAGAGAAGGGAAAACCCTGTTTGCTTCGATCCAGGATGGGTTCCTGAACTCTTATTCAGCCATTGTGGATGCAAACGTAACCACCATCCTGACGGCTTTTGTACTGGCCTACTTCGGTCTCGGCCCGATCAAAGGATTTGCAGTGGTATTGATCATTGGTGTGCTGTCCTCTTTATTCACTGCTGTATTGGTAGGTCGTATGATCATCGAATGGTGGACGAAGAAAAGGGGGATTTCATTCAGCACCAGTTTCTCTAAAAATGCACTGGCTAACCTCAAGATCGATTGGCTGGGTAAACGCCGGATGGCTTATATGATCTCCGGTGCCATTATTTTGGCTGGCTTGGTTTCCTTCTTCGTAAGAGGATTTGAGCTGGGTGTTGATTTCAAAGGTGGTTACTCCTATAACGTTACCTTTGATCAATCCGTAGATGTCAATGTTGCTGACCTCAGAACCAGCTTAACTACTGCATTTGGTAGCGAGCCTACTGTAAAAGCAGTAGATACTGAAAATACTTTCAATGTAGTAACAGATTACCTGGTAGACGAAACCGATGAAGATGCGCCTAAGCAAGTAATGGCCAAGCTTCATGAAGGAATCGAGGCAGCCATTGGAAGTTCGTTAAACTTTGACAACTTTAGCAATGCGGACGGCTCCGGCACACACGTAACCAGTTCGGCCAAGGTTGGGCCTACGATTGCGGATGATATTAAGACAAGTGCATTATACGCTGCTATTTTCGCCCTCTTACTGATCTTCCTGTATATCTTTATTCGATTCAGTAAATGGCAGTACAGTATGGGTGCGGTGGCCGCCTTGTTCCACGATGTTCTCATTGTATTGAGTATTTTCAGTTTAGGACGCGGCATTCTTCCGTTTTCTATGGAAATTGACCAGAACTTCATCGCGGCTATTCTGACGGTGATCGGTTACTCTATCAACGATACCGTGGTTGTATTTGACCGTATCCGTGAATATCTCAATACCTACTTGAAAGATACTAAGGAAGAAGTCATCAATAAAGCGATCAACAGTACGGTCAGCCGTACCGTGATCACTTCTTTGACTACCTTCCTGGTGGTAGCCATCCTGTTCTTCTTCGGAGGTAGCAGCATCAGTGGATTTGCCTTTGCCTTGTTGGTGGGTATCATCGTGGGTACTTATTCTTCTATCTTTGTAGCTACACCTATCATGTCGGATCTTTCGGGCGCTGAGTTGAGAGCTAAGCCTACAAAAGATAAGAGTGGAAAAACCAGTATGTCAAGAATGGCTTCTAAGGCCAGATAAATTATAGGTAGGGCTACCATGCCCTATATTACTTAAAAAACACCCTTGCTGTTGGCAAGGGTGTTTTTTTTATTTTTTTTTAGTCGGCCACATGGCTAACTTCCCTGAAAACAAAGCCTCCCACTATACTGTTTTTTATTTATATTGATGTTGTTAAGAGCATAAGGTAACGGGACTTTCTATTTCATTGAAAGCATCATTCAAAATGAAAAGTCCATTTACCTTATACTTTCTACCTTCTATAAAGAATTATTACATCTATGGGATATAAACAATTATCATTTCTTCTTTTCATTTTGTTCGCCCTGGCCTCCTGCACTTATACCCTAAAAGTGAAAGATGGCGATATGGCTGTTGATCGCAAGCAATACTCAGTCGCAGAGAAATTGCTTAAGAAAGAGTATGACAAAGAAAAAAGCCGGGTAGCCAAGGGGCAAAAAGCATTTTTACTGGGAAAAACCTATCAGGCCCTTAACGAAAGCGACAAATCCATGCAATGGTTCCAGACTGCCTACGATAACGGTTATGGAGTCGATGCACTGAAGGAACTTGCTTATGCCCAGAAGCGAGCAGAGCAATACAAAGAAGCCATGATGACCTTCAAGGATCTGGGCCTCGAAATCGGCAGTCCTTACGAATACCGTAGAGAAATGGCTGCATGCCAGATAGCCCTAGGCTGGAAGGAAATCAACCAGCAACAGCAAGAATATCAGGTCACCCCACTTGACTTTAACAGCAACAGGGCCGACTACGCCCCTACCCTCTTTAAAAATAACCAACTTGTTTTTACTTCTGATCGTACCGGAAGTACCGGGGATGATGAATATAAATGGACCGGAAATGATTTCTCCGATCTTTATGTAGTAGACCTCAACTCGGAATCTGTTTCTAACTTCGACATGGTGATAAACACCCCCGACAATGAAGGTACGGTTACCTTTAGTTCAGATTACCAAGAGATGTATTTTACGCGTTGCTATGGCGGAAAAAAAGAGGATTCCTACTGCAAGATTATGAAGTCGGAATTTTCCAGTGGCGCCTGGGGCGTTCCCCAAGCCCTGGACTTATTTGAAGAAGGAGACATCAATTATGGGCATCCCAGCCTTTCTTCGGATGGCCAATACTTATATTTCTCCTGTAATCATCCGGATGGATGGGGAGGCTATGATATTTATGTTTGTAAGCGTCTGCCTTCCGGAGAATGGAGTGTCCCGGAACTAATGGGCCGCTCCATCAATACCATCGGCGATGAAAAGTTTCCCTTTATTGATAAAGATACGCTGTACTTCAGCTCAGACTTTCATCCCGGAATGGGAGGCCTGGATATCTTCCGGACTTTCAAACTCAATAACGGCAGTTGGGGACCCGCTTTTAACCTAAAACCACCGATCAACTCTGGAGGAGATGACTTCAGCTACACCATCGACTATTCAGCTCCTAAAAAAGATCCTAAGGTCATCCACAGCGGTTATTTCTCATCAACAAGATTAGAAGGCCTGGGAGGAGACGATATTTATAAATATGAAAAAAGATCGATTCCACCACCGCCACCACCACCCGTAGCTGAAAATATACCTCCGGTAGAAGAGCAGTACAAACTCATATTAGAAGGATATGTACTCGAAAAAATTTACGAATCCGAAAATGATCCCAATAGCCGGGTCTTAGGTCGTAAACCGCTTCCCGCCAGCCAGGTCGTCATTACCTTCAGAGGAACTCAGGATACCATTCAGTTGGGAGAAGATGGTTTCTTCACCATGGAATTAGATGAAGAATCGGACTATCAGTTCATTGCCTCTAAAGAGGAGTATCTAACCAATCAGGAGTTTTTTACTACAAAAGGAATCGGTCGAAATCCAGATATGAAAGTCCAAACGTTTGAGGTGGAGATAGTCCTGGATAAGATTTTCTTCGACAAAGAGATCGAGTTGGAAAATATCTATTACGATTTTGATGAATCCTTCATCCGGGATGACGCCAAGCCTACCCTGGATGAACTGGCTAAAAACCTGGAGCTGAATCCCGATATCCGAATCCAACTCGGTTCACATACAGACTGCCGAGGCCGCGATAATTATAACCTGGAATTATCTCAAAGAAGAGCCCAGTCTGCGGTTGACTACCTCATTCAGGCCGGAATCGACCCTAACCGTCTTTTGGCAAAAGGATACGGAGAGGGGGCCCCTGCGGTTGAATGTATTTGCAGCCGTTGTTCGGAAGAACAGCATCAGGAGAATAGGAGAACGACTTTTAAAATTATCGAATAAATAAAAGTGGAGCGGCCTTAGGTCCGAATATTGAAGTTTAAAAATTTATCCCCCCTGCGGGCAGGGCTGTTAAATTCTAATCCTCAAGAGCCTCGGAGGCGAAATACCTGCCTGCCGGCGAGGCAGGTCGGTAACAAAGTCCGTGGAACTAATTCGAAGCTCCAGCGGAGCGTCATATACGGGCTATCATGTTGGTTTATATGACGCTCTACTTTTATTTATCTTACTATCAACAGCATCCCGGAATAGATCAGATCCTTCCCACTCCTCAATCGGAGGATATACTCACCACTCTTAAGTCCTTCCAAATTCAGGGCAAATTCATGATATGCTTGCTTCGAAGAAGTCCGCCGGAGTACTTGTTTTCCGGATACATCCAACAACGCTAACTCAATTGCCTGACCAGCCGATAAGGATAGCTGAACGGAAGCCTGCTGAACGGCAGGATTCGGAAACACCTTGACTTCTGTCAATAGCGCTGACTCAAACACCGACGTCAGGAATACCGTATCCCGGGCTGTACAATCATTCCCATCCGTAATGGTAACAGAAAAGCCTGTACCATCAGCAGCCATGATCCGTTCTGTGTCTTCTCCGGTACTCCAATTAAAATTGTAAGCAGGGGTGCCTCCTATGACAACCGCCTGTAAGGCTGTTGATTCCATAGTATCCAAAGGTGGTATGATGTTGATCTGAACACTTAATTCTTCAGGTTCTACAAGCGAAAAACTAAGTTCTTTCTGACATTCATTGCGATCCGTAACCGTCATGATGTAGTTGCCGGCAATTAAGTTTCTCAGTGTATCTGTATTTCCCCCAATGGAAGCTCCTTCCCGTTCCCAGGAATAATTGTAAGGTGGTACCCCTCCGGAAACCAAGGCAAATGCACTTCCGTTATCCTCGCCAAAACAGCTGATATCAATTACTCTCAGGCTAGGGTCTAAAACAGGTACATCGGGCTCGGTAATTTGAAATGCCGGAAAACTTTCGGTGCAATTATTAGCGTCTGTCACGGTCAATGAATAAGTCCCCGCTGCCAAATTATTGAGGTCTTCCTGACTTGAACCATTACTCCAGTTGTATTCATAAGGAGGCCGACCTCCTCTTATGGTTAAAATAATCGCTCCTTCATCTCCTTCCCGGCAAAGTGGGGAAAAGATTTGGGTAAGGGAATCAACTAAGCGTATGGCCTCTCCACTAGAGCCTACACTAAGCCCCAGTAAAGATTGCGAGCAATCATTTTGGTCTTTTATCAACAAATCATAGCTGCCGACCCCCACATTCATCAGGTCTTTCTCTAAGGAAATGGTATCCCCCTCCTCATTCAACCATACAAAAGTGTAGGGAGCAGTCCCCCCGGAAGGGTTTACCATAATGGCTCCATCCGAGCCATTCGGGCAGCTCACCGGCTGTATATCCATCAAAGAAACGGACAAAATGGACGGCTGAGTGATTCGCTTACTTTCAGAAATCACCACACAACCATTGCGATCTGTAATGGTTACTCTGTAATTCCTGGCCACAGGTAAACCAGTCGAAGTCACACTATCCGAAAGAGTTGTTATTCGGTAATTATTACTAAAATGGTAGGCGTAAGGCGCTCTGCCGCCACTAACCATAGCCGTTAACTCTCCATCCTGGGCTCCGTTGCAAGAAATATCTTTTACAAAAAAGGAATCCAGTTTGAGCTGAATACTGGCATCTTTGACCTTAATGGTAGGAGCCGATTCTACACAATTATTTGCATCCGCTACTTCAACCGAGTAATCTCCCGGAATTACATTTTGTATACTTACAAAATCCAGGCCGTTGCTCCATTTATACTTATACGGAGGGGTGCCTCCGTCCACCTCTGCTCGCAATAAATTCGTAGTATCTCCCGAGCAAACATCTCCTACATTCAAGTCTATAGCAACATCCAGAGAAGAAGGTTCTTCCAAACTCACAGTTAATTCGGTTGAACAATCATTGGCATCCTGGACCTGAACGCGATAGTCGCCGGCAGGAATATCAAAAACGCTCTCCGTATTTCGATTCAGATCATCCCAATCAAACTGGTAAGGCTGTACCCCTCCGGAAGTCTGGAGTTCTATAAAGCCGGTAGCTTCTCCTTTACATTTGATAGGACCTACTTCCAATACCGAAGCAGTTAGAACTTCCGGGCTTTTAAGCACCAAGGTATCCGTTATTAAGCGACAGGAATTGCCGTCCGTAATGGTCAAAACATAGTTTCCATCCGACAATCCCGAGCGGTTTTTCTGAGTGTTACCGTCGTCCCATAGATAACTAACCGGAGCGGTTAACATCCCGTCTACGTTCAGAGATATCAATCCGTCTGAACCCTCGGCGCATTTGGGCGCACGCAGGTCCACTTCCAATTCAATCGCCTGAGGAGCAATTACTGCTATGGTCGTATCATAAATACATCCGTCTCCATCAGTAATGGTCAGTGGATAGTTTCCGACTCCTAAGTTATTTCGGATATTGCCGGCGCTCCCATTTTCCCAATTATAAATAAAGGGCGCCGTTCCGTTGGGCTGAAGCTCTATACGTCCGTTTTCTTTACCTACACAATCAGGCGCATTTATGATCGCATTGAGGTCTAAGACCGAGGTAGCCGTCAATTCAATAGACAAGGTATCTGTGAAGCATCCACTAGCATCCGTAACCACTAATTCATATATACCCACTCCAAGGCTTTGCAACAAACTATCCTGGCCACCATTATTCCATTGGTAGGTATATGGGCGTGTGCCGCCATTTACCATCACCTTAATACTTCCGGTCGTATCCCCTATACAAAGAGGCTGCACCATTTCTTCCAGTTGAACATCCAACAAATCAGGTTCTATGATGGTGTAAGTCTCAGTTTTAAAACAGCCGTTAAAATCCGTTACCGTAATGGTGTAATCGCCCCTTTCCAACTGTTGGATCAAGGGTGACAACACTCCATTGGACCATTCATATTTATAAGGCCCCTGGCCTCCGACCGTGGAGATCCTGATAGAACCATCGGTATCGCCAAAACAACTAATGTCCAATCTGGAGTCCAGAAAGATCCGCATTGCATCCGGAGCCTGTAACAGAACTGAATCGATACTTTGGCATCCATTATCATCCGTAACAGTCACTTTATACTGCCCTACGCCAATATTCATCAGATCAGAGCCCGTTTGGCCATTGCTCCACCGAAAGGATATAGGTGACTTACCTCCAAATACAGAAAGGGCAATAGCTCCATCCTGGCTATCAAAACAAGCCGGAGCAGTCTCGTCAAACACCAATCTCAAGGGCTCTGCTTCTTCGATCAAAATATTTTCAATCACATTCTGGCAATTTCCTTCTGTGACGGTTACGCTGTACATTCCCCCGGGAAGGCTATCAATACAACTGGTCGTATCGCCGGTGCTCCACAAGAATTGCGGATTCACTCCCAGTTCTACATCTATACAAATTTCTCCATCTGAGGCCCCGGCACAGGACACCTCTTTTACGATCGGCGGATTTAAAATAGCATCGGGTCCATTCACAAGAACGGAGCGAACCACAAACTCACAAGAAGAAGAGGAACCATCCGTAATCGTTATATCATAAGCCCCCTGGCTAAGACTATCCAGAACAAAGGAGTTATTATTCACCAAAGAATCTCCACTGAGCCCACTACTTCCCGACCAGATAAAGCGATAAGGAGGAGCTCCACTCAAAGGCGTTAAGCTTATCTGCCCGTCATTTCCTCCACAAACACTAACCGTCTTCACAGAACGTTGAACCCCTAATAAGCCATCGCTTGAGGATACCCTTACCGTATCTGTTGATATACAGCCATCTGCATCTGTGACAGCCAAGCCGACTTTAACCGTTTCGCCTTGTTGGGCCGGAGCCTTAAGCCGAATGGAATCGGTTTGCTCTCCATTCGACCAGAGAAATTCAAAAGGCCCCGTGCCCTGGTCTACATTTACCCTTACAAGCTGAGAGGCTTCATTACAAAGACCAAATTCAGCAGCCGGTAAGAAGGAAAAGACCGGTCCACCGGATTGTTGTATTGAAAAGCTGTCCTGGTCTACACATCCTTCCGGACTTACCATTCTAAAATAAATAACAGGATGCAAGACTGGGTCTACTAAATTGGTATCAAGTAACTGTTGATCGGTAAATGGAAAAGTATCGGAAAAGCGCAGGGTTCCTCCTGTGAAATTAGCATCCTCAATGGGTACCGAATTCACATCCAGCAATTGCCCTTGGCAAACAGCCGGATCTTCGTCAAGGTTCAATTGAGGATTAGGGTACACGACAACCATCACCTCCGCTCTTTCTTCAGACTGACAGCCCAGGCCTATTTCTTCGGCATAAAAGGTATAAATCTGTGGGCTAGGGGTATTATTAAGCGGTAATTCCGGGAAAAAGCAGGCTCCAAGAGGGCCGACAATGTCATCTCCGTCCTTTGAACCATACCACAAAATGAAGTTTTCAGGATCAGAAGGGGTTGCGCAAACCATTGCCTGTTCTCCCGAACAAATCGTATCACCCTGTACCAAGGGAACAGGCAAATCTGCATCATCCGTTAATCCGTTGCAGTTGTTATCGATCCCATCACAGGGAATTTCCGGAGCCCCTGGATTAATATTAGGGTTGCTATCATCGCAATCATCCGCATTATCAGCATATCCGGCAGGAATGACCGAGGCACAACTTGTTATGAATTCGGAAGCATCCCCATAGCCATCGCCATCCTCATCTACATAAAAAGCCTGATCGGGGCTTCCTAGATCCTCCGAACCATAAAAAACGATCTCATCAATGGCCATATCACCTTTGGATCCATTCCCTTTTACGGCTACAAACCGGAACTGCAGATTAGCGCCTTCCTCATAATCGGCCAAAGAGAGATAAACCTTATTCCAATCAGCGCCCTGATGCCCACTCCTTTGCCAAATAGATTGCCAGTTAAACCCTCCATCTTCAGAAACTTCCAACCTCAACTGTCCTACCTGAAAGCCTTGCATGTGATAATTAAAGGACAGATGACAGGTATCCGTCCCTTTTTTGTTCAGCTGGATACAATTAGAGAGTAGGTAGGCCTCCCCTCCCTCGTCACAGGGGAAGGTACCTGAAGCCTCTATATAAACATAGCTTCCATCACCGCTAACGTCCGCCAAGGGGCCGGTGCCGTTGGTTGGGGTGCTGCCGGTAGCGACGAGCCAATCAAAATCATCATGTTCCTGATCATTTCGCCACACGCCTTCTACATCGCAGGAGTTTCCGCATATAAAACCACAAACTTCCTGATCATCAAAATCGGTACTCAGACTCGGAGGAGCCGGCAAACAACCGGTTTTTACCAATAAAGGACAAGAGTTGGCGGAGAACTGTCCGGAGGATTCACAGTAGTTTCTCAGGTAAATTTCATAATAAGTATCCGGCTGAAGGCGCTCTAATGCATAAGGCGCACATCCATCTATTCGGACGACCTCTCCCTGGCCTCTGGCAAAGGTAGTGCCGGGCCGAAATCCGGGGGCACCGTACTCCAGTACAATTGGACCACAGTTTTCCGTAGGTAACCAATCCAGAATAACGGTTGTAGTATCTACCTTAGCAATTCGCGCTTCTTGTAAAGGAAGGCACTCAATTGGTTCAAATACAAGTTCAAAATACTCTAAAGTGCCGGCATCTTCGATCACATCATCACAAATCTGTAAGGTCCAAACTCCGTTAGGGTCCGTTTGCCCGTCATTAAAACCAAAGAGGCTCTCTTCCGGCAAATAAGGTCCATTCAAAAAAGGAGGGAAATCGGCTTCTATAGGAATACAGGAAGTAATGGAAAAACTGACATATCCTCTACAGTCAAAACCATTGTAATCTCCTATATTATCATCTCCGCCTCCTACATCCGACATCAGAACAACACTGCGCCCTCTAGGAGAAATCAGGGTGATGTCGAGATCGCCCACCCAGGTATGCCGAACAAGAAGTCGGACCTCTTTTAAATAAACGTCGGTCCCTAATGCATTTCCAGGAGCTCCTTCTACCAGGACGTCAAATTCATCCGGGTCGCCGGTAGGCAAGGCCTCCGGACAATTGTTATCTCTTATAGGCAATGCACTATTACAGGGAATGGGATTAGGCAAGGGAGATGTTTGTGCTGAAAGCGTGCAAAAAGCCAAATTGAATGTCCATATTAGCAGAACCAGGGAGTGTAGCCTTATTCTCATTTTTCCGTTTTTAAATGAACGGATGCTAAGCCTTGTAAACAAGAGCACAAGTTTCATTCAGACTTAATCCGGTTTTTGGGTAAAAAACTTATTTACTGTAAAGTAATAGTAATAATCACAATTTAAAAAAAAAGAGATAAATGGTTTTTGCCAATAGGGTGCATTTCGAAATTTTAAGAGGCTGCTCATCTAACTCAGGCGGATAAGCAGCCTCTTATAATTTCATTTTGAGGTTGGGGTTGTGTAAAAAGTCCGAAGGACTTTTTACACAACCTCAAAGAAATAATATTAACTGTCTTAACCGACTCAGGAGGGTCAGACAGCCTCTTTTTATCTAACCAACCACAATATTGATCATTCTTTTCGGTACGACGATCACCTTTCTGATGGTTTTACCCTCCAGCCATTTCTGGATATCCTCATTAGCGATGGCCTCTTTTTCCAGTTCTTCCTTGCTGGCATCTGCCGGAAATTCGGCCGTGGTTCGCTTTTTACCATTTATACTGATGGGATACTCTATGCTATCTTCTTTCAAATACTCTTCATTCAGTTCCGGATAATCGGCATGATGGACACTACCCTGTCCTTCCATATTGTACCAAAGTTCCTCCGCCAGGTGAGGGGCAAAAGGAGCAACCAAGCGAACCATATCCGACAATATGGTCTTGTTACTACAGTTCACTCTCTTTAACTCATTCGTAGCTACCATAAAAGCACTGACGCAGGTATTAAAAGAAAATCGCTCGACATCGTCGGTCACTTTTTTAATGGCTGAATGCAGGATCTTTAATTCCTCTTTTGTAGGTTCATTATCTTCGACCAGCCAGTTGCGGTCCCGGTCAAAAAACAGGTTCCAGAATTTTCTCAGAAACTTACTCACCCCATCGATCCCCTGTATATCCCACGGCTTGGCCTGTTCGATTGGGCCCAGGAACATTTCATACAAGCGGAAGCAATCGGCTCCGTATTGTTCAATGACATCATCCGGATTGATCACATTGTACTTCGATTTGGACATCTTGCCGACCTCCGATTGGGTGGGCAATTTCATTTCGGACGCTCCGTTTTTAGAAGTAAATGCTCCGTTTTGATAAACCCCTGCAGAACTTTCAAAGCGCGCACCTTCATATTCCGGACGCCACTTAATGAACTGCTCAATACCCTCTGCATTTAAATAGGAGTCTTCAGAACCATAATCCGACACGTAATCGATCAAAACGGGAATTGAAATAAATTCTTTTCCGGAAGCTTGCTCTTCTTCCAGAATGTCTGCTCCCACCAGACGATACTGCCCGTCTACTTTTTCCTTTTGCAAGAATATATATTCAATAACCCCCTGGATCATACCCTGGTTGATCAACTTCCGAAAAGGCTCCTTGGTAGGTACTAAATCTTTATCGAATAAAAACTTATGCCAGAAGCGGGAATACATCAAATGGCCGACGGCATGTTCGGTACCACCGATGTACAGATCCACATCTCTCCAATAGTTGATCGCATCCTCACTGGCAAAAGCATTCTCGTTATTGGGGTCCATATACCGAAGGAAGTACCAGGAAGATCCGGCAAAGCCCGGCATGGTATCCGTCTCGCGAGTGTAGCCATTATCCAGGTTGACCCACTCTTTCAAACGCCCCAAGGGAGAACTCATACCAGCTGCAGGCTTAAAATCATCCGATTCAGGTAATTCTAAAGGCAATTCGCTTTCATCTAAGGCATAGGCAATTCCCTCTTGATCATAGACGATTGGGAATGGTTCGCCCCAGTATCGCTGGCGACTATAGATGGCATCTCTCAGCTTGTAATTCACTTGTGGCTGACCGATGCCCATATCCACTAGTTTTTGGTTGATAGCCTCGATCGCATCCAATACTTCCATCCCGTTCAGGAAGTCAGAATTGATCATCTTACCGACTTTGTCCTCGATGCCCGACCCAGGGTGCATAGATTTATCAATGATCTCGATAATTGGCAAGCCATATTTTTCGGCAAACCGACGGTCTCGTTCATCATCCGCCGGTACCGCCATGATACAGCCCGTACCATAATCCTTCAAAACATACTCGCCGATCCAGATAGGGATCTTTTCTCCATTGAAAGGATTGATCGCATAAGAGCCTGTAAAAGCGCCGGTCACTTCTTTCGTTTCAGACATGCGTTCCCTTTCCGAACGAGATTTTACATAATCCAGGTACTTGTCTATATCTTCTTTTTGTTCTGCGGTAGTGATCTCGGGCAGCCACTCATGCTCGGGGGCAATTACCATAAAGGTCGCTCCGAAGATCGTATCCGGACGAGTTGTGTATATCTCTATCTTTCGAGCAGATCCCTCAATATCAAAAAACATCTGGGCGCCCGTAGAGCGGCCGATCCAGTTAGACTGCATTTTTTTCATGGCTTCTGACCACTCCAAATCGTCCAGATCATTCAGCAAGCGCTCTGCATAAGCTGTAATTCGCAAAGACCATTGCAACATTGGCTTACGTTCTACCGGATAACCGCCTCTTTCTGACACGCCGTCTTTCACCTCGTCATTAGCTAATACCGTTCCCAGAGCCTCACACCAGTTGACAAAAGTTTGCTTGCGGTAAGCCAGGCGATAGTTCATCAAAACATCGCTTTGCTCCTTGGCAGACATAGCCTTCCACTCAGCAGCCGTAAAGTCAATTTTTTCGCTACAGGCGGCCTCTACCTTACTGCTCCCACCCTCCTCGAATTGTTCTTTCAGGAAAGACAAGGGCATAGCCTTATCCTTTGTCAGATCGTAGTAATGATCAAATAACTGTAAGAATATCCATTGTGTCCACTTATAAAATGAGGGATCACAGGTGCGAACTTCCCGGTCCCAATCAAAGCTAAAGCCCAGGTTTTCCAGTTGTTCCCGGTAGCGATCAATATTTTTATTAGTAGAAATAGCCGGATGAACTCCCATCTGCAAAGCATATTGCTCAGCAGGCAGGCCGAAGGCATCATACCCCATAGGGTGCAATACATTAAAACCCCTCATGCGCTTATAACGGGCAAAAATATCCGAGGCGATGTATCCAAGCGGGTGCCCGACGTGCAGGCCGGCTCCTGAAGGATAAGGAAACATATCCAAAACATAGTATTTTGGACGTTCACTTTTATTGTCTACCTTATAGATCTGATGATCTTCCCAATATTTTTTCCATTTCGGTTCAAAATCCCTAGGCTTGTAGTCCATCGTGTTTGTGGTCAATTGTTGAACTGATTTGAAGTTATTAGCCTGGCCTCACCTACAGCCAATAAGTTTAAACCAGTTCATTATTTAAAAAATATTACGGCTTATGGTATTTTAGTGCTGTAATGCTTAATTTAAGTTGCGAAAATAGCCAAAAAATTCTAGTTTTTAAGAACCTGCTTGTGTTTTGCAACAGGCTATAAAAAAGACTTTATCTTTTATTTTTCACAAAAGAAAAAAATATGAAAAACTATACCGCTTTCATTTTTATTGCAACGTTTTTTGGAACCCTAACGTTCCTTTCAAGTGCATTTAGTCAGGCTTCTTCCGCTAATCTTAATTCCGGTACTATGGAGAACTATGTTTCTATGGGAGACATTCAGATGGTGACTACTTTCGATAATCGTTATGAGGGTGTCAGAGGCACGCCCCTCTTATACCAAGACTGGACGGAAGGGTATGTACTGTTTAAAGATAAAAAAGAGCAAGAAAC
This sequence comes from Bacteroidia bacterium, assembly GCA_030430845.1. Taxonomy (GTDB): domain Bacteria; phylum Bacteroidota; class Bacteroidia; order Chitinophagales; family Saprospiraceae; genus JANQPA01. The sequence continues at coordinate 29,380 of JAUIKE010000016.1, read as the reverse complement.
CCGGACCTTTAAAATGAATATCGATATGTTCGAGCATGTATTGCATGTGGTACTTTTCGATGGGAAAATTGGTTCTCTTCCCTCTAAGTTCGTCGGGAGCGTTCATTTTAAAACGGAAGAAGGCACTGAGAAGGTGTTCAAGCCTATGCTCCGCAAAGATATAGAAGGTTCCAACTATAGCGGACTAGGTTACTATGAAGTAATTCACGAAGGAGATATCATATTGGTCAAGCAATACCGAAAAACCTTCAAGGAAGCAGATTACAAGGGAGCCTACAGCGCCGATATTCGATATGATGAATACAAAGATGAAGAGAGATATTTCATTAGCCTGGATGGGCAAAAATTTGAGAAAGTCAGACTAAAAAGTAAGCAACTGGAAAGTGTTCTGTCACAGTACGACCTGAAAAGTATCAGTAGGAAAGAAAAATTGAATTTGTCGAAAGAAGAAGATGTAAAAAAATTGCTGTCTATTTTGGAAAAAGGCTCGTAATTCATCTGATTTTCTGCGGCAGCAATCCTGATTTTTTGGATTAAACCGAAAATACCTTTAAGTTAATCAACAAAAATTCTTGTCATGATAAAAACAATTATTCGTTTAGGGCTTCTTCTGTTAGTGGGCGTTCTGGTCTATAACTACTTTCTGGGTACCCAGGAAGAAAAAGAAAGTTCGAAAAGGATTTTCAATGAAGTTAAAGACCTGGGGGAGGCTACCTGGAATTTGTTAAAATCGGAAAAGGAAAAATTTGATGAGGGTAAATACGACGAAGCACTCAGCAAAATTGATGATATCTTTGATAAGGTAAAGGGAGAGGCGAGCAAAGAAAATAACCAAGAAGCTCTTCAAGAAATCAGAGACCTGGAATTCGAGCAGGAGAAACTTAAAGATCGGATTGCTACCACAGATATGGAAAGCCAGGAGCCGGAAGCGGCCAAAGAAAAAGAAGCTATTTCTGAAGAATGGCAACGAATTTTGAAAAAAACGGAGGAAGTGATGAAAAAAGTTGAAAAACAGGAGTGACCATGAGTCATCCCCTATCTTTTAAAAGAGGGTTTAATAAACTAGGCTATTCAACTAAACCTTGATTTTGAACTAGTTGTCCGTTGATCGTTGATCGCGGAAAACGAGCAACTAACAACGAGCAACTAATTCAAAATCAAGTCCTTATATTTTGCCTCCCAAAAAGCGGGATGTTTTATCTCTACTCTAAAGAGGCTCTTATACATTTCTGGATAGCAGAAATATTATCGATGAGGATGTTTCCGCGATAAGAAAAGGGCCCCTCTTCATAAAAGGCTTCCAACCTGATAAAGTAAGCTGTATTTTTAGGGTTAAATTTTACAGCTACTTTTGTCCATTCTTCCTCCTCAATAAAATCGGATTCATAAATGAGCTGGGCTTTCGACCCTCTGGTGGGCCCGATATATATGCGCAACTTCAGAGGACCGGCATAACGACTACCCGCGTAGGTATTCGAATGCCCGATATCCAGCGAAAAAGTATAGCATTCATTAGCCAGAACGGGTTCTTTGAGGCGCTGCCCAATAGTTTCAAAGGATCCATCCTCGCGAGTGATCAAACCGACAAAGGTCTCCCCTTCAGAAGCCTCCAGGATAACCCCCCAGGGTCCAGGCAGAATATCCGGCGTCGTTCGTTCGTTACAAGGGAACCAGCCTACCGGCACCGAAGCATCCATGGGCATCCCCTCGAAGGAAGCATTGTTCAAATATATTTGTCCAATCAGGCAAAACGGAACAAAAATGACAGATAATAGGGGTATCAGTATTTTTCGCATGGAATTTTTTAAATTTAGCTTTTCAAAAGAAAATACACTGAATGTCTGAGTTTTCTGATAAATCAACGAAAAGAACTAAACCAAATTACATTTATTCTATCATAAGTGTGGCGTTGGTACTCTTCCTGCTGGGCTTTTTTGGCCTGATTATCTTGCATGCGCAACGTCTGATGGTCGTTTTCAAAGAAAAGGTGAATATTTTGGCAGAATTAAAAGAATCGAGCCTACAGAGTGATATTGACACCTTACAGGTAGCGCTTAACAGCTATGATTTCGTCAAAGAAGGCTCCGTAAGCTTTATCAGCAAAGAAGAAGCGGTTCAACTGATGCAGGAAGAATTTGGAGAGGATTTCTTAAAGCTTGATCTGCCTAATCCTTTTTTTGACGTTATTACCTTTAATGTCAAAGCGGCCTATTTGGAAAAAGACAGCCTGCAAAACATCCGGGAAGAGCTGATGACCTATGAAGCCGTGAATGATATTTTTTATCAGGAAAGCCTGACGGACAATATTGGCAAGAACATAAGGAGGCTTGGCTTTTTGGCATTAGGAATATCCTTATTCTTCATTTTTGTAGCCGTCACCCTAATCCATAACACTATTAGGCTGGCCTTATATTCCAACCGTTTTTTGATTAAAAATATGGAACTGGTAGGTGCCAGTTGGGAATTCATTAGTCGGCCGTATTTACTGAAGGCCATTGTGCAGGGAATCGTCAGCAGCCTGATCGCTATTGTAGCACTGGGGTTGATCATGTACTGGGTCTGGCAAGACATTCCCGAGATTCGCGAGTTAAAAGATATCCCGGGATACATTGCGTTAAGTATCTTTTTAATTGCCATAGGTATATTGATCAATACCTTAAGCACCTATTTGGTTGTCCATAAGTATCTGAAAATGCGCATAGATGATCTATATTAAAAAACATTTAAAGATAATTTGCCGCCATTCAGCGGCAAATTATCTTTAAATGTTTTTGTTCCTCTACTTAATAAGGCATTAAGCAGGCAGGAATGTCTAAAATACCCTATATTCGCCACAAGTTTTAAAAACCATAGAATAAGCGAGATGAGTAAGAATAAGCCGCCCAAAAAGAAAGTGGTTGTAACAACTACTAATAAAAAGAAGGAAAGTACTACGCATAAAAAAACGGTTAGTCCTAAAGGCAACAAAAAAGTTAAACCAACCGTATCTTCCAGAAGTAAATCCAAACCTTCTTCTCAACCGACACAAGAGTTGATCTTTAACCGCCAAAATTACATGATTATGGGCTTAGGGATCCTGCTCATAGTTATAGGAATGTTACTGATGAGTGGCGGTGCTATGCCGAGCCCGGATGTTTGGGATGAAGGTCGCATTTATGGTTTTAGAAGAACCGTACTGGCTCCCATTTTTATCCTGACCGGCCTGGGTGTTGAGATCCATGCCATTTTTAGAAAATAGATACCTACTACATGCCTGAATTGATTGAATCTGCCATTCTGGGTCTTATCCAGGGCTTGACGGAGTTTTTGCCGGTCAGCAGCAGTGGCCATCTCGAATTGGCGAATGCCCTTTTTGAGGGCCAAAACCTTGGAGAATCCAGTTTGTTGATGACGGTTACGCTCCATGCCGCAACAGCCTTTAGTACCATCGCCATTTTTTGGAAAGACATTTTAGAGATCCTGAAAGGTCTTTTTTCTTTTAAATGGAATGAAGAAAAGATCTACAGTTTAAAAATCATTTTGTCCATGATCCCGGCTGCTGCGGTGGGACTCATTTTTGAGGACAATATCGAAGCCTTATTCAGAGCAGATGTTTTGCTGGTAGGGATTATGTTATTAGTTACAGGAGGGCTGCTTTTTCTGGCAGACCGAGCCAAAAACACCAGTAAAAAAGTGAGCTTCCCTCACGCACTAATCGTTGGGGTGGCGCAGGCTATTGCTATTATGCCCGGTATTTCCCGTTCAGGAGCAACCATTTCAGCTTCCGTACTATTAGGCATTGACAGAGAAAGGGCCGCTAAATTTTCCTTTTTGATGGTCGTCCCCTTGATTTTGGGTAAAATGGCTAAAGACATTGCAAGCGGGGAAATTACTCAAACCAGTAATTCCAGCATGGAATTATTAGTGGGCTTCACTGTGGCTTTTTTCACGGGATTGCTGGCTTGTGTATGGATGATAAAATTGGTCAAGAATAGCAAGTTGACATATTTTTCTGTATATTGTTTTATTGTCGGCGGCATAGCCATCGCAAGTGTACTGTTGAAATAAAGTTTTAGGGCAACCGTATAAAATATATGAATGGCCGCCATCAGGCGGCCATTCATATACCACATATAAAGCCCAATTTGTTGAAGGAAAAAAAAATTTATGAACTCAGAGGATAACCCTGTCCCGAGGTACGATTTTCTGGCCGGGTCGACACTTTTAGTGGATAAGCCACAGGGATGGACGTCTTTCGATGTTGTTAATAAGATTCGATACAAACTCAAGAAAAGATTAAAGGTGAAAAAGATCAAAGTGGGCCACTCCGGCACACTTGATCCTATGGCTACTGGCTTGCTTGTTATTTGCACCGGTAGATTTACCAAAAAACTGGCTCAGCTTCAGGGCCTTTCCAAAGATTATACCGGAACGTTGATACTCGGTGCCTGCACCCCTTCCTATGATGCCGAAACGGAAGTGGAAGAGCGATTTCCATATGATCATATAGATGAGGAAATGTTGGAAAAAGCGCGTTTGCAATTCATCGGCGATATCGAGCAGATCCCTCCTATGTTTTCGGCCATTAAAGTAGATGGGCAACCACTCTATAAAAAAGCCAGGAAGGGTGAAAAGATCGAAATCGAACCGAGAAACGTCCATATCAGTGAATTCGAACTAACTCGTGTGGAACTTCCCGAAATTGACTTTCGGGTGAGCTGTAGTAAGGGGACTTATATTCGGTCTTTGGCACACGATTTTGGAAAATCTCTACGCTCCGGTGCTTATCTGAGTGCTTTAAGAAGAACTCGTGTGGGAGATTTCAAGATTGAGGATGCCTGGCAGTTGGATGAGTTGGTAAAGTATATCGAAGAAATTCCTGTCGTGGCGTAATTAAGTTTGTGATCGCCTCTCTTTTTTGAATACCCTATCCTTATTGTGATGCTAGGCCCTCCTTCGTCGGGCCGATGCTATGATGCTTTTTACACCTGTGGCGTGAGGATACTGACGTCTTTTATTGCTAAATGAATATAAACTTGCTCTATATTTGAGAGAATACAAACGTCCAGCATCTTGTGGCTATAGGCCACAAGAGCATCACAGCATCGGCCCGACGAAGGAGGGCCTAGCATCACAAGTTGAGTAGCAAATTCTAAATATTTGCTAAAACTTCCTTAATATCCTTGATCTTACAAGCCTCATACTTCAGATCAATGACCGGCTCCTCCCCTACTCTGGTATCCAGCACTGCCATACTAGGCATCCCATTATCAACTTTTAAGGCAATAATTTTCACTTCCGCATCCTTTGGAAGGTTATTCTGTACGTAGCGGTCACCTTGTTTGGAATAAAGGCGCATCATGCTGTTAATTTCTTTAAAGACGACAAACACTTTTTCTTCCTCATAATCCGCATCTCGAACCGCCAAGGCCATTTTGTCCTCTTGAGGAACATTGTAAAAGCGATCGCAATTGATCCAGCCGGGACTTTCTACTTTATAAAAATAATAGCTCAAGCCATCCATCGTTAACTCACCTCTTTCCATTTGCGCATCGTAATAAGCAGTCATAATACTATCACGAGTATTTTGCCAATCGGCCAAACGAATACGGTATTTTTCCTGAACCCGGTCCCGAAAATCAGTCTCTAACTTATTATGCATTTGAGTGAATTCCAGGCTATCTCCTACGGCCATTCCTTCCCAGGTTCCGTAAGCCCATTGATAGGCCGTCAACTTTTTTTCTTGCTCAACCTTAGCTCTTTCATAAGCCAGCAAACGCTTTTCATAATTCATCATATTCTTATGATAGCGAGCCACCTGGGCCTCATAAATTTTTCTCTTTTTCTCCTCTATCTTCTTTTTCCCCATAAATACTTGTTTTAGGAAAGGTGGGTTGTACTGTACATTTTCCAATACAGGTCTTTGGGGGGCTCGATAGGTAGCTACACTAATAGGAGCAGGTTTACGAGGCATTTCTTTCCAATTACGATGAACCGGCGACCGCCATTTGATGTAAACAGGATATTTGGGTTGAGGCGGGATCAGCAGGGCTTCCTTTTCAGTGCGTGCAAAACCCTGTCCGGTGGGAATCCAGTCGACTGGCCGGCCACCGGCATCTGTCTGAGCATCAAACAATTGCATACCTTCCTGCTGAGCATTGGTTGGCATACCTAGCGTCAGTGAAACGCCTTCGCGCATGTCCAGCGGCTGTCCTTTCGACTCGGCTCCGATATAGATCATACCACCTGATTCAAGCATTTGATCACCGGAATGGGTAGAGAGTTCATTGGTTACCATGCCCGACTTATTATAGTGTTCTTCTATAATAAGATCGATCGGCCCAGCAGGCAGGCTTCCATCCTTGAGTTGGAAGGCAGCAGCCGGAATCCAAAGCGTGGTACCGTTATCAGCAGTTAGTTCGGTGGATTCATTCGGATTGATTGTGAAGATCTGTCGACTATCGCCTCGCAGCTTGGCCATCAAGTCGTCAAGGCTTTCCAGCGGCACAGTCGTCACGATCACATCGACGCGGCGATTGAGTTGTCGGCCCATTTCCTCCTCATTGTTGTAGGCAGGGCGATCTTCACCGAAGTTCATAACATTGCTGGATTCGATAGAGAGGCCTTTCTTTTCCAGGAATACTTGTACTGTTTTCGCTCTTCTTTCGGCCAGGCGACGGTTGTAGGACTGGGTGCCTTTATCGTCGGTATGTGCTTCGATCTGGATGCTATACTCGTCCAGGTCCAGCACTTGAGTAAGCAGGCTTTGCAAGGCCTGCTCTGCCTGAGCGCTTAATTGGTGTTCGTTGAAGTCGAAGTACAGGGTGTAGGTTTTGTGTTGCTGAGCGGAGAGGTGGACTCCGATGCCCAGCAGCAGGACAACTAGAATTGGTCTCATGGATATGTGGGTTTTGTGAATGGATATAATTTAGTAACGGGGAAATAGGGAAGTGTAGTGTGTCTTTGAGCAAACTGAAGTTCGCTCTCCTGGCAAACTAAAGTTTGCTGTCCTGTATCCTACCGGACAGCAAGCTTCAGCTTGCCAGGAAAACATGCTTTAGCTTGTTTTGATAAAAGTATGAGGAAAATCCTCCCATTTCTCCACCAATCCCGCCTTCACTGGATTATTCAATATATAATTAACACAAAACTGCTCCCCCTTCTCACTTCTTATTATTCGGTCAAAAAACTCATGTTGCCAGAAGTTTCCTTTCCGATCCAAAGCCAGATTAGCATATCTGGCAGAAGCCCCTTTAATGCGTCTCATGATTTCAGATAAATCTGTATAGTCTTCCTGGATGTATTCGGGATCTACCTCTTGGGTCACCACTTGAATACTCGTATCAATAAGGAAATGGAAATGATTGGGCATGATGGTATAGGCAAGCAGATCATAAAATTCCCCCTCAAAGCGGTGGAATTGTTCTTTAACAATCTCGGCAATTTCGGCTTTCGCTAGATAAGTCGGCCCGTAAAGCACTTGATCCAGATATTGGTCATACTTCTTGAGGTGTTCCTGCTGCAGCACGGCCATTCTAAGCTTGAAGTCTTTTGGCTGTGTAAGTTCTAATAAACGGACCTTTTCTTGATATTCTGCTTTCAGTTTATCTATGGCTGACTTAGGTATAGCCCCTTTAAGCATTACTGTGACAAAATAAATAGATCCGGCATTGAGATGCCTCGGTAAGCGGCGCTTAGTGTATTTGTATGCTTTTTTCACGACTTAAATATTGAGTTTGTGATTGGGAATGCGCTCAATAGTTTAGGTCACTGGAGGAGAGGAGCAAACTGAAGTTCGCTCTCCTGGCAAACTAAAGTTTGCTGTCCAGTAGGATACAGGACAGCAAGCTTCAGCTTGCCAGGACCGCAAGCTTTAGCTTGTGGAGAAAAACAAGATAGGCCTTTTCAACATAAACCACAAATAATCAATTCATTATACAATATCACGATAGCCCATACTAATCATATTAGAGTACAAACCAATTTTATTGCTTAGTATAATTAGGCAATGCAGCAATTAGAAATAGATAAGTAAAATTGCGTAGTGGTCTTTTGTTTATGTTACGACAAACTGAAGTTTGCCGTCCTGGCAAGCTGAAGCTTGCCCTCCGATAGCTCGAAATAAGAAATGATCAAATATTCAATCATCCTGAAGACAACGAACGGCATGGCCGTCTCCACGATTGAAGTAGTAGCGATATAACTCACCGTAGTTGCGGTCGAAGTAGTAGTTCCACGCGCCGGAACCACCGTTTGGCGTACTGGACCAGTAGTAACCATTTGAATCCAAGTCGTGGAAACTGCCAATGTTATTGCGCCAGCCACCTAGCTGAGCAGTAAACTTACTGTCTCCACCCTCAATTAATGCCTTGTAGGCTCCCTGTTCACCTCCATATGCATCTCTTAAACTCCCCCACTCCTCATCTGTCGGCAATCTCCACCCATCCCCCAACAACCGACAAGCCTCCTTAGCAGCTTCCCAGGTATACAGCCTCCCATACTCCGCGCAATTCTCCGCCTTATTTTCATAACACCACGAATCATTCACTTGAATATTCAAATTCTTCGTCATCCATCGCCTGCCATCCGCCATGACCTTGATGGGATAGCTGTTGCCGTCACGATCACGGATGTTAACGGCATTGTCTGTAGGTACCGTGGAATTATCCCCCTGCTGAGGGGCTCCCGAATTCCCCTGCCGCGGCCGCTGAATCTGCTGATGCTGGGTCCGGCGGCGGAAAATAACATCCACCCGGCGGTTATTACAGGCGGTAGTAGAATAAGATTCGGACTGTGACTGGTTAGTAGGGGGCCGCGGAATGCCTTCTTTGGTGTTTTTGATAATGTTTATCACACCGGAGCCGGAAACAAAAGGACGGAGCGCACCATTATTGTAGTTGATCAAATAATCCTGAATGACATCTACCCTGGCCTGAAGCAAAGTCTGATTGGCACCTTCTTCACTATCGGCATAGGCAATCAACTCAATGGTGTGTCCATAGTTTTGACCAAGCTCTCGATACAATTGATCGGCCAGGCTTTTCAGGCGATCGACCTGGAAGGGCAGGCCTTCTGAGGCCGTGGCATTTTGGCCACGAAGTTTATTGAGATAATTTTGAGAAGCACGCTCTACATCATAGCCGGCTACTTTACCAAATGGCTGGTTGACATCAAAATAATATGACAGGATCTTATCTCCCGAACGGAAGGTCCCCAGGCTTGCGATTGGATTGGGATCGGTGAACGTTTGCTGCTCATTCAAGCCTAATGCATTCTCTAAAGTACTAATCCATTGCTCCACATTCGGGTTTTTGCTGATCATCCGGGACCGGGTTTCAGGATCGTCTTCCAGGGTGTTTAACAGTTCTAGTACCTTCTCTTTAGCAGCTTCCGGGATCTGGTCGGCTAGTGTAGCATATATGTATAGGTTGATTAAATAACCATTGACAAATAATTCAACATCGGGCAAACAATTATTAGCAGTCTCCAAAATTCTCTGAGGGAAGAATATCCTCATGAAATCGGTGTTTAGGATCATGAAAATGTCGGCTGCTTTTTCCTTGCCGATCACCCTACTTTCAAAAACACCGGGATCTTGTCTGCATATAGCCAAAATGTAATTTTCTACTATAGTCCCATACGGACAGGCAGCGGCCTCCGTACACTTTCCATCTTTTCCAATGGTAAACCGAACGGCCTCACCACTAAATGGGTTTTGTACGCTCACCTCTGCTTCACCATCAGAAAATGCTTCGGCCCTTTCAAAGTTAAAAGGAAAAGCCTTGCTACCCTGAACGTTTAAATACCCAAACTTGCCATCTTTTTCCCAGGCTACCGCTAAACCTTCAGAGTAAAAGTCCAGGTAAGAATAAATGGCCGGCACCACAATCTGACCCCGCTGGTCATAATATCCAAAGGAAGAGCCAATACGCGTCGCCGGTGTTTCTACCCGGTAATAGCCCGTTTCAGAATCTTTCTCTATGTTGCTATAATTGGCCGGAATAATGATGTCCCCAGTCCGGGTTCGAACGCCTTTCAAAGGGGAATTTGGCCCCGAGAATATAACTAATTGATCTTCCTGATCTTGCGGAATGGGCGCTAGCTCAACCGTTCGGACCTGATCACTGTTTTCGTCAATCAAAATGTGTGTTATCTTTTGTACACGATAACCTGGTTTGAAAAAATTGAGCTGCAAAATGTTGTTGTCCCAGTCCTCCGGCAAATTAATAGTGTACTGTCCATTGGCATCCGTTAGTGCATCGTATCCGCCCTCAAAACTAACCTGAACGTCGGTAAGGGCTCGACCAGCCGCTGTCACCTGCCCAGTGAGCGTTTTGGGAAAAATAAGGGTTTCGTTTTCTCCATACACTCGGAGCAAAGCCGTAAAAACCTCCGGCATAGAGGTCCGGAGATCTTTGGCCAATAACAAACTAAAGGCACTCTCGTCCAAGTAACGTGGAGCCAGGTCCAACGTATCGGAAAGAATCCCCTCTTTTAGATCGAGATAGGTATTGAATAAGGCAACACCTTTGTTATACAAGGCCGTAGCGAGGTTTTCTATATACTGGTCACCCAACAATCGCCCCCGATCATCATTTTCTCGTTGATTATAAGCCTCCAGGGAATCCTGGAGCGGATTGATCATGACATCTTTCAATTCCTTAGGGTCATCCAAACGGGAAGGAAGATAGGCCGCATAAATGGAAAAGCTATCCAGTAGGACCATGGAGTTGGCCTCAAATGGGAAGAATGCGTCCAGCCCTCGGTCGACGTAAAGATTTTCGTATATCTTAAAAAATTCCGGCGTGAAAGAAGTCCCGTAAATAAGAGAGTTGACATCAATACTTGGAAAACTATACATTTTAGTGCTGATAGAATCATCGATAAAACTCCTAAATGTACCTCCCACCCCAGAAATCATTCGAGAAGTATGTTGTCGGCCACTTAAGCCGTCCGTAATATGAACATTCAGTTGGAATTCTCCATTAATTTGTCGGGCTGTGCCACTGAGAATGAAATCCGCACCAAGCCTTCGCACTGTATTAACATTATCTTGTCTATCATCGTAGGGTAAATTGGGTGGGATGGACTCTATATCCAGCCCTATGCTTTCCCTTAAGCCAGTTATGAAATACTGATAAAGAGTGTCGGTCATGTCAATCGCAGCCTGCTCTGATTGAGGCAAATCCTCGGTGTTCTGTGCATTTCCATCACTGCCTATATACTCAAAAGGAAATACCACAACCTTTGCATTAGCGTAACCTCCCAACCGACTGGCATCCCGGATGGTCTTCCTAGACAAATAGTCATTATAAATAATCTGGTCGGCCTCCGTTTCCAGACAGAGTTGCTGGTCTTCAAAAATGACTAAATATCCTTTACAAGCCCGATAATTAGGGTTGAACCACAAAATCAAGCCGCTTAAGATTAACCAGGACGGAACGGCCCATAACCTTGTCTTAAAACCAAATATCCCTTCTCCTTCCCGAAATAATAATTCCTTCCACCGGTCAGGCAGTTCTGCTGCCATGCCTGGCACATTTTCTCTCTCTAGGCTCTGGATCGTTATCTGATCAGGCTGAAAACCAGCTTCTAGGTAATTCTCCAACTCTCTTTTTAGTTGCCTTCTTTTCGGAGAAGGAGCTGAGACCTGTATTTCGTTAAATAATTGATTGACCCGCCACTTTTCATAAGCTACCGAGTCCTCCGAGGGCCTGGGGGCTTTATCGAGTAAAATCTTGATGGTCTCCCTCACTTTGGTTTCCAATCCTTCCCTTTTTAGATACTCGATCAATACCACCCGGGCCGGATCGGGAATTTTCCCTTCTACAAACCAGGGCAGCCGAACGAGATTCAGTATGTTCTCTACGGTCAATAAATTGTCCTGTCCCGTAGAGAGCTCTTTACCTAAGTGCAGAGTCATCTTCCATTGCAATTGCGGATACACCGCACAGGCAGCGATCCATTGTAGCATATGGTTGGAAAAATGTTGTTGTAAGGTCGTCAGCAGATCATCCTTGAATACAATGCTTTCCTTAGTGGAATCATCTATTTGTTTAACGACCTCCTCCCAGGGTTTGGGATCCACCAACTCGAATTGCTCAATGAGCCGGTCGACACCTTGTAAGGTAGCAGGCAGCAGAAAAAAACGTTGAGCGAGGAGGTCTTCATCGTACGACCATTTGTCCAAAGGTTTGGTTGTCAGCAAGCCGCGTGCCTTCCAGTTGTTCAATTCCTCCGTCCAGCCGGCCCATTCTCCATCAATGGGGTTGAAAAAACGTTGACCATCTCCTACAATCAAAAGCCGAGCTTCACTGAAGCGATGTTGCAGCTCTTTGAGTGGTAATCCACCAGGGTATTTTTCGTTAAAAACCACTTGCGGACTGCCGTCATAGAAAAAGCGATCAATATGGACCTCTTCCTGCTTGAAGGATTCGTATAAATTATCATACAAAAGAGCCCGATGATCCTGCATCGCATTACGGTCGATGAGCAGGAGGTATTCAGAGGGCTTGGAAGGCTGGCGGTACTGTAAATGAACCTGCCCGGCAGAGCGGGCTGTGGCCTTTACGGTAGCCGGGATATCGATCCGATGGTAGTCTTCTAGTTGACGTCGGCGCAGTCGGTTGGTCAGCTGTTTGGCTTGCAGTCCCACAGCCAGTTCTTCCGGCTCGTCCAGATCGACCGTCCAGGCATAGGGCGGGCCGTTGTGGGCTCTTTGCAAGTGAGCCACGGCTTTTTTACGGCGGCGCTCCAGCCATTCCGCTAAGGTAACGATCAATAAGGCCAGCAAAAGGATCAAGCTGGTCTTGATCCACCAGCGATTTTTTTTCCAGAAAGCTTCTTTTTCTAAAGCCGCCTGATTTGGAATGGGCAAATCGTGCTTGTAGGGAATTTCTTTAGTCTTTAGGCGTGGAGCTTTCTTTTCAGGCAGTACTTCCTTTTCAGGTAAAGGAGTGCTTCGTTTTTCCAATAAATTCAATACAAAGTGCATGGAATCCAGACCTGTATTATACAAGGCTCTAACCACTAGGGTATCTATATGCTGTCCTACCGTATCGCCCGCTCGAATAATTATTTGATTAAAACTATCGATCTCGTATTCCCCCCATATCGAGTCAATGGCATATTGTTCTCCATCCAAAAAGGCTAGCTGGCGTAATGTGTCTGTTTCTTCTCTCCTCAAAATAGGATCCTGGACGAGCGTATCTCCCCGGTAAATATTCAAAGGGATTTCATGAAAATTGTTGACAGGCTTAAAAGCGGTATTCGTTCTGAATAATATCCAGGCCAGGGCGGCCAAAAAAAGTACAGCGGCCATATACAATAACCAGCGCCAGTTTTTTTCGGCTACTTCTTCCTTTATGGGTTCTTTGGGCTTGGCCTCTTCTACCCTATTCAGATCCTGTACTCGTCTCCAGCTTTTGTCAAAAACGGCGTAAAAGCGTTCCTGTTCCTGAGGGTTGGTGGCAAAAAGTGGAACGAGGAGGGTTTTGAGGCGTTCTGGTTCGATGTCTTCGGGTAGTCTTCTCCATAGCTCCTGCACCTTGAGGTGCCGGCCGGTCCCCAGGGCAATACCTTCCTGCTCCAGGCTGCGGAGGAGGTCGGCGATGAGGGTATGGAGAAGAGGGTTTTTCATAATGGTTATTGGTTCATAATTCTAGGAATGATGATACTTAATTTATTGAACTTGCTTTTTATTTATGTCGTTTTACAGGCACGCAGATGACGCAAATCACGCAGATAAAACATTTGCGTAATTTGCGTCATCTGCGTGCTTTATAAAAGTCATCAATCAAAAACAATATCTCAAATTTTCCTCAATCACAACGATCTACTCCTTAATGCTTTCAAGTCTTCCTTAGTCTTTGCCAGTACTGAGTACGAACTCATCAAATTTCTTTTCTGCGTATCATCCATTTTGCCTGGGTTCTTCAGCCAATCCGGATTAAAACCCAGTTTTTTCAAAAGAATCGTCCAGAAGATTAATTCCGAAGTAGCCGGTTTTTTCTTCAATCTCAAGGCAGGATCTTTTCGAATATTATCAAAATGCGCTATGATAGTTTTCAGCTGGGCATCCTCGAAGCCTTCCACTTTTGAACTGACTATTTTCAGTAAGGTTTCATCATTAGGAAACGGAATATCAAAATAGATCACCCGCCTCAAAAAAGGATCCGGCAGGTTTTTCTCCGAATTGGACGTCATGATGATGATCGGCCGTTTGGTCGGGGTGGTTTGGTAATGTTCGTCTACCTCCGGAACGGTGAATTCCAGATCTTCCAGAGCCGCTAAAATATCATTCGGCAAGTCCCTTGGCGCCTTATCGATCTCGTCTATGAGCACAAGCTGTCGCTTTTTGGATTGAATGGCTTTTCCAAGCGCCTGGTATTTGATAAACTTATCCTCAATCTCTTTTTTATCCAATACTTCCTTTCGGTTCTGGGCAAATTGGAAATGAGCCAGGGCGTCGTACTTGTAAAAAAGCTCAGAGGCCGTAGAAGTCGTTTGGGCATTAAAAACCAAGGGTTTTCCTAAATCAAACTTCCAGGCTACATAATGTGCCAATTGTGTTTTACCCGTACCTGGCTCACCGGTCAGGAGCAAAGGCAAACCCAAGGAAACAGCTACCTGTACTGCATCGGCCAGGCCGCGGGAGGGAAGGTAAAGATTAGGGGCATTTAGCCGCTCATTTACCTCAAAATCAGGCAGGGAAATCTGCTCATTGTTTTGTAAAAGGTCAAAATATTCCATTTATTCTTTGGTGTGTGATATTTGATAGATGATCTGCTGTAATCGTTGAATATCGGTCATATCCAGGAACTCATTATTTTTTGCGTCTTGTTTTTTATCTTCCGGCAGGCAATCGATGAAGGTTTTGATCAAATCCTCGATTTTGGAGGCACTGTTTTCTTCATCAACTTTCAGCAGCCACTCCTCCAGAAATTCTTGTTCCACCGGTTCGAGAGGTGTCAGTAAGGTCGACTTTTCAGGAGTGGCCTCTACCACCGCTTTTACATCATCCATTACCTTTTGATACCTTCTGGATAATTTCTCTTTATGTGCATTTTTGATGAAAATAACAAACATAAACCAAAAGGTAGGGACCTGGTCATGAGCATCTGTGAAAGTATCCACCAACCAACGCAGGTAATCCTTCATCATCCTGGGGTTCCAGTCGCCGGCCTGGATCTCGAAGGTAAGTGTCACATATTCAAAACCAAGGGTAGGCAGACCCGTATTGAGGTATTCCTCAAAAGAGGTGTTGGACTGATGCAAACCGAAGCGTTCACTAAAATAAGTTTTAAAAGCATTTTGGGCTTTTACCAGATTGCGGCCGAGGGGCAATTCATCAAAGGCTACTCGCTTACCGTCGGACCGCCGTTTGAACAATACAGCCTCCGGCCGGTCTTTAAGCTCTTCTTTCCTCAATTCGTATACCATTCGTTCGCCAAAGCTATCCGGCTGTTGAGTGGGGCAGGCCAGCAGGAAATAAAATTGGTAAGGATTGTGTCGCTCGCGATGATCTTCAAAAGAATCCCAAAAGTCAAACACGACCTCCGAACGATCGCAATTGACCAAATATAACTCAGGCAGCCGCTTTCTGATGCTCAACAATTTGGCCATATCAAACAGGACGCCACCTTCTTCAAAAGTATCCAGGCCTGAAGCTCTTTTGATCTGGCGCTCTATCTCAGCCAGGGAACGTTCGTACTGCCCGATTTTGACACGGAGCGCAGCCTTTTGTTCGGGATCCGTCGTAGTCGGCAGTTCCTCGTACAGGCCTCCCAGGATATTCTTAAGATCCTGCCGGCGGTTTTCCAGGCTGTTGAGTTCAGTATCAGGCATATTTTAAGTGTAACCGTTTAAGAGTGTAACGGTGAAACAGCATTTGGCAGATATTGACCGTATGAACTGTTACACTTTTTCACCCTTTCACTTTTTCACTCCTTTTCATTGATTGTTTTAATCAGAGCATTATACTTCTTTTTGGCGTCTTCCAGCTTTTTTTTAAGCACAAACTTCTGTTCGATATCCGTGACCAAAGGGGCTTCTTCTTCAAAATACGCAATTTTTTCCTTCCAGGAAGTGGCCTGTCGTTTGAGGCTTTCCAGGTCTAGTTGGTGGATCCTGTCCCAAAATGGGCCGCTATCTATCTCTGTATCGCCGTTGATTTCAGGCTCTAAGGTTTTGGGAATGTTGACATCCGATTCCTTTAACTTATCAATCTGGTATACGAGGGCATCGGCGATTTGGTTGTAAGTGCGCTGAGCGAAGTCGTTGTCGATCAGGCCTTTTTTCTGCTGCCGGACGATGCCGCTGTAACGACCTTGCTGGAAGATCCAGTCATTGTAGGCGCCGGAATCTGTTTTCAGGTACTTATGGACGATGGCAAAGGTTTCTTCAAAATCACGGATCTGCAAACTATTCTTGAGTGCCTGAGCCAGATCCGCCAGGCTGCGGATGACAGGGGGCGCCGGCGTTTCAATAGCTGGTTCGCTTGGCGTACGTGCTTCTCGTTTTTCTCCTCCGGACACAAGGGATTCTTTTGGAGGTCTTTCCGGCATGTACCCTTTTTCAAAGAAATAGAACATCCCGCCTCTGTCTCCAATCCCATGAATTGACCCATACCTAGGCATTTGGTCGACATTAGAACTCACATCCGTTTTCACCTTCTCACATAATTCTGTCAAACTAATATAAGGTCCCTGATCATTTTTCAGATGATACATCAAACTCTCTGCGAAAGGGCTGTTATCTCCAGGACGGCCGTCGGAAACTACTTCATTGCGGCCGGCCGTTAGCACATACCGCGATGGAAGGAAAAAATCCTTTGGTAAATATTGTTTGCCTTTACTGCGTTCCGAAAAAAGCGTCCCGGAATAACAAGAATCGGCAATAATAAAAGTATGTAAAGATTTAATAGCCCGAATAAATTTTTTAACCATTCCAAAGTCAAGATAAGTATGACTTTCCCCGTTTTCTGCATCGAAGGGAATCCAAAAGCCCTCCTCAATATCTTTATCATACTCTCCGTGACCGGAAAAGTAAACCAACAAGCTATCTTCCGGCTTCAACAAGCGCCGAAGCTGTTTCAACATACTGAAAATATTACCAGAGGTAGCTTGATCGTCAAATAGCTCAAATACCCGGCTCTTATCAAATTGAAACCGATCGAGCATAAGCGCTTTGAAATCCTGAGCATCTTTTACAGCATTATACAACCTTGGAAATTCATTGTATCGGTCAATACCGATTACCAATAGATAATTATGACCACTTTTTTGTTCCTTGCTTTCAGTTGAATCTTCCGGGGTTCTTCCCGCTCTGTAGTTGTTTTCGTCCGACATGGGTTTCGTATTAAATAGTATTTTTCAAATATAAGAGGGATCTGTGAAAATAAAAAGATTTATTGGTCGTCTGGTCGTCTGGTCGTCTGGCGGGATGATTTATTAATTTTCAAAAAAACAAACCGCCAGGCTACCAGACCCCCAGACAACTTTTTTCCTTACATTTACCATCAAATTGGAAAATCGACAAATCAATATGTCAGAAACCATCTATCGGAAGCCTGTTGGAGTTATCGGAGCGGGAAGTTTTGGTACGTCCATTGCCAATTTACTGGCTTATAATGTAGATGTACGCCTGTACAGCCGAAATAATGACCTGGTAGAACAAATAAATACCCAGCATCAGAACCTGGGGGTGGACCTATCTAAAAGAATCCTGGCGGTCAATGACTTGCAAAAGATTGCGGAGCAATGCGACTTAATCTTCCCCATTGTTCCATCCGGCAGTTTCCGACAGATGATGAAAGAATTAGGCCCTTTTTTAAAGCCTTACCACATCCTCATTCACGGCACAAAAGGATTTGACTATTCTGAGACCCTTCTTCAACAACAAGAGCAGATCCAGCGCAAAGATGTCCACTCGATGAGCGAAGTCATTCGCCAAGAGAGTGTGGTCTTGCGGGTCGGGTGCCTGTCAGGGCCTAATCTGGCCAGTGAGATCATGGAGGGGCAGCCAACTGCTACGGTTATCAGCAGTCACTTTGAAGAAGTAATAGAGTTGGGGAAAAAAGTATTGGCCAGCGAACATTTTTATGTTTTTGGCTCTCACGACCTAATGGGAGCGGAGCTGGCCGGTGCCTTAAAAAACATCATCGCCATTGGTTCAGGAATCCTCAGGGGCCGGAACCTGGGAAAAAATATCCAGGCGGTGCTCATCACCCGGGGCTGGCATGAGATGATCAACTTCGGAAAATCCATGGGCGCCGACAGCAGTGCCTTCTTTGGGGTGGCCGGAATCGGCGATCTGGTAGCTACCTGTACCAGTAAAAGCAGCCGGAATTTTACATTTGGATACCGGCTTGGCCAGGGCGAAGAAATGGCTGAGATCCAAAAAAGTATGCCTGAACTGGCAGAGGGCGTACGTACGCTCAAGGTAATTTACAAGCTGGCCAGAACGTATCGCCTGAGAATCCCCATAACAGACCTACTCTATAAAGTCGTATTTGAAGAGTATGACATTGACAAAGCCTTAAATTTTTTAATGACCTATCCTTATGCGGTAGATGTTGATTTTTTGGAAACAAAACCCAATTAGCATAAGTCCTCCCCTATTTGTTAAAAGAGGGCTTTGAAAAATCGTTTATTTAACTAAGCCTTGATTTTCAATTAGTTGTCCGTTTAATCGCCGAAAACGAACAACTAACAACGAGCAACAAAGACTAAATAATTGAAAAACAAGGCTTTATAAGCTGCCTCAAAAACTCGGAATGAACTGTGTTAAATAAAAATAACAGCTTCCTTATTTGTTTAATGGATCAATTCCTTATTTTCAGGCCTGAATGATTAAAGACGGTAATAATGAACAGCACAATTAAAAGTATGTGGCCTCACCTTGCGGCCATCCTTATTTTTCTAATCATAACTGCAGTATACTTCTCTCCTCAACTACAGGGAAAGGCTATAAGGCCAGGTGATATTAACCAGTACCGCGGTATGTCGAAGGAGATGACCGATTATAAAAAGCGTACGGGAAAAACCACTCTGTGGACCAACTCCATGTTCAGTGGAATGCCCACTTATCAAATCAGTAGTGTCAGGAGTGGCAACAACCTCCAAATCATCGATAAAGCAATCAGGTTGTGGATCAGTCGTCCCATAGGGCTGTTTTTTACGGCCATGCTCTGTTTTTATATTCTAATGGTCAGCCTAGGGGCTAACCCCTGGCTCGGTGTTCTGGGAGGTATCGCCTGGGGCTTCACAACCAATAACTTCATTTTATTCGAGGCGGGGCATATGTCAAAACTCGGTAGTCTTTTCTACCTGCCGCTGATGATGGCCGGTGTCTTGTTGGCTTTCCGAAAACGAAAATACTTGCTGGGAGGATTGGCCTTTGGGATTGGTACGGGGCTGAATCTGTTGGCTAACCACATTCAGATGACTTATTACCTCTTGCTGACTTTTCTGATTTTCGGGATCGCACAACTCGTTTATAGCTATCGGAAGGGAGAAATGCAGCATTTCCTAAAAGCAGCAGCGGTGGTGATTGTTGGAGGCTTGCTGGCTGGAGGAACCGCTTTTTCCAATCTTTGGATCACTTATGATTATGCCAAATCGACTACCCGGGGAACCCCTATCCTAAAAGAAGCAGAGTCCGCTCAGGCGGCTCAAAGTAATAGTGAAATTGATGGCTTAACCTGGGATTATGCCATGGATTACAGTATGAGTTCACTGGATCTCTTTTCTACCCTCATTCCAGGAGTAGTGGGAGGTTCATACAGCGAATCTCTGGGCTCCGGTTCGGCTTTGCGCAGCTTTTATGCACAAAGAGGCCAACGCCTGCCCGATAATTTTTCAGCCCCGCTTTATTGGGGACCGCTGAGAGCAACCGGTCCGAATTATTTTGGGGCAGGTGTCTTTTTGCTGTTTTTGCTGGGGCTTTTTCTCGTTAAAGGCCCAGTAAAATACTGGTTAGGTCTTGGTGTGCTCTTGACAGTGATGCTGTCCCTGGGAAAATACCTACCTTGGTTCAATGGCTTTTTATTCGATTATTTCCCATTATTTAACAAGTTTAGGACGCCTAATTCGGTTTTGAGTGTAACCGCTTTACTCGTTCCAATACTAGGAGTGTTGGGAGTCAATGAATTATTAAAGGATGACCTCAATAAGAAGAAGGTGCTGTCAGCCTTGTATATTTCTGCTGGTATTTTGGGAGCGATCTGTCTGTTTTTCATTTTAATGGGACCGTCCATGTTTGACTTCAGCAGCCAGAATGACGGTTACTATGAATCCCAGATCGGAATAAATATTGGAGCATTAATTGAGGACCGAAAGGCCCTTATGACCTCGGATTCTATTCGGTCGCTGATATTCATTGTATTGACGGGTGGATTGATCTGGGCCTTCATCAAAAATTATCTCACCAAAAACATTTTCATCATTGGGTTGGCCCTTATTACGGTATTTGACCTTTGGCAGGTAGGTCGTAGATATCTCACCACGGATGACTTTGTCAATAAATCTGCAGCTACGAATGTATTCCAGGCCCGGCCTGCCGATCAGCAAATCATGGCAGACCCCGATCCCTATTACCGGGTACACGACCTAACCAGAGACGTTTGGAACAGTGCGGATGCTTCCTATTTCCATAAAACCATCGGAGGCTATCATGCGGCTAAGCTTCAACGCTATCAGGACATCATTGAAAGGTATCTGGCCCGTAACGACCAGAAGATCCTAAATATGCTGAACGCCAAATATTTCATCGTACCGGATCAAAGCGGCCAGGCTACCGCTCAGTTGAACCAAAATGCCTTGGGAAATGCCTGGTTTGTAAGTAATATTCGGATGGTCAACTCTGCCAACGAGGAGATCGATGCCCTGGCTAATTTCAATCCAGCCTCAGAGGCGATTGTCCACCAGGAATTTTCGAGCTATGTGCAAGGCCTGTCCCCTAATGGAGAAGGAAGCATTCAGCTAACCAACTACGAGCCGAATGACCTGACCTATGCAAGTAACAGTTCCTCCGACCAGCTGGCTGTCTTTTCAGAGATCTGGTACGGTCCGAACAAAGGCTGGAATGCTTATATCGACGGTAATCCAGCTGATCACATTCGGGTCAATTATGTTCTTAGAGCTCTGAAAATCCCAGCAGGTCAACATACGATCGAATTCAAGTTCGAGCCGCGTGCTTACGCCGTCGGCACGGCCGTATCTGCCGCTTCTTCGATCTTGTTACTTGCGGCGGCGGCTTTTGCAACCTTTAAAGGAGTAATGAAAATACGGAAGGAAGCTTCAACTTCTCAGCCAGAGCCTAAGCCGGCTCAGAAAGCTCCTGCGAAGAAGCCGGTAAGGAAAACAACGAGTGGTAACAGAAAGAAAAAGAAGAAATAGTATATAGAATAAGGAGGGCGGCCGCCCTCCTTATTCTATATACTATTAAATAACTCCGAATACTTCCCTGCTAAGGCTTTCCTGGAAAACTGCTCAATTCCCGAACTCTCCACTTCCAATTCCCCTTCCAGATACCGCTTAAAATAGTTTGACATATTCTTTTGCAGGCCTTCCGCATCCGAATAATCGTTGATCGTGCCTGCCTTAGTCAAATGGATGACCTTAGCCGCATCACTTTCCAAAGGACCGATGGCCAGAACGGGCCGTTTTGCCCCCAGGTATTCATATAATTTACCGGGAAGAATGCCCATTGCATTGGGCGTACTGTTAATCGGTAGCAAAAGCAACTGGGCTCTTTTCATATGCTCCACCACATCCGCATGGGGCATAAAATCCAATCGCTCCAAATGATCCGATAAGCCATACTGTTCTATTGCTTCCAGGATTGCAAAATCCACCTGTCCGATCAATTTGATCTTTAGTTTTTCGGCAAAAACGGTGTTTTCCTTTTTTACCTGTGAGATAACCTCCCACAAAATGCGCGGATTGCGATCCTTGTTCATCGACCCAATGTGACAAATCGTGAAGGCTTCATCTCTTTGTGTGACGATGGACTCAAAATCGGCTGGATCGAAGCCATTGGTAATCAAATCAATCTCCCGACCCTTGCTCAAAGAGTAAAAGTCCTTGGCCCAACTCCAGCTCACGGTCACAATGCGATCGGCATTTTTTAAAACCTTCTGTTCCATTCGCTTATGGGTGCGGTCAGCCAGCCAACTGAGTTTCAACTGATCGTAAAAATCCTGCTGTGTCCAGGGGTCTCTGAAATCAGCCACCCAGGGTATGTTATGATACTTTTTAATCCCCAGGGCAATCATGTGCATGCTGTGTGGGGGCCCTGTGGATACAATAGCCTCCACGGGGTTTTCTTCCAGGTATTTTTTCAAAAAACGAATGGAAGGTTTGATCCAAAAACGGCGGGCATCGGGTATAAAAAAATTCCCTCTGATAAATACCGACAGTTCCTGTGTCAAGGAAGATTTTTTCCCTTCGCTGATAAAACCGGAGTACACTTTTTCCCCTTTTTTCTTACCCGTAAATTTTTTATATAAATCATACGGCTCCCAAATCGGAGTTCTTACCACTTCTATTCCTTCCGGCACCTCTCTGACCAGGCTCGGGTCGTAAGCCGCCTGTTCTCCTTCATCAGCAGTATAAATGATGGGCTCCCAACCGAATTCGCGAAAGTATTTGGTCATTTTCAGCCAGCGCTGAACCCCTCCCCCTCCCGCCGGAGGCCAATAATAAGTAATGAGCAAGAATTTTTTCATATCAGTTTTTTTCGCCGTATTTATCCAACAAGGCTGTATACAGTATTCCCACACGTTTAGCTACCTTCCTAAAAACATCCAGCATCCAGTTTTCGATGAAATAGTTTTTTCCCAACAAACGCGGCGTATAGCGAACAAGGTTTACGAACATCATACCCAGGGCCACCAAAGCTACCAGAAAAAGCGTAAAACTATCAGTTTTTACTTTTTTTGAAATGACCCGGTCCCGGCCTCCGGCAAATGCTGATTTAAAGAACCAGGCCACATTCAATTTGTAGGGAGCTACTACATGGTAAATGATCAATTCAGGATCATAGATCGTTTGGATACCGTCGCGGCGCATACGAAATTGCAATTCTACTTCTTCTCCATAAGCCACCGTATCGCCCTTCATACCAAGTTCGGTTGAATATCCTCCGTAATTTTCCAAAACTGATCTTTTCACCGCCATTACCCCTCCGGCGAGGGTATGGTCTCCCTTCAGAGGGGTCAGATCCGTATATTTTTTTTTGTTGGATGCATATTGATCGCGGTACCAGCGAGGTCGGCCGTAATGGTACCAGGGAAGATAAACGCCTCCAAAAACTTCAAACCCATGCTCCTCGATCAGCCAGACAGCACGCTCGATGAAATTTCGTTGAGCCTTTGCATCGTCGTCTACGTAGATCACCCAGTCGGACTGCGCATTTTTCCAGCCTGTATTCCTGGCCTGACTCAGCCCCTGTACCGGTTCGAAGAGATAGCGAAGATTGGAAAATTGCTCTTTGAATTCCTCCACCACATTCTTTGTAAAATCTGTGGAGTTGTTATCTACCACCAGGACTTCATAATCTTCAGGAGAAGCCGTTTGAAACAACAGAGCCTTCAGGCATTCCCCGAGTAAGTCAGCCCGGTTGTAGGTACAGACGATGGCGGTTATTTTGGTGGTGGTTTTACTCACAATGGTTCTTTTTTTGTGGTGCAAATTTAGGCATTATTTGGAGGCAGCCTAATAAGTAAAGGAACAAATTTAAGTGTGCAGTATACACCGGCGGCGGTGGTGTATACTCCACACTTAAATTTGCATTCTTACTTATTTTCGCTCGATATCCAGGCTTTGTATATTTTTTTATCTTTGACGAAAATTGAGAATCCTATGTCATATAGTTTAAGTGGAAAAAATATATTAGTAACTGGCGGGACAGGCTCTTTTGGTAAAAAATTTGTGGAGCTACTGATTAAACGTTACCCGGATCTGGGTCGACTGGTCATTTATTCGAGGGATGAACTCAAGCAGTTTGAAATGGCCCAGCAATTTTCTCCTAAACAATATAAGTTCTTGCGCTATTTTATCGGAGACATCCGCGATGGTGACCGCTTCAAACGGGCCTGTGAAAATATCGACATCATTATCCATGCAGCTGCGCTCAAGCAGGTGCCTACCGCTGAATACAATCCTTTTGAGTGCATTAAAACCAATATACTAGGCGCCCAAAATGTGATTGAAGCAGCCCTCGACAGAGGTGTTCAAAAGGTTGTTGCTTTGTCTACGGATAAAGCGGCCGCTCCTATCAATCTGTATGGTGCCACCAAATTATGCTCCGACAAGCTATTCATCGCCGCCAATAACTTCCGGGGAAAGCGGAACTTGTCCTTTTCTGTGGTTCGATACGGCAATGTGATGGGTTCAAGAGGTTCTGTCATCCCCTTTTTTATGAAAAAAAGATCGGAGGGAATACTCCCTATTACCGATCCCAGAATGACAAGATTTAATATATCCCTCGAGGAAGGCGTTGAAATGGTTCTATTTGCCCTTCTAAATGCCTGGGGAGGAGAGATCTTCGTTCCAAAGATCCCTTCTTATCGCATCACTGATGTGGCTACGGCTATCTGCCCCGGATGCGAGCAAAAGATCGTTGGTATCCGGCCTGGCGAGAAGATCCATGAGGAAATGATCACAGAAGCGGACTCCTACACAACGGTCGACCTTGGTAAGCATTACGCGATTTTGCCTCAGGTCCCCGTTTGGTCCATGGAAGAGTATACTCAACATTTTAATGCCGAGATGGTCTCACAAGGTTTCAAATATAATTCTGGCACCAATGATGAATGGCTAAGTGTCGAAGAGATTCGAAGCCTGATCAAAAAGCATGTCGATCCTAATTTTTCAGCCAACATAAACCAGCGTGTATGAATCCCATCCCGTATGGACGACAGCAAATCAGTCAGGAAGATATCGACGCAGTAGTCGAAGCATTGAAGCATCCTTACCTGACTCAGGGGCCAAGAGTAGCTGCTTTTGAAGAAGCCTTCGCTGATTACATTGGCTCTAAATATGCGGTAGCAGTCGCCAACGGCACCGCTGCCTTACATCTGTGTGCCATGGCCCTGGATGTAAATGATCAATCCAATGTGATCACCAGCCCGATTACATTCGCAGCTTCCGCCAATTGCGTTCGATATTGTGGAGGGAACGCCTATTTTGCGGATATCGATCCGGAAACGATCCTACTGGATATTGAGGAAGTAAGAGCCCTGATCGAGTCCAAACCTCGAGGTTTTTTTAACGGCATCATACCGGTCGATTTTGCGGGGTATCCGGTTGATCTGGAAGCCTACAGAGCACTAGCTGACGAGCATGACCTCTGGATCATTGAAGATGCCTGCCATGCACCCGGTGCCTTTATCAATACAGCTCATACTCAGCAGCAATCAGGTAATGGAGCCTTTGCAGAACTGGCCATTTTCTCCTTTCACCCGGTCAAGCATATTGCTTCAGGTGAAGGAGGCATGATCACCACCAACGATCCAAAATTGTACAACCGCCTTAACATCCTGCGAACGCACGGAATTACCAAGAACCCCGACTTGTTGCAGGAAAATCATGGCGGCTGGTATTATGAGATGCAGGAATTGGGCTACAATTACCGGCTTACGGATATACAATGTGCGCTGGGCTTGTCGCAATTAAAAAAGGCAGAAGCGGGTCTGGACCGCCGTCGTGCCATTGCCCGGCGTTATGATGAAGCTTTTAAGGGCAGCCCGGTGAAAACCATACAGCCTCCTCCGGGAGTTGGGCATGCCTATCACTTGTATATCATACAGGTAAATAACCGCAAAGAATTATACGATGCCCTGAGAGCCCATCAAATCTACGCCCAGGTGCATTACATACCGGTACATACCTTACCTTATTACCGCAAGTTACCCACGACAGCCAGGAGTCTACCTCATGCAGAAGCATACTACAGCCGTGGTTTGAGCATCCCCATGTTTCCGGCGCTGACCGATGAAGAGCAAGATTTTGTGATCGAAAAAGTGCTCGAATTTGCCCGATGAGTTGCATTGCCATCATACCAGCCCGAGGAGGGAGCAAGCGCATTCCCAGAAAGAATATTAAGGCCTTTCTGGGAAAACCGATTATTGCTTACGGCATTGAAGCTGCGCTAAACTCTGGTTTGTTTGAGACGGTCATGGTGTCAACGGAAGATGCTGAGATTGCTGAAGTTGCACAGCTTTTGGGAGCCGGCTATCCTTTTGCCAGAAGCCAGGAAAATGCAGATGATCATGCTACTACCGTAGACGTCCTGTTAGAGGTGTTGGAGCAATACGAGCAGAGGGGGCAAAGCTTCGAATACGGCTGCTGCATTTACCCGACCGCTCCTTTTGTGACGGCCAAAAAATTGACAGAAGCCTTTGAATTGTTGCAGCAGCAATCTTATGATTGCGTGTTTCCGGTTCTTCGCTATGGATTCCCCATACAAAGAGGTTTGTTCCTCGATTCGGAAAGACGTATCCGAATGATTCAACCGGAGCACATCCATACTCGCTCTCAGGACCTGGAACCGGCCTTTCACGATAGCGGTCAGTTCTATTTTTTTAATGTAGCTGCCCTGCGCAAAAAAAAGCAATTGTGGACTTCCCATACCGGCGCTATCACGCTGTCGGAAATGGAAGCTCACGACATTGACAATGAGGAAGACTGGGCCATCGCCGAATTTAAATACAGAATTAACTTTCATGAATCGAGCTAAGATCTATTTTCGGGCAGATGGACATGCTAAGATGGGACTGGGCCATGTGATTCGATCGTTGGCCCTGGCCAGTATGCTTCGGGAGGAATATGAATGCGTTTTCTTCATACAAAACCCTCTTCCGGTTTTGAAAAAGCAAATACTGGAAGTGTGCCAAGAGTGCATCGTTTTACCCGAAGAAAAAGAGCTACTGAATGAAGCCCAATACTTGCTAAGAGAATATTTACAGCCCGCTGACATCATCGTATTAGATGGATATCATTTTTCGACCGACTATCAGATCATCCTAAAAGATACCGGAGCTAAGGTGGTTTGTATAGATGACATTCACAGCTATCACTTCGTAGCCGATGCCGTCATTAATCATGCGCCGGGCTTAAAGTCCGAACAGTATTCGCTGGAAATTTATTCCCAATTACATTTAGGGCTTAATTACAGCCTGCTCCGCCCCGCTTTTCTGGAAGCAGCACAAATCAATCGATCTTTCCAAAAGATGGACACGGCCTTCATATGCTTTGGCGGCTCCGACATGAACAACCTTTCCCTTACTGTACTGAAAGCCTTAACTAAGCAACCCTGGGTCAAAAAGATACATATTGTATTGGGAGGAGCCAACCAAAATCAGGAAAGCATTTTAAACTTTTCTGATTCTTTGGACCGGCCGGAGGTACAGATTCATCGTAATTTATCGGCTCCGGAAATGGTCCGGGTCATGCAGGATAGCCACTTAGCCATTGTGCCGGCAAGTAGTATTTTGTATGAAGTCCTTGCAGTTAATATGATCGTCCTTAGCGGCTATTATGTTGAAAACCAAATAGGGGTATATCATGGCTTTTTAGAACTGGATTTAATCCGGGGAGTCGGTGATTTTAATACCTTTGCAGGCTATCAGGAGGTATTCGATCAAATAAAAGACCTTCCTGTTGAAAAAATGCTGCAAAAGCAGCGTTCCTATATATATGGTCAGTCCGGAAGATATTTTTCGCAAATGTTCCATCAACTGACCCGCTCATCAATAGACCGGATGAGTCATCGGCCGGCCAGAGCAGCAGACCTCATGCTGTACTTTGATTGGGCCAATGATCCGGGGGTTCGACAGCAATCGTTGACACGAGCCTCTATTCCCTTAGAAAGCCACCAGCAGTGGTTTCTCAGCAAATTGGAGAGTGATAGCAGTCGCCTCTATCTCTTTTTTGCTGATTCGCAGCCGATTGGCCAGGTCCGTTTTGAGTTGGAGGGTGCAAGGGCAGTCATTAATTATTCGCTCGCTACAGAAGCCAGAGGTAAGGGATATGGGAAAAAAATGTTGTCACGAGCTATGGAGCTTTTACAGGAAGATCCGGATTTTAAAGTTCAGGAGTTTTATGGAATAGTAAAAAAAGAGAACATCCCCTCAAAGAAAGTTTTTGAGCGTTTGCATTTTGAGGTAAAAGAAGAAAAACTAATACAGGGAGTGCCCTGTTTGGTGTATGGGAAAGGGCTAACCGCCTTCTCTACCTGAAGCGGATTCGGCGGTCAGGGAAAGTAGAAAGATAAAAAAGAATCGTTTTTCATATGAATAGGATCCAGATAGGGAATAAGGCCATTTCAGATAAGGACAGGCCCTTCATCATCGCTGAGATGTCGGGTAACCACAATCAATCATTGGAGCGAGCCAAAGCCATTGTTGATGCCGCCGCCGCCGCCGGTGCCGATGCCATCAAACTGCAGACCTACACGGCCGATACCATGACCATCCGCGGTGCCTATACCATTGAGGACGACAACTCGCTGTGGAAGGGAAAGGAACTCCACGATCTGTACAAGCTGGCCTATACCCCCTGGGAATGGCATCAACCCTTGTTTGAGCATGCTCGAAAGCTAGGTCTGATTCCCTTCAGCTCACCTTTCGATGCAACGGCCGTAGATTTCCTGGAAGAACTCGATGTAGCGCTGTATAAAATCGCTTCTTTTGAAAATACAGACCATCCGTTGTTAAAGAAAGTAGCACAGACC
Organism: Bacteroidia bacterium; assembly: GCA_030430845.1. GTDB lineage: Bacteria > Bacteroidota > Bacteroidia > Chitinophagales > Saprospiraceae > JANQPA01. The sequence goes on along the minus strand of JAUIKE010000016.1, from coordinate 664 downwards.
GGCAAGCCGGTGATCATGTCAACAGGAGTCAGTACTATTGCCGATGTGTTTGAGTCCGTACAAGTGTTGAGGGACAATGGATGCAAGGAATTAATGCTACTGAAATGTACCAGTACTTACCCGGCTACTCCAGAGAACACCAACTTGCTCACCATCCCGGTTTTGAAAAATATATTCCCTGGTTGCATCATCGGCCTATCCGACCATACGATGGGAATTGGCGCCGCAGTGGCTGCCACCGCCCTGGGAGCCAGAGTCATTGAAAAGCACTTTACCCTGGCCCGTGCCGACGGCGGTGTGGATAGCGCTTTCTCATTAGAACCCCAGGAGTTAAAAGCCCTGGTGATGGAAAGTGAACGAGCTTTTCTGGCTCTCGGTCAGCCACAATTCGACATCCAAAAAAAGGAGCAGCAGAGTAAACTATTCAAAAGATCCATCTACGTTTCAAAAGACATCAAGGCCGGCGAAACCTTTACGGAAGATAATCTTCGGGTAATTCGCCCTGGTGACGGACTAGAACCTAAGTATTTTGAAATGGTATTAGGAAAAAAAGCTACCCGGGATCTGAAAGTGGGAACACCGCTTAGCTTTGATCTACTTTTTTAAAAAATTGAATAAGCACATATGAGAACTGCCATCATACGAGGTTTTGAAGATCATTTCC
>JAUIKE010000394.1 GCA_030430845.1 Bacteroidia bacterium | reverse complement strand
GCACTGGACATCATCCCTGGGCTTTCTTTGAATCATTTCTCCGACTTCGGGACCAAGGTTTTTCCCGGAATTGACGCCGGCCTGCGCTTAAATGAGCAGTTTAAGTTGTACGGGAATTTCGGCTATACCTATCGGGTACCTACTTTTACAGACCTTTACTACGAAGACCCTGCCAACCTGGGGAATCCAGATCTGCAACCCGAAGAAGCGACTTCTTACGAGTTGGGTATCAAATACAACAATCGGGGAACCAGCCTACAGGCCAGTTACTTCAACCGGCAGGGCAATGACCTGATCGACTGGATCAAGGAAGCCGACAGCCTGCAATGGCAACCGGTGAACGTCAATCAACTGACGGCTCAGGGAGTGGATGTTTCCCTGGACTTCTTTTTTCCCGTCATTCTGAACAACAATAGCTGGCTGCGCCGGCTGAACATTGGTTATACTTACATTGATGCAGCTATTGAAGAAAATGACGCCCCTATTTCCAGGTATGCTTTGGAAAACCTGAACCATCAATTTATTGCCGGATTGGAATATCGAATCGGCGGCCGCTTTTTTCACTCCATCCAATTCCGCTACATCGACCGGGTGACAATGGATGATTACACGGTGATAGATACCCGTCTCAATTATCGGCTGGATAATTTTGAGATTTTCCTAAAAGCGACCAATGTGGGAGATACCGAATACCGCGAAACGAATCTGGTACAAATGCCCGGGCGCTGGATAAGGGGAGGGGTAGAGATAAAGTTTTAACAAAAAGGCTCTCGTCGAGAGCCTTTTTTGTTAAAACTTTAATATATAAGAGCATATTAACATAAATCCTATTACTTTTGCTGCAATACAAGACTTCATGTCAACATCAGAGAAATTGCTGCGGTAGTTCATATTTGTAAAGTGTACAATAAATAAATTTCTCTGCCATGAAAAATGTAATTTTCGTATCTCTTTTACTATCTCTACCACTGTGGTGTCAGGCTCAATTCTCTAGTACTGAAACGAATGAAGGCTTGACGATTATCGTTACCGATGGCACCAGAGGAGGGCAGGACAGTCCACTTCGCCCACCATCCAATCTTAAATATCAAGATCCTATTCGTCCGCTTGGCATGGAAGAAGCCATTCAGGCAGGTGCCTTTTTGACGCGTCCGGATTATGGGAAATTGGGGTATATTCTCGTTTTCTGTGTAGGGGATAAGATCGGAGGCCAGCAAGGATCCTTATTGGTCAATGGACAAATCGTCAATGGCGTGTTCCGTCTGATCCGCCAGAAGTTGAAAAAAGACGAGGAAATCCCAGAAGGGATGACCTCCTATCGCTTGAAAGGAACGGTCTATTTTTTGGGAATTAGTTAATCTATATAAAGTGGCTGTCTCATAACTCCTTCGTCGTTATTCGACGCCCAAGGAAATTCTTTCAGTGAGGCTATTAAAAGAAAAAAACGAAGTTTTTTTCTTTTAATAGCCTCACTGAAAAATAATATTGGCTGGCGAAAAAGGCCGTAGGTCTTATGAGACAGCCACTTTATATAATACTTGCTACTGCTACCCACTGCTGATTCCAATTCCCATAAGCTGGAATATCATCCCGGGAAGGGTTCAGGTGATGATGAGTGGTTCGGGAGGCAAACTTGCCACTGCTTCTGCCGTGAAACAGCGTATAATTGGTAATGACTCCTTCTGCATTTTTTTCTACTGCGGTAACAATGCCGATATGCTCAATACCATCGGAGGCTGTTATTTTTTTTAGGCTAACGGGTTCGTACGTTCTGTTTCGCCGACCAAAAAACATAACGGCCCCGGGTTTGATGAGCTTACTACTCGATTTGGCATCCTGTATTAATGTCAACCGTCCCCTGTCGTGGTACCATTTTGCAAGTTTTCGCCCATCCCTGGCTTCTTTAGGAGTAGGGAATTCTTCTTCCGGGCAAGAGGAGGCCAGTGTCTGACAAACCCGCAGAAAAATCCCGGAACAATCACTCAGTGATCTGGAATTATAAAGGATCTTCTGGTTTTCCAGCCAGTCAGCAATTAAATTGATGCTGTGCTCGAGCTCAAATTCCTTCGAACTACAGGCAAGTAAAGGCGGGCTCGGACTGAGCGGCTTTGGCTTTTTGGGCGGCAGGGGTTTTACCTCTTGGGGAGCGGGGGCTTTTTTTTCTTCCTTGGGATCGGGCTGCTCTACCCTGATCGTATCTTCTTGTAGCTTTTCTGTCTTTAGGGTATCTTCTGTTACTTTCTCCTCCGTGCCGGAAGGATCTGGCCCAAAGAT
>JAUIKE010000231.1 GCA_030430845.1 Bacteroidia bacterium | reverse complement strand
GGTATCAAACAGTTTGACCGATTGAGTACCGAGGGAGCCGGGAAACTTTTTGTTCGCGCCCAGTACATTTTCTCCTACGATCCGCCCCTGTTTGTGGGCCGTAGTTCCTAATGGGAGGTAGGTGTATCGTTGGGCCAATTGATGCCAGGTTTCGACACAATCACCGGCAGCGTAAATATCCGGAAGATTGGTTTCGAGGTATTCGTTTACTCGGATGGCTCCTTTTATACCGGTTTCGATGCCGATGCTTTGGGCCAGCTCTGTTTCCGGCTGAGCGCCGACCGCTACCAATACAAAGTCACTGCGGTCCTCAAATCCGTCCGATCCCTGTACTTGCAACTGACCATTCTGCTTTATCACTTTTTTGATAAGGGTATTGGTGGTTATCTTAATCCCTTTTCCTTCCAGTTTTTCCTGCACTACTTCTCCCAATTCCGGATCTACGGTGGTTAAAACGGTGGGCGCGAATTCAACCAAATGCACCTCTATCCCTCGCAGTGTAAGAGCGTCCGCCATTTCCAATCCAATATAACCGCCGCCTACTACCAGGGCTTTTTGGACTTTTTTTTCTTCGATAAAACGATCGATGGTTCTCATTTCACCAATCCAGCGCAAGGAAAATACGCCTTCATTATCCAAACCTTCGATCGGCGGGATGATGCTTTTGGCACCGGTACCAATGAGTAGTTTGTCGTAGCTGTACCGGCAGATTTCGCCATTCTGATTTTCTGTAGTCACCGTCTTTTGTTCAGGATCGATCTGGATGGCTTTTTCCTCCATCCGCAAGGTAATCCCCAGCGCTTCGATGTCTTCAGTTGTGCGATGCGCCAGGTTTTTCCAGTGGCTGACTTCTTTGCTGATGAAAAAAGGGATGCCGCAAATGCTGAAGTTCGGATAGGAATCAGCTAAAATGATCGTCACCTTTGTTTCGGGATTTAATTCCTTGGCTCTCAAAGCAGCGCTGATACCGGCATCGCTGCCGCCTATGATTAAGAGGTTAATGCTCACTATTTTGGATTGATTTGATGTGCAAAAATTATGAGATAAGCCTTCCCGCGCTTCCGCGCAAGAAGACTTATCTCAATTCTCTCCCTTACTCTGATAGAGCAGGTTTGTAATATTTCTTCCTAAACCAAAAGGCCACATTCACCAGAGCGATCAAGGCCGGCACTTCTACCAGAGGCCCGATCACGCCTGCAAAAGCCTGGCCGGAGTTCAGACCGAAAACGGCAATCGCCACCGCTATCGCCAACTCAAAATTATTCCCCGCAGCCGTGAAGGAAATCGCTGCATTGCGGGGATAATCGGCCCCCATGGCTTTGCTGATGAAAAAGCTAATGATAAAAATAAGCCCAAAATAGACCAATAAGGGGATCGCAATACGAACCACATCCATCGGGATCTGAACGATCAATTCTCCTTTCAGACTGAACATCACCACGATCGTAAATAACAAGGCAATCAAAGTAATTGGTGAGATAGCCGGTATGAACTTGTTTTGGTACCATTCCTCTCCTTTGGCCTTAACCAGTATGACCCTGCTGAGAAAGCCGGCCAGAAAGGGAATCCCCAGATAAATGGCCACACTTTCGGCAACCGTGCCGATAGAAATATCAACAATCGCCCCTTCAAACCCGAAAAACGGCGGTAACACCGTGATGAAGAGCCAGGCATAAAAGCTGTAGAAAAACACCTGGAAAATACTGTTTAAAGCCACCAGGCCGGCACCGTATTCCCGGCTTCCTTCCGCCAGGTCATTCCAGACGATCACCATGGCAATACAGCGAGCCAGCCCGATCAGGATCAGCCCCGTCATGTACTCCGGATAATCCCGCAGGAACAAAATCGCCAGTACGAACATCAGTATGGGCCCGATGATCCAATTCAGCACCAGAGACAAGCCCAGTATTTTCACATTGCGAAACACCTGTGGCAACATCTTATAATTTACCTTCGCCAAAGGCGGATACATCATTAAAATAAGACCGATGGCGATCGGGATGTTCGTAGATCCCCTGGTGAAGGAATTGACAAAGTCAGCGGTTTGTGGTATAAAATACCCCAGCCCTACCCCAACGGCCATGGCCAAAAAGATCCAAAGCGTGAGATAACGGTCCAGGAAAGAAAGTCTTTTTCTGCTTTTCGTTTCGATTTGTTTATTCATTAGATGATTCTTGTTTAGATTCAACTACTAACTGCATCATATAAAAAAGCTCGCGTCCGATCTGGCGGGTGCGCTCATCATAAGTGGCGGTCTCTTCAGGGGTATCGTCGGCTTCCTTTGGGTCATTGTAAGTCAAAGGCAAGCGCAATTCGACACCTGGAATGAACGGGCAGTTTTCGTCTGCATCCGAGCAGGTCATGACGGCTGCAAAGCCTTTATCGGGATTAACGGGATCATCGTAGACCTTCGAGAAACATTCCAAAGGCTCCGCCGCCTCCGAAAAGGACAGCAGATAATGCGGGTTTTCACCTCCCGGCCGCTCGATTTGGAATCCGACCCGACCTAATGCATCTACGGCCCTGAGGTTGAAAGCAGTGGCTTCCGTACCTCCCGAAAAAGTACGGATCGAATCCAGTCCGTACCAGCTCGCGGCGGTGGCAGCCCAGACCTGGCTGAGCTGGCTGCGCCGCGAGTTGTGCGTGCAGATGAAGTTGAGGTTAACCGTTTGTTGTTGTTCCATCTTTTCCCTGATATAAGTCGCCAAACGAGCCAGTAACTCTTTTCTTTCCTGAGGAATAAGGGTATTTTCTTCCTCGAAGCTTTCAATGTATGTTTTTAAAGCAGGATTCATATTCAAATTTACCTTCATTTTCATGATTAAATTTTAGCCTGGATTATTTTTGTTGTTCCATTTTCTGGACCAGCTGTTCTTTGGCATGGTTCATGGCAAAAAACAGCTCTCTGGCCATTAGCCTCACCGTTTTGTCGTATTCGAGCTCTTCCGAAGCCGTACCATCGTAGTAGCGAGGATCTTCGAAAGGAAGAGAGAGCCGTGTTTCAGCGCCCGGAACAACTGGGCAGGACTGATCCGCTTCACTGCAGACCATAATTGCCGCAAAATTTTCTTTCGGATTAGTCGCATAATCATATTTTTTGGAAAACATGGTCAAATGTTTTCTGCTATAGCTCCCTCTATATAAATACGCCTTATAAAAGGGGCTCATATCCTCATTGTAACCGGAAGACGGAGCGATCTTAAAACCTGTCCTTTTTAAAGCATCTATGGCATTTGGGTTAAAAGCCGTAGCTTCCGTGCCGCCTGAAAACGCATCAACATCTTCAATGCCGTACCAGGCAGAAGCAGCATACAACCACAACTGTCCGATATGGCTGCGTCTTGAATTGTGAGTACAAATAACCGTCAGTTTGACCGGTTCTTTTTGAGAACGTTTCTGATAGATGTAGTCCCCCAACTCTCTCAGACTTTCCTTTCGCTCTTCCGGGATCTGGTCAAACTCAGTGACCACTTCCTCACTGTACTTTTCCAGTTTTTTAATTAATTGATGACCATTACTCTGGGCAAACCCTAATAAAGGTAAAGTGATCATCACAGCTAACAGTAATTTCATTTTTTTCATTGGTTTATTGCAATTTTACGATGAATAAGGATAAAAAAATGGATCAGCAGTCACACGACTGATCCTGAACGTATGTATCGAATAAGGAATTCAATAAAGCTTGTACCTCGCGCCATCTTTCGGCATCAATGCAATAATTAACACTGGTGCCTTCAATGGTTCCTTTTATGATGCCTACAGACTTGAGTTCTTTCAAATGTTGAGAGATCGTAGGCTGGGCCAGATTAATTTCATCGACCAGATCTCCGCAAATACAGGAATCGATCTTTAATAAATGCTGGATGATAGCGACTCTGGCAGGATGACCGAACGCCTTGGCTAATGCAGCCAATTCGTTTTGTTCGGCGGTGAAATTTTCTGTTTTGGTTAAGCCCATTGGTGTTTTTTTTAATTCATCGCAATATTACGATAAATAATTCAAATAAGAAATACCTGAGCAAAACAGCTGAAAATATTTATTTAATTATTTTTTAGTTCTCCTATTGCAGAACTAAAAAAAATAACATAGCTTTGCATCGTCAATTAATTAAAAAGATGGCTAAATCAACAAATAAAACAGAACAGAAAAAGCAAAAGGTCGAGAAGATGGGCATCTTCTTCGAGCGCTCGGGGCACTCTCCTATGGCTGCGCGGGTATTCGCCTTACTGCTTTTGTCGGAGCCGCCTTATCGCGACTTTTATTCCATTCAGGAGTTTTTATGTGCCAGCAAAAGTGCGGTGAGTAATGCCCTGAATCACTTGATGAGAGAGGGAATGGTTGATTACATTACCTTTAGCGGTGATAGAAAACGCTATTTCAGAGTGAACCCCAAAGGTTGGCTGGAAGTTATGCAGGAAAAGATCAGGCAGGCAGCTACCTTCCGCCACCTAATAGAGGATGTGCTCAACGAACGCACCGATACCAAGTACCTTGAGTTTAATGAAGAATTAAAAAAAGTTATCGGTTTTCTCTCCTTTTTATCAAAGGAAATGGAAAATATCAACGCACGCTGGGAAGCCATGCAAGAAGAAAAATAATTTTTTTCACTCATTTAGTTCTTTTATTTCAGAACTAACTTTTAGTACAAAACTGCCAAAACTTAAATTTCGCAAACACCCATACTTAACGAATTTTAGTTTTCTTTTTTCAGAACCAACAGAATTAAAAAACGAACCATGAGATCTATTATCAGAAAATTCCTTCTCACTTTCATTGCCGTTCCTCTGGGAGTAGGTTTTTTAACAGCCCAGCCGCTGGAAACCGAATACCCCAAGCCTAAGGTGATGACTTTAGAAGACTGCCTTACTTACGCCATACAGAACAACCCTGATTTGCAAAGGGTGCAGTTGGATGAGGTCGCAGCGGAGTACAAGGTAAAAGAAGTAAAGGCTAGCGGCTTACCGCAGGTGAATGCCTCAGCCGGATATACCGACAACTTCTCCCTGCCGACTCAATTATTACCTGGCGAGCTGCTTGGCGAGCCGGGCACCACCGTTCCGGTACAATTCGGCGTACGCCACGGCCTGTCTGCCGGTGTGGAAGTAAGCCAGCTACTTTTTAACAAGTCCTTTTTTACCGGCTTGAAGGCAGCAGAAGCCTCCAGGGGCTTATATCGCTTGAATACTCTAAAAACAAAGGAGGATCTGGTGTACAACATCGCTCAGATCTATTTACAGCTTCAAATTACGGACAAACAAAAGGAGATACTGACCGCCAACCTGGACCGGGTCAATCAGCTGATCGACATTTCCCAGGCACAGTTTGAGGAAGGTTTAGTGAAAAAAGTGGATGTGGATCAACTAAAAGTGAACAGTACCAACCTCCGCACTGAAATCCAAAACCTGGAAATCGGCTACACACAGCAACAGAGTTTGCTAAAATTTTATATGGGCATGCCCGTACAGGAGCAAATAGAGGTAAGTGGTTTGCAGGACATCGCCAATCAATACCAACTGGCCGACGACTTGAGCCAGGAATTCAACACCACCTTGCGTATTCTTGAAAAACAACAGGAGCTTAGAACATTTGAGCTGCAAAACATCAAAGATGGTTACTTCCCGACGCTCAACGCATTTGCCAGCTACAACTGGCAGGGACAAACCAACAAGCTTTTTTCAAAAGAAAACCCAATGAATAGCTTCGGAGCAGGCATGTGGGGATTATCCCTCCAGGTGCCGATTTTCGACGGCTTCTCTAAAAAAGCTAAGTCCCAGCAGGTGCATGTCTCTCAACTACAGCTCAAACTCGACATCCGAAATGCCGCGAACCTCAACCGCATGGAGTTCCACAATGCCACCGAGCAATTGCGCCAGAGTCAAACCCTCATCAGCCAGCAGGAAAAGAACATGGAATTAGCCGAAGAGCTTTATGATATCACCAAGCTATCCTATCAGGAGGGCATCGCCCCTCTTACGGAATTGCTGAATGCGGAGACCAGCCTTAAAGAGGCCCAAACCCAGTACCTGACCGCCACGCTACAGAAAAAGCTGGCCGAATTAGATCACTTAAAAACCAGTGGAGAGCTGGTTCGACTTATTGAAACATCCACAGCGAATAAATAAATAAGCCGGCGCTTGATCGCCAATAACGTAAAAAATTAACCATTAAAAAATCGTTCATAAAATGAAAATATTCAAGATCACCCTTGCTGTAGCCGTTATTCTTGGCCTGCTTAGCCTCATGGCCTTTAGACTGTACTCCAACAAACAAGTCATTGATGAAAAAGCCAAACCGAAAGAAGAGGTCATAACGGCTATTCCCGTCAGAGTCGCCCATGTAGAAAAGCTGACAAAAGACAACAGCCTGAACCTAAGCGGTTCATTTGAGGCCCGGAAGGAACTCAGTATTATCGCCGAAGCCCAGGGCCGCCTGACCAGTTTGACGATCCAGGAGGGCAGCTATGTTCAGAAAGGGCAGATGATCGCAAAAATCGACGATACCGGCATCCGTTCTCAATTAGCCACCGCAGAGGCCTCTCTGGCCAAAGCACAAAAAGACGTCGAACGGTACGAGCGGCTGCTAACCGCAGGCGCTGTGAGTCAATTGCAACTGGAAGAAGTCCGCCTGAATTTTCAAAATATGCAGACCAATGTAACCGCCATAGAACAGCAACTGAAATATACCGTTGTCCGCTCTCCGATGACCGGCATCGTCAAAGAAGTAGGGGTGGAGGAAGGGAGTTTTGCTACCCCCGGAGCTACCATCGCCAGTGTGGTGGATGTCAGTCGCCTGAAAATGGTGGTCAAAGTTCCTGAAATTGATATTGTAAAAGTGCATAAGGGTCAGCAGGTCGAAATTGAAACAGAAGTGTATCCAGAAAAAATATTTAAAGGAAACGTTAGTCTGATCAGCGTTCAGGCTGACCTGGGTAGAAAATATGATGTAGAGATCGAATTACCGAACAACAAGGAGTTTCCTTTGAAGGCAGGTATGTACGGAAATGTGAAAATCCAGCCTACCAACGGGCATTCCGATGAAAAAGCACTGTTTGTGCCTCGTAATGCCGTCATCGGAAGTGTAAAAGATGCCAAGGTATACGTACTGCAAGCAGACACGACCGTCAGCCTGCGCGACGTCAAGGTCGGGGAAGAATCCGGCGACAAGATCCTGATACTCGAAGGCCTGACAGAAGGAGAGACCATAGTTACGACCGGTCAGATCAACCTCTCCAATGGTAAGCAGGTAAAAGTGTTGAACGAACGAACAGCGGAAACAGTAGGAGCCGTGAAATAACACAGCTTTCAGTGCGATTATTCACTCATTCACCCACTTTCAATTAAAACTAAAATGTCCATAACAGAAATATCAGTTAAACGGCCCACCCTGGTAGTCGTTTTGTTCACCATATTATGTTTTTTCGGGCTCATGGGTTATCAAAACCTGACCTATGAATTATTACCCAAGATCTCCTCTCCGGTACTATCCGTAACAACGGTTTACGCCGGTGCCGCACCAGAGGAAGTGGAAAACTCGGTCACTAAAAAGATCGAGGATGCCGTTTCGACCCTCGAGAACCTGGATCAGCTCCAGTCGATTTCCATGGAGGGCGTATCCGTCGTCATTGTGGAGTTTAAATACGGGGCCGACATAGACCAACTCGTGCAGGATGCGCAACGGAAGGTAGATGCCATTACGGCAGACCTGCCGGAGGACATCATCGACCCCAGTATCGGCAAATTCTCCCTGGACGAATTACCGATCATGCGCATCGGAGCCACCTCTGACATGGACGAAGTAGCCTTTACCAACCTATTCGAGAACCGCATCCAGCAGGAACTGGCCCGTATTGAGGGCGTTGCACAGGTACAGATCGTGGGAGGTGAAAGCCGCGAAATTCGCGTAAACGTAGATGGGGAAAAACTGGATTATTACAAGCTGTCCCTCCTGCAGATCTCGCAAGCGATCAATGCAGCTAACATGGATTTCCCAACCGGTAGCGTGCGCAATAAGGATCAGGACATCCTCGTTCGCCTCTCGGGTAAGATCAAAAATCTGGATGTACTCCGGCAGTTGGTGCTGACTACAAAGGACGGAGCGCCGGTATACCTCAAAGACGTGGCCGAAGTACACGACTTCAAAAAAGAAACAGAGACGATCAGCCGTATCAATGGCCAAAACTCTCTTGGTATCCTGATCTCTAAGCAGAGTGACGGTAACACCGTTGAAGTAGCAGAAAATGTAAAAGAGGAGCTTCACCGGCTGGAAGAGCGGTATGCCGGCCAAAACCTGAAGTTTAACATCGCTCAGGATAGCTCGATCTTTACGCTGGAAGCCGCTGATGCTGTGATCCACGACCTTTTCCTGGCGGTGATCCTGGTAGCGGTGATCATGCTGTTTTTCCTGCACAGTATCCGAAATGCCCTGATCGTAATGGTGGCCATTCCGGTTTCCATCATCACAACCTTTGCCGTGATGAGTGTGGCAGGCTTTACACTGAACCTGATGACGTTGCTGGCCCTGTCGTTGGTGGTCGGTATTCTCGTGGATGACAGTATTGTGGTCTTGGAGAACATACACAGTCACCAGGAGCGAGGCAAATCGCCGATGCAAGCAGCCATTGCGGTGTGGGATGAGATGGGATTATCGGTTATGTCCATCACCCTGGTGATCATCGTGGTATTCTTGCCTATTGCCATGGTAACGGGCATGATTGCCGACTTGTTGTTCCAGTTTTCGCTGGTCGTAGTAGCTTCTACGGCGATTAGTTTACTGGTATCCTTTACTTTGACGCCCTACCTGGCCAGTCGCTTTTCGAAGCTCAAGCATTTGGATAATAAAAAGATCCTTGACCGGCCGATCATTTGGTTTGAGGGCTTCATTAACTCCATTCAGGAAGGCTACGAAAGTATCCTGAAGTGGTCATTGAAATACAAAGCGGTCACCATTGTGGGGATCTTTGCTATGGTATTTGCCTCCTTTGGCTTAATGACCAATGGTTACATCGGAACAGAGTTTGTGAGTTCGGGCGATAATGGAGAGTTTCAGATCCAGGTAGAGTTGCCGAAGGAATCACCGATCGAGCAAACCAACTTCGTCACACAGGAAATTGAAAACAAGTTATTGCAGGACCCTGATATTGTGAGTGTATTCACCACGGTAGGTCAAAGTAGCGGACAGATGGCCAGCACCACCAGTAGTTATATGGCGGAGCTGAACGTCAAGCTGGTACCGGCTGAAGAACGCGAGTTAGGCTCCGACGAATTTGCGGACCAGGTCAAGAGAGCGCTACAGGAAAGTATTGCAGGAGCAAAAATCACGGCTTCTCCAGTAAGTATGGTTGGTGGTGGATCAGAGGCACCGATCCAGATCATTCTTCAAGGGTCTGATCTGGATGAGCTGATGGCCTTTGGCCAAACCGTACAGGAAGTTGTCAAACAAGTACCCGGCACTACCGAGGTAGAATCCACTGTTGAAGGCGGGAACCCGGAAATAGCGGTACAGATCGACCGCGAGCGTATGGCCAACCTGGGGCTGACCCTCGACATTGTGGGCGCTACCATGCAAAACGCCTTTACCGGTAATACGGACTCCAAGTTCAAGGACGGCGACTACGACTATGACATCCGGGTACAGCTCGACGCCTTCGACCGTCGTAACGGCGACGACATCCGCAACCTGACCTTTTTGAATAATACCGGCAACCTGATTAAGCTCAGCCAGTTTGCCGCGGTTGCGCCTAGTACCGGCCCGGCCCGCCTGGAACGCCAGGACAAGATCACCTCTATCACCATTGAATCGCAAGTAGTCGGACGTGCAGAAGGAACCGTCGGACAGGAGATCCAGGCCCTGCTCGCCGAAGCGGACACACCGGCCGGAGTGGATATCAAATATGGAGGTAACCTGGAACAGCAAGAGGAGGCCTTCGGCTCTTTGGGGATGGCGTTGATGACATCCATTTTGCTGGTATACCTTATTATGGTGGCCTTGTATGACAACTACATTTATCCATTGGCGGTGATGTTTTCTATACCGGTGGCCCTGATCGGAGCCTTCCTGGCTTTGGCCCTTGCGATGCAAAACATGAGCATCTTCGGTATGCTGGGATTGATCATGCTGGTCGGACTGGTGGTGAAAAACGCGATCCTGATCGTCGATTTTGTGAATCAGCTCAAGGAAGAAGGCATGCCCAGTAAGGAAGCCGTTATTAAGGGGACGATGGCCCGCTTCCGCCCAATTCTGATGACTACCATCGCCATGGTGATCGCTATGATCCCGATTGCGGTCGCTGAAGGAGCCGGTTCGGAATGGAAAAACGGCCTGGCCTGGGTGCTGATCGGCGGATTGACCAGTTCCATGATCCTGACCTTATTGATCGTACCGGTCATGTATCGATTAGTAGATTCGATAGGTGAAAGGATTGCAAAGTGGAGAGCGAATAGGAAACAGAAAGTAGCCGTAGCGTAGAAGAAAAGAGGGGCATGGCCGACGGCCATGCCCCTCTTTTCTTTTTTACTCTACCCAATCGGCAATAAACAAATTGGTATCCCGGGTACCGCCGTTATTGCGGTTAGAGGAAAAAACCAATTGCTTGCCATCCCGTGAAAACATCGGGAAAGCGTCGAAAACATCGTCAAAAGTAATTTGCTGCAGGCCCGTACCGTCCAGGTTGATGCTGAACAGGTTGAATTTGGGGCGTCCTCCTTCCGGCGAATGATGGTTAGAAGAAAAAAGGATCTTTTTTCCTGAGGGATGGAAAAAGGGTGCCCAGTTCGCTTTTCCCAGGCTGGTCACGCGCTTTACGCCGGAGCCATCCACATTGGCGATGTAGATTTCCATATTGGTGGGCTGAACCATACCTTGTGCGAGGAGGTCTTTGTAAACTTTGATGTCTTCAGGCGTTTTGGGGCGCGAAGCTCTCCAAACCAATTTTGTCCCATCCGGTGAGAAGAAAGCGCCGCCGTCATAACCCAAAGAATCGGTGATTTGACGAACATCGCTTCCATCTGCATTCATGGTGTAAAGTTCCAGATCTCCAGACCGGTCAGAGGTAAAAACAATTTTTTTACCGTCAGGAGAAAGGGTGGCTTCTGCATCATAGCCAGGTTCGGAGGTTAGTTGGCGGATAATCTCTCCTTCCAGGTTAGATTCATAGATATCAAAAGTAGGATAAACCGGCCACACATATTTGCCGTTCAGCGTACGTGGTGCTTCCGGGCAAGCTTCATTGGCTGCATGCGTAGAAGCGTACAATACGCTGGTATCACCGGGCATAAAAAAGGCGCAGGTGGTCCGCCCTTTGCCTGTGCTCAGCATGGGTGGCTGCTCACCGCTGAACCCCCTGGTGGACATATAGAATATCTGGTCACATTCAATACCCCAGGCGGGATTCGTAGCCTGAAAAACCAGCTTGGAATTGTCAAAGCTAAAGTAAGCTTCAGCATTATCCCCTCCGAAAGTAAGCTGACGTAGATTTTTCAGGTGTACTTCTTGGGGATAGCGCAAGGTATCAGCTATATTCTCCAGCGTATCCTCGTTTTGGTCGGTTGTTTTCGTTTCCTGCTGACAGGCCCAGCTTAGCGTCAGCAGTGAAAAAAGAAGAAGGTACTTCTTCATTGTGCGTTTCAATTTTTTGATCCTTTATTATGGTAGTTGTTTCTAAAATCGACGCAAAGGTAAGTAAGTAGTTTGGAATATTAAAGATTAAGAAAGCCCGCGTTGCGGGCTTTCTTAATCTTTAATAATTATTCTTTCAATTTGCCAGTAAGCAGCCACTACGCTGATGTACTCCACAGCGATCAGCCAAAAGCCGGGATCAGTAAAGAAGCTCCAATGATTACCTCCATATGGCATGATAAAAAATGGGACGGTAATAATTGCATCCAGTATGCCCGCTATCAAAAACATAGCGGCGCCCAGCAGAAAACCGTTTGTTGTGTGCCCTTTTCGGTAGTAAATATGCGCCCCCAGTATAGCTGCCGGGATCAAAACCAGTGATAGTACCCAGTTGGCCTGTACATCCGGGTCTTCCATGACCGGCACAAAATAAGAGGCTACAAATGCGCTTACGCCTAAAACATATACAATAATGGCTGAGATGATCGTGCTTTTCCAATTGATGGTTTTCATGTTAAAAGTTTTAATGATTTAGTGAAGCCAGGCGACGGGGTTGTCTAAAAAGTCCTTCCGTACGGACCGTATGGTCGGCCTTCCTGCCGGCCGGCCGGCGGGTTCACACAACCAATAATATGTTTTTGGGGTTGTGTAAAAACTCGTTCCTCGTTTTTACCCACCCCATTAAATTTTATTTGGGAGGTCGTTTTAAGAAAAAAACTTTGTTTTTTTCTTAAAACGACCTCCCAAA
>JAUIKE010000230.1 GCA_030430845.1 Bacteroidia bacterium | reverse complement strand
GCTAAGAGCAAAATTAAGCTACTGAACTCATTAGGCCTGCCGGCCTAATCAGTCACTAACTTATTTTTTCACATGCAGGATCTCAAAATCCTCTGCCCAGGCAGTACCCACGCCTTGCCAATGCAAGGTATCGTTGCGAAAGCTAATGATCCAGTTGCTGTCATCTTCTTCGCCGACATCGCTGTCAAGAAATAATCGCATATCGGCTTCATTGAAGATATATTTTCCGGTATTTTCTCCCCAGGGGCTGCCGCCGGTTTCGAAAGTACCGTCTTCATGGAAGGTAATGTATCGGTCTTTTTCAGGATTGTGCTCTTCTGTTACATCATTCCCTTCCTGATAAACGGCCTGCATCATCCAGTGGCCGGCCAGGTCGGGTACTTGAGATGATTGCTCTGTAGTACTACAGGCAAAAGTGAATAGAAGTAAAGCGAAAATAAGGTGCATGATTTTTTTGAAATACATCGTGGGTGCTTTTTGGTATTGATGGAAACATTGGGAAAGATGTGTTTTATTGGATTAGTGGTGTACGTTTTTTTTTGACACTGGGAACACTGTTTTTTTTCGACACTGGGGACACTGAGAGCACTGTTTTTTTGACACTGGGAACACTGAAAACACTGTTTTTTTGACACTGGGAACACTGAAAACACCGAACTGTGTTTTCAGTGTTCCCAGTGTCAAAACTTTCATTAACTTATTCAAGACATATTCCAAGGTCTTTTTCAGGCGATCCACCGAGGGCTCGCAGGCGCTGCCTGTAAAGCCATCGATCAGTACGTAAACCTTGCCTTTAAAAGTCGGGGTAGAATGAGCAGGTAAAACCATCCGAAAAGCGCCATTTTCATGCAGCATTTTTCCGAAGCCGTCAAAGCTCATGTCCTGTAAAAAAGGCAAGTAACAAAGATCACCTCATTCCAAACAAACCATTTCTGAGCCTGGGTCCGATACACCCAACCGGTAAAAATATGTACCAGCAAAACCGGAAAAAAAATAAAGGGCCCGTATCCTGCCAGAAGCAAATTCTTATTGGGCGCTTCGAAATAATAAGTGTCAAAAGGCTCGAGGAAGACCAGCACAAATACCAGTAAAGCAGCCATTGTCAAGCCGATGATGATGGTTTGACGCCAGGATCGGGTATAGGAAATTCTTTTATTAAGCCAGGAAAGTACTTTCATAAAGGAATGCTGTTTCGGGCTCAAAAATAATTATTCTTTTTAATTCTAAATGCGAGCCACATACACCAGGCTGCCTTTGAATCACATCTAAGCTTACAGCGTGTTTGGAACTCACCCTTTGGAGCAAATTCCAAACACGCTCTTTCATCCGACCATTTTTTGAATAAGATCCATAACATGAATTTTACCCTGACAAAGTTTTCCGCTTTAACAATCCTTCTAACAGGCATTTTCTCCATTTCCTTGAATGAAACCTACAGCCAGGAAAAAGGATTAGAGGTCGCTATTCAGGAAGTGCACGAGTATTTTTCCACTAACACTCCCGTAAACGAAGACATCCACAGTTTTTTAGTCAGCAAAAACGGCCGACTACTGGCCGAACATTATTACAATGGGTTTAGGCCTGACAGCCTCAACAATGTCAAGTCTGTCACCAAAAGTATTGTTGGCTTATTAGTAGGTATTGCTATTGACAAAGGAATGATCCAAAATGTTCATCAAAAAGTTCTTCCCTTTTTTAAGGAGTGTGCTTCTAGTCAATCTGTTGCAGAAAAAAAAGACATAAGCATAGAGCATTTACTGCAGATGCAAGCTGGTATTGCCTGGAATAACCGCGCGCGCATTAAAGACGAATGGTGGTTTCATGAATCACCTCATTGTTTTTTGCTGGAAGAATTCCCAATGGATACCCTGCCGGGTAAACGATTTTCGTATAATTCGGCAGTGGCACATTTATTATCGGGTATTCTTTCGAGAGCAAGCGGGCAGTCTACTTTAGCCTTTGCAAAAAAGCATCTTTTTTCACCCCTGGGCATTGAAAATGTTTATTGGCAGCAGGACCGCACTGGTGAGTACCGGGGGCATTCCGAGCTTTATCTTCGACCCAGAGACATGGTCAAAATCGGGCAATTGCTTTTAGCGGAAGGAGAATGGAAAAATGAGCGCATTATTTCTAAATCATGGATACAGCAAACACTTTCTAAGGCCTACGATGCCACTTCTATAATGGACTATGGCTATCTCTGGATGACCTCCAAGGATGAGCATCCCTTTTATTTCTTTGCGGGAGGTTCAGGAGGACATCACATTTTTATTGTGCCTTCCAAACAATTGGTTATCGTGACCACCGGTCATTGGGACAATGCTCGCTCTACCCGTGAAATCATGGAAGCGTGCCGGGATTTTATGAAACGGACTTAAAAAAACCATCTGTCTACTTACTTTTTTCCTCCTCAACACACCTTTCTATACAGCTTAGTTCTGTGTAGTTCAACAATCAGCTGTTGAACTACAACGGCAAAATATTTTGGTTAAAAACTTCACCATATGATCCTTACAACTACCTGATTTTCAATTTCCATAGCATTTATTTAACCAAACTTAACGACCAGAGGCCTCGGCTCGGTTGTTTAATAAAAAAAGAAACTATGAAAAAATTAGCGATCATATTAGTTATGTTCCTACCCATGATAGCCATGGCGCAAGGATCTACCAAAGAAGCCAAAAAGAAAGCTCAGCACGAAAAGCTCATGAATATGCTGGATAGCCAGGAGTGGGTACTAAGAGCCAACACCCTGCGCGATCGACGTGGCAATAATATATTTGTCAATGAAAACACCAACTTTGTCGCGGTTGCGGATAGCGCCGGCGTTGTGCAAATTGCCTTTGACAATGCCCGCCTCGGACGAAACGGCCTTGGAGGCGAGACGGTCGACGGACGCATTACGCGTTATGATGTAAAAGACCTTGGCCCAGGAAAAGGAGCCACCATCAACATTACCTTATTTGGATATACCACTTTGAACCTGCTTCTGAATATATCTGACGGAGGATATGGAACCATCTATCTGACCGGTCTTTACGGACAGCGCCTGACCTACTCAGGCCAATTAGTACCTTTAGAAGGTTCTGATATTTTTGTAGGGACCACAACCTTTTAATGAATAGGGGCCTGGCGGCCCCTATTCATTATTAATCTCTTTGGAGGCTCTGGTTTTATCCACAAAAAATACCCCATCAAACTGATCCGGAATCACATATCGCCCGCCGAAACCGTAATCTTCCGCCACATAACCCACATAGCGAACCGGGCGCTGCATATTCATCCAATCCATCTTTTTGTATGGCCGTAGGTTCATCAATAGAAAGGGGCTCCGCTTGAGTAGAGACAGTTGGTGTAAACCTTCATCCAGACTTCCCACCGGACTGGTAAACAAATCAAACTCAATCTGGGTGAAATTACTGTAGCTAATCGTTCCCCGGCAGAGGCCTCCATAAGTAAACAAGCCAAAGGCCCGATAATCATCGCCAAATTTTTGAGTCAGATGTGCTCCCATAGATTGGCCCAAAAAGTAATTTTGCTCCGCCATTTGAGCTTCTCCGCGATTAATATGAGAATCGTGGGCCCAAACAACCATGCGGGTTCCCGGCTTGCGCAGATTTAGAATCCATTCTACGTTCTCAGCCATGGCTTTATCCCGGCCTTCAAAGCCAAATGAACGAATAGAAGCCATGTTTTGAGTGAGCAAACGGGCATTTTGGACGGCCCACTCGACTGATTGTTGATCCTGAACACTCTGGGCTTCTGCCAGCCAATTGTCTCTTTTGTCAGAAACAAGTTGTAAGACTTCCTCCAGCTTTTTTTCCCAACCGATAAGTATACTGTCTGCTTGATAAAAAGCCTGCTGCCAGCCTTTTTTATAATCACCCCATAAATTCTCCACTCTTTGAAGCAGCACTTCATCCTTTTTTTCTAAAAAAGCAGTCAAACTATCGATGGCCAATTGGGGATTCTGAACGTCCATCCCCACAAATTCAAGCTTGTCATCAGGATTCGCCAGGTTATAATCCCGCACCCACTGAATCAACTCCAGCATTTCCTGTGTACTCCACACGGCAAATAGTCCTTTTATGACCTCTCTGGCGGTGCCTTTTCCATTCAGAACAAACTGATTAACCCGCTCCACCAAAAGCTGGTTGTCTTCCAGGACAAATACCCGAGTCCCCAGTTCATGAACGGCATATTGAAAAAGGCGGTGTTTGAGCTGAAAAAACTCACCCGTGCCATGAGTCGCTTCCCCCAGTGCAATGATCCGGGCATCGCCAACTAATTCTTTGAAGTAGTAGAGGTCGGTAAAGGCTTCCGGAACGTATTCAGTATTTGTGGATGGCTGCACAGTGGAAAATGAGCGGGTATTTTCTCCCAATTCCTCTATTTGATCAAGGGAAAAAGAGGGAGCTACCGGCACTTCTCTGGCCAACTGATCGTCAACATACAATTTCAAATCATCCACAAAAGCCTTTCCCTGGCCGGATAAAAAAGCCGACACATAAATCGAATGAGCGCGTTCATTCACAGACAGAGAAAGCGTATATTTTTTCCAGTCTTTCGAAGATTGGGTAATGGAGACTTTATCCTCCTCCAGTTCGGCAAAACCATCTCCATCCGGGCCTACCGTAAACATTCGTAAGCCGGTATTCCCTTGGATTGATTCCGTTTTTATCCAGCCCTCCAACCTGAGCTTTTTATTTAAGATCTGGCTGGGTTCCATAAAAAAGGCCAGCTCGAATAGGTTGCTATCTCCTTCTGTTTTGTTTTCAAGCAGTAAGCTATAAGTCCCTGCATGTACATTCAAGCTGTCACAAACAGCTCTGGTGTTAGCCGAGTATGCATAAACATTCCAGCCCCAGGGCCGATGAATGCCTTCAACACTTAGCTTTTCAAAATCGAGATTAAGCGGAAGTTGTGAAAACAAGGCAAGAGGAAAATAACAGGTACAGAGAATCAGAAAGGTCAATTGAGTGCATTTTTTCATTGTCGGAAGTTTTTTCCTTAGTGTTCCGATTAAAAAAAAGGTCCCTGTCACCGAAATCAGCTTAGCCTTCATATCCCATCAGAAAATCAAATAAGTCCTCCTGGTTTTCCAGACTGAGTTTTTTGCGCAATCTATACCGGGCGGTCTTTACACTATCCGGAGAGATCCCAAGCACGGAACTGATTTCTTTAGAAGATAGGTTCAGGCGGATTAGGGCGATCAGCTTAAATTCATTTTTGGTAAGGTCGGGAAAGTCCTGATTCAGGTGATTCATGAGTGTGGGGTGAACGCTTTCGAAATGTTTTCTGAAGTCGTTCCAGTCTTCGTCCATCCGTGTTACCGAGTCGATTTTTCGAGCGAGAGCATCCAATTTGGGACGATGGCTTTTGGCTACATCTGATTTGATTTGTTGAATCGCATTTTTCAAATCAGAGATAAGCTCATTTTTTTGGACAAAATTGAGGGTGTAAGACGTCAGTTCCTGTTCTTTTGAGCGGATGGCATCTTTCAACTCATGTGTTTCAGTTTCGGCCTTTTCCAGATCTTTTTGTTTATTGATCAATTTTTTATTTTTCCGTTGGATAAGCCCCCAAGCGATAGCAATGATGGCTAGTAGGCCGAGAAATAAAGCTACTTTCATTAGGTTGTTGGCCTTATTCTTATGCGTCATCAGATCCAGGTTATTTTGAGCGATCTGAAGCTGTTGTTCCTTGCGATCATAGGCTCTGCGAGCCTCCATATTAGCAATGATATTCGATTTTTCTTCGTTAAAAAGTTCGTCTTTCACTGCCAGATATTGATCGTAATAGGCAATGGCGGAAGGAAGATTATTTCGTTCTATCTCCAGGTTTTTGAAGGACAGGTATACATCACGGAGGGTTTTCTTCAAATCATATTGCCGGGCGATTGCTTTACTTAAGTTCAGGTAAGTCTCAGCCTGTCCAAAATCCTGCTTACTTTCATAAGCGGCCCCGATACTTTGGTAATAATCAGCCAGGCCGACCCGATCGTTGCGTTGCTTAGCGGCGGATACCGCCAAAAGCAGATATGAAATAGCTTCATCATATGCTTCCCGAGCCATGGATATTTTACCAAGCTTGCTGTTCGCCTCCGCAATTCCATACAAAAACTTATTTGTTTTGTGAATGTCCAGGGCTCTGGCCAGATAGTCATAAGCATCCTGATAATCTTCTTTTTGGATGAGCATATCGGCCATTTTGGTGTAGGTCGTCGCAACTCTGGAACGCTCATTCAGCTTAGAAAAAAGATCCAGCGCCTGATTGTATTTATGAGAGGCTGAGGAAAAATTCTGCTGATCGGCGTAAGCCATTCCGAGATTCAGCATGCTGTTCGCAAGGCCTAAAGAATCCTGGATATAACGATACTGTTCCTCAGCAGCCAGCAAAAAACGAAAGGCCAGATCCAGATTTCCCCTGGCCCAATGAGAAACACCTATCACTCGATTGGCGTAGGCCTTACCTGCTTCGTAAGGGAGAATTTTGGAGATTTCCAGCGCCTGCGTACCAAATTCTTCACTCTTGTTAGGGTTAATGATCCAATATTCATACCCCAGTTCGTTTAGAATATCCACACGCTTTTTGTCTAGGGCGCTGTTTTGCTCTAAAAGTGTTTCGAGGCTATCAATCTTTACCCTATTATCCTCACTTTGGGAAGATAATGGGGGCAAAAACAAGATCCAGCTAAGCGTTATTGCCATGAAAAGGGTAATAGATCGAACTACCTGCATAATCAGTATTGGAATATTTCACACAAAATTAAAGCATTTGAGCCTACAAAGCCATAAGCTTCTACCAATGGAAGCATTACGACTATATTTTGTGTTTGTAAGTACTAGCTTCCTGCCAAGAAAGTTACGAACAAGGATTTTTTAACCTAGGGTATGGAAACCCTAGGTTAAAAAAGCTCCGCTGCTCTGCGGCTGTTAGCCTGGTATCAAAACTCCGAAAGTCGTTTTTCGATCCAGCGGACCATTGGCGATTTCTGAGCTTTGGCTATTTCGAGGGAATGCTCGTACACCGGCCGGGCTTTATCAAATTCCTTGTTTTCCTGATAGGCTTCCCCGAGGTAGTTCAGCACCATGATATTGTCAGGGTCGAATTGCCTAAGGTATTCCAAAATTGGGATCGCCTCTTTCGGATGGCCTTGTTTGGTCATACCTCTTGCCTGGGAGGCAATCGGACGGCTGCGGGGGTAAATATTTGTTTGGTAAGCTTCGGATAATCCCTCAATCAGAGATTTGATCTTCTCTATGGGTAAATCTTCTTCCTGATAAAGGGCTTCCAACTCTATAAAAGGGTTAAAACAAAATTTCATGCCGGAAAATATCGAAGAAGGCAAGGTACTGACATGGTTTTCCGAAGGGAAGTTTTCAAACTTATGGTCCCGCGATTGTAGCGTTGTTTTCACGGTATTGAAATACGCTAAGGACTCTTTATTTTGTCCGGCCTCTGAAAAATAGAGTCGCTTATCAGTTAAGTGTGATTTACTTTCCTTTATCATAGGCAAAAGCTCCGCATCATTCCACCATAAGCTTGGATCAGCAAAAATGGCAGCCTGAAAGACCTCTGGTTGGTTAAGCAACATATGTAGCCCGAAGCTTCCTCCGAAAGAATGCCCTATCAAAAGGCGATAGCCACCAGCCGGCAATTCTTTTTCAGCCAAAGGAATCACTTCTTCAACAAGAAATTGCTGGAAGTTTCCCGTACCGCCGGTTTTGAACCAGACATCATCTGACTTAGCCGGTGTAGACAAGTCATATTCCCGATCATAATCATAGGTATTGATTCCGACCAGGTTAAGGGGAGGCAAAAGGTCTGCCCTCTCAAGATTAGCGATCAAGCCACATACGAGAAAGAAGTTTACTTTTCCATCCAACAAATAAATGGTAGGTAGCTTATCACCTGCTTTAGAAATATTGGGAGAAGAAAATAGAATAATCTCGCGTTCCTGGCCCAGGATCTCAGACGCCAGTTGAATGACTTTTACATTTTCATTAAGATCCTGTTGTCCTTGCACATAGGTAATCAGGCTGATAACCAGCCCCAGTGTGATTAGCATTCTCATTTGAGTCGATTTGAAATTTAAAAATGATCTTTTCTTTTCTACTCTCAATGAGCATACCTATTTAAATTAGTTGCACCTGCAATAATTTCAAATCAAACTTTTTTTCATTCCCTTTTCTGGCCGGTCAGTACATTCACACCACTCGGCAAAGGATTTCCGGCCGAGCGGCGGAAGCTCACTACCTGACCGACATGCCAGAGGGCATCGGCCACAGGCCCGTTGATCTCATTCCAAAAAGGAAACTCAGTTTTATTATCTCCGCGTTGAAAAATGATTTTGAAATCATTTAGCTTCTTCGACTTGCTCGACCGCAGGATGTCGCTGGCTTCTTTTAAATTCAGTAGGGTTTGTTTGCGCTTTTCGGCAAAGCTGAGGTCGGCAATATTCGAACCGGTATTGGGGCGTTCATTAACAGCATTTACCAAGGTTGAGACAAGACCATGAATGTGGTCAATAGTTTCTCCCAAGGTGCGGGCCTCCGGATTGGGTCGATAATCCAGATCTTGCTGCCGAAGGCCTTCCGACGCCCAATAAAATCTAAAGCCCAGGCCATCTACCAATCTGGCAGCGACAGTAGTTGCGGTGTATTTTTCAGGATAATCCGGGATTTGACGGAACGGCAGATCTTCTTGTCCTTCGGTTAAAGAGACATTAGAAGTGGCTTTAAACTGGGTGTCCAAATAAATTTCTTTCCAGTTACCCTTCTCATAGGTCCCTACTTTAAAATTGTAAGTGTCCTCATCCACATATTCCCACATATCCGTTAGAAAGGTATCCCCGTATTGGTATTGATAAAAAATGTTTTTTCCTTCCGTCTTCACGCTACCTTCTGTAAGACCGCCGAACGCATCGAATTCCCAAAATCTGATGGTTTCAGAAGCCGCATCATACCTACGAATACCATGATTTCTGGGTCCGTACTTCGTTTGACTTTCATTCGTAAACCCATTGGCCTTACTGACGATGATTTTGTTATTCAGGTCATATTCAAAAGTAATATCCTGTTTGAAGTCAGTGCCATCTCCCCATTGTCCCTCGGCCGACCAGCTTCGGTTAAGGAGGTTATCAAAGGCTGAAAGAGGCTGGGACTGAGCCAAAGCAAAAGAAGATAAGAGTATTGCAAAAAGGAGGATTTTAATGTGCTTCATAGTATTGATACTTAAGCTGCTAAAAACAGATTATTGATTCAGACTATTATAGTAATCAAAAATACGGACTAAATGGTTATCGTCCGAAAAGCGGAGGCGATTGTCTCTCGCAAAATTTTCAACCTGGTCGCTCTGATCACCGAATAAGGACAATATTCTTTTTTTAGACGTCCGCAAACGAGTAATATCTTCTCCATCCTTGGTGTAATAATAAATCGGCAAAATTTTAAAATTCCCTCCATTGGTGTTGGGAGAAAGCCGGTTATTCACACCAGACTGGGAGCGATAGAAATAATGCACCATTAAATGGATTTTTCCATAGGACAGCACTTCAAGGTATACATTCCGCTGGTTCGTAAAGTCAATGGATGTTCCTTTCGTGGGTAGAAAAGATCGGGTTCCGATAACGACGACTTGTAACTGATCGGGGTGGATGGTACGGATCTCCTCTTCAAGTTTTACTTCGATCGAGTTATCCAGCGCGTTCATCCGGCCACTGAAATGGTACACTTTCTGCTCATTTGTAATGATGAAGCTGCTTTGCCAGTTGGGGTTCAGGTAAAAATTGGGATTATTCGCGGAAGAAGTCATTAAATAAGAGATCCTGGAGATCTCGCGACGGATGGAATCCTGTACGCCTGAGGATTGAGTCAATAGGCGGTTAATCTGGTGATAAACGTCTTTACCCTGTGCATGCCCGCCCACCGTCATTACAAAGAACAACGGAAGAATAAACAAAATTCGAAAGAAGTGAGATGCTTGTCCAGGACAAGATCCCCAATTCAAAGGTGATTTCATGATATCGTTTTTTATAGATCCTCCTTAAAGGTAAAAAACATCTATCTGGAATCAAGGGATCCCTTCCCGAACATAGACTAATGCAGCAAAAATGACCCGAAACGGCGATTTTTATATATGAAAGCGGAGTTATTAGCGGTCTTTTTTCCGGTAAACGAACTTCAAAGCGCTCCAATCATCATCCACTGCCGCTACTTTTACATCTACCAATCCTATGTCCAGAAGATATTCTCTGATGGGATCCCGTTTGAGATCAGTGAGAATCTTAGACTTTCCTTTGGGCCAGCTGACCCACATCAGCCCATCTTTTTTCAATGCTTCTTTGTATTTTAGAGCATGGGCCGTCAAATCATCCCAGCTGGTAAAAAACAGATGGATAAAATCTATTTTTTCTCCCATTGGAATCCCTTCTACAATAGACAAAGCTTCGGGCAAATCTGAAAATAAGGACCAATAATGTTCGGGAGCATCATGGAGTAAGACGCTAAACCCTTCTTTGATACCTAGCTTTTTAGCTAGAGGTGTTTTGGAGTATCCTGATGGCATGGTTATTGGTTTATTAGTTATTGGGTTATTATTTTCTGCTGGGAGGAGGAAACTGCGCTTTAATTTCATTAACGAATTGATCCCACTCACCGAGTAACTCCTGGTGCTTGTCTGCTTGTTCATCTTTAAGATCGTTCAATTCAGCCAGGTCTTCAGCAAGATTAAACAATTGAAAGCTATCTCTATGAAAAGGTCGGTTGTTACTGAGTATTTTCCAGTTACCTTTCCTGATCATGGCTCTTCCGGCATGTTCCAGGCCGAAGATATATTCTTCCGGGTGTACTTGTTCTTCATTCTTTGAAAGAAGTCCTTTTAAAGAACGTCCTTTTAAGGGGTATAATTTTTTATTTCTAAGAGAATCCGGGTAAGAAGCCTGCGCGAATTCATAGAAGCTTGGGGCGAGGTCCATGACAGTGCTTAGTCCGTGAAAGATTTCATTTTGCCATGCTACTCCAGGCCCTGCGATGATCATAGGAGCTACATTCCCTCCCTCCGTGATTTGTCCTTTAAAGTAACGAAAGGGAGCAGATCCTGCTTCGGCCCATTGTGGCCCGTAGGACACAAAAGAACCGGCTTTTCCCATATTTTCATACTCATTATTGTAATACTCCTGCAGAAAATCTTTGTATCCCGGATGATGGTAAAAATCCTCTGCTGCTGCCCCATTGTCCGACATAAAGACGATCAAGGTATTGTCTAATTCTCCAATTCCCCAAAGATAATCCAGGAGACGACCGATGTTTACGTCCAGATTATCAAGCATCCCGGCATATAGTTCCATTTTTCTGGCTTCCTTCTTTTTTTCAGACACAGACAGAGAGTCCCATGGAATAACACTTTCATGATTGGGTGGAAGTACGGCATCTTGTGGGATCATTCCTGCTTTTTTCAAACTATTCAGACGATCTTCTTTCAATTTTTCATATCCTCCATCATAGCGCCCTTCATATTTTTTCCAATATTTTTCATTGACCTGTAAAGGCCAATGCGGAGAGGTATATGCAGCAAAGGCGAAAAAGGGTTGTTCACTTTCTTTATTTTCTTCAATATATTGGATTAATTTATCGGTATAAAGATCGGTAGAATATGCTCCTTCCGGCCATAGTACTTCTTGTCCATGCTCCGTGTAAACAGAAACTGGAGCGCCTCTGGCCAGGCCAATATTATTATAATGATTTCCTCCCCAGAGTGTATTCACAAAAGACTTTTCAAAGCCCTTTTGTTGTGGATTCGACATAGCGTCCCGTCCCAAGTGCCATTTACCGGTCATATAGGTATGGTAGCCGGCTTCTCTTAACACCTCCGGAATCGTGGCGATTCGGTCGCTTAATTTCCCTTCATAGCCAAAGGCATCGGCACTGAAACTCTGGATTCCCATTCCGGCAATGTGGTTATCATTTCCTGAAAGCAGCATAGCCCGCGTAGGCGCACAATATGGAGAAGTGTGAAATCTACTGAAGCGCAAGCCTCGGGCTGCCAGCGCATCGATATTAGGCGTTTCGATGTCACCGCCATAACAACCCAGGTCGGCATAGCCCAGATCATCGGCAACGATGAGGAGCAGGTTGGGCCTTTGATTCGGTTGATTTTCTCTGGACGGATTAGAGCAATAAAAAATACTGAGAGTAAGGACTACGATAAGGAAATTTGCTAATCTGGTAAAGGGCATAGGGTGATTTTTTAGTTTCAGGTTTTACTACAGACTGATGTTACAAGATTTGTGAAAAGTGTCGCAGCTACGCAGCTTTTGAGGAAGCGTTTTTTATTCCTTGGGCTGACGCCCAAGGTTGGAAGCTTTCGCCGCCGAGCG